>CAIZPE010000047.1 GCA_903934795.1 uncultured bacterium | reverse complement strand
GTCCATCAGCTCGATGTAGGCCATGGGCGCGTTGTCGCCGACACGAAAGCCGTACTTCAGAATGCGCAGATAGCCGCCGTTGCGGTTGGCGTAGCGCGGGCCGAGATCATTGAAGATCTTGACCACCATCTCGCGATCGCGCAGACGGTCGAAAGCCAGACGCCGGTTGGCCAGCGACGGCTTCTTGCCGAGGGTGATGAGGGGCTCGACCACCCGGCGCAGCTCCTTGGCCTTGGGCAGGGTGGTCTTGATGACCTCGTGGCGCAGCAGCGAATTGCACATGTTGCGAAGCATGGCCTCGCGGTGGCTGCTGGTGCGATTGAGTTTACGGAGTCCGTGGCGGTGACGCATGGTTCAGTCCTCGTGAGGTGCAGGCAGCGCGAAACGACTCAGGGCCGCTCGAGACCGGCCGGGGGCCAGTTCTCGAGCTTCATGCCCAGGGTCAGGCCGCGTGAGGCGAGCACTTCCTTGATCTCGTTGAGCGACTTGCGGCCCAGGTTCGGGGTCTTGAGCAGCTCGTTCTCGGTGCGCTGGATCAGGTCACCGATGTAGTAGATGTTCTCGGCCTTCAGGCAGTTGGCCGAACGCACCGTGAGCTCCAGGTCATCGACCGGGCGCATCAGGATGGGATCGATCTGCGGCGCACGCGACGAGCCCATCTCGGTCATCGGCTCGGCGCCACCCTCGAGCGCTGCGAACACCGAGAGCTGCTCGACGAGAATGCGCGCCGACTGACGAACCGCCTCTTCGGGGGCGATCACGCCATTGGTCTCGACATCGATGATCAGGCGGTCGAGGTCGGTGCGCTGCTCGACGCGGGCGCTCTCCACCAGATAGCTCACCCGACGCACCGGCGAGAACGAGGCGTCGAGCACGATGCGCCCGATCGACTTGGTCTCACCAAGGTTGCGCATGGTGCCCGGCACGTAGCCACGGCCCCGCTCGACCTTGATCTGCATGTCGATCCGACCACCCTGCGTGAGGCTCGCGATCGCATGCTCGGGATTGATCACCTCGACATCATGCGGGCAATCGATGTCAGCCGCCGTGACCGGACCGGCGCCTTCCTTGCGCAGCGTGAGGAAGACCTCGTCACGGTTGTGCAGCTTGAAGACGATGCCCTTCAGGTTCAGCAGCAGGTCGACGACATCCTCGCGGACACCATCGAGCGTGGAGTATTCATGAACGACGCCCGAGATCTGGACCTCGGTCGGCGCATAGCCGACCATCGAGGACAGCAGCACCCGGCGCAGCGCATTGCCCAGCGTGTGTCCGTAGCCGCGCTCGAACGGCTCCATCACGACGCGGGAATGGGACGGCCCGAGTTGCTCGACCTCGACGATTCGCGGCTTCAGCATGGCGGTCTGCATGGAGGGGTCCCTTCAATTAACGCGAGTACAACTCGACGATCAGGCTCTCGTTGATGTCCGAGTACAGATCGGCGCGGTCGGGCACCGACTTGAAGGTGCCTTCCATCTTGGTCTTGTCGACCGACACCCAACCCGGCATGCCATTCTGCTCGGCCAGCGTCAGCGCATCCTGGATGCGGGCCTGCTTGCGGGACTTCTCGCGCACCGCAACGACATCGGCCGGACGCACCAGCGCCGACGGGATGTTCAGCACCTGGCCGTTGACGGTGATGGCCTTGTGACTCACCAGCTGGCGCGCCTCGGCACGGGTGGTGGCATAGCCCATCCGGTAGACGACATTGTCAAGACGGCTCTCGAGCAGCTTCAGGAGGTTCTCACCGGTGTTGCCACGGCGGCGCTCGGCCTCCTCGAAATAGCGGCGGAACTGCTTCTCGAGCACACCGTACATGCGCTTGACCTTCTGCTTCTCGCGCAGCTGCAGACCGAAGTCGGAGGTGCGGGTGCCGGAGATGCGGCCATGCTGGCCCGGCTTGCTGTCGAGCTTGCACTTGGTGTCGAGCGACCGACGGGCGCTCTTCAGGAAAAGATCGGTGCCTTCACGGCGGGAAAGCTTGGCTTTCGGTCCGGTATAACGTGCCACGGCATGTCCTCGTCAAGTACGCAGACGGCAACCGGGGCCGGTGCTGCGGTTAGTCCGCGCTTTCGGTGACTGGCGCCTTGCGGCGCACAGCGGCGGACGGTGGGCTTCAATCGACGGCAGAACGTCCACCCGAAGATGGCCGGCTGCACGCCGGGAGTTCGCCCGGCCGGAGCCGGGCGGGGTGCCGCTCAGATGCGGCGGCGCTTCGGGGGACGGCAGCCGTTGTGCGGAATCGGCGTGACATCCTGGATCTGGAGAATCTTGATGCCGAGGGCGTTCAGCGCGCGCACCGACGACTCACGGCCAGGGCCGGGGCCGCTGATCTGCACTTCCAGGTTCTTGATGCCGCAGTCCTGGGCCGCACGGCCGGCGGTCTCGGCAGCGACCTGCGCCGCAAACGGCGTGGACTTGCGCGAGCCCTTGAAACCGGCACCACCCGCCGAGGCCCACGACAGCGCGTTGCCCTGACGGTCAGTGATGGTGATGATGGTGTTGTTGAACGAGGCATGCACGTGGGCAATGCCGTCGGACACGTTCTTTTTCGACTTCTTGCGCACCCGGGAAGCGGCGGCGGCAGCGGCGGCGGATTGAGCCTTGGTAGCCATGGATGATCCTGTGAACGATTATTTCTTCAGGGCCACGCCGGCCTTGC
The DNA here is from genome assembly GCA_903934795.1 of uncultured bacterium. Classification (GTDB taxonomy): domain Bacteria; phylum Pseudomonadota; class Gammaproteobacteria; order Burkholderiales; family Burkholderiaceae_E; genus Quisquiliibacterium. The sequence goes on along the minus strand of CAIZPE010000047.1, from coordinate 7,914 downwards.
GCGGGCCCTTGCGGGTGCGCGCATTCGTGCGGGTACGCTGACCGCGGACCGGCAGACCACGACGGTGACGGACACCGCGGTAGCAGCCGAGGTCCATCAGCCGCTTGATCGACATCGAGACCTCGCGACGCAGGTCGCCCTCGACCGTCAGGCGCGACACCAGGTCGCGGATGCGCTCGAGTTCGGGATCGCTGAGATCCTTCACTTTCTTCGCGTAGTTCACCCCGGCGGCGTCGCAGATCTGGCGAGCGCGCGTCCGGCCGATGCCATAAATGGCAGTCAGACCGATCTCGGTGTGCTGTCGATCAGGAACATTGATACCCGCAATACGTGCCATGCTTGTTCTCCGTCAACCTTGACGCTGCTTGTGCCGCGGATCGACGCAGATCACGCGGACCACGCCCTTGCGCTTGATGACCTTGCAGTTGCGGCAGATCTTCTTGACCGATGCCAACACTTTCATGATTCCCTCGAGTCTCTCGACGCTCTGTTGACCGGCTGGCAGGCCGATGACGGCCGCTGCCAGCCCGGCAGGTTCACAGTCCCATCCCTTTCGGGTTGGCCTTCTTCAGCAGGCTCTCGTACTGGTGCGACATGACATAGGCCTGCACCTGCGACATGAAGTCGGTGGTCACCACCACGATGATCAGCAGCGAGGTGCCGCCGAAATAGAACGGCACATTCCACTTCAGCACCAGCAGCTCGGGCAGCAGGCAGACCGCGCTGATGTAGATGGCACCGGCGAGCGTGAGCCGCATCAGGATCTTGTCGATGTAGCGTGCGGTCTGCTCGCCAGGACGGATACCGGGCACGAACGCGCCACTCTTCTTGAGGTTTTCCGCCGTGTCGCGGCTGTTGAAGACCAGCGCAGTGTAGAAGAAGCAGAAGAAGATGATGGCGGCTGCATAGAGCAGGATGTAAACCGGCTGGCCGGGCGACAGCGTGGCCGCCACATCCTTGAGCACGCGGACCATGGCGCTGGAGGAATCACCGGAGGTGAACCACTGCGCGATGGTGGCCGGGAAGAGGATGATCGACGACGCGAAGATCGGCGGAATGACGCCCGCCATGTTCAGCTTGAGCGGCAGATGCGACGTCTGCCCGCCGTACACCCGGTTGCCCACCTGACGCTTGGCGTAGTTCACGGTGATCTTGCGCTGCCCGCGCTCGACGAACACCACCGCCGCGGTGACCATCACCACCAGAGCCACGATCACCAGGGCCACCAGCGCGTTCATGGCACCGGTGCGCACCAGTTCTCCCATCCCGGCAAGCGCCGAGGGCAGGCCCGCCGCGATGCCGGCGAAGATGATGATCGAGATGCCATTGCCCAGACCACGCTCGGTGATCTGCTCGCCCAGCCACATCAGGAACATGGTGCCGGTGAGCAGCGAAACCACGGTGGTGAAGCGGAACTGCAGACCAGGATCGATCACCAGACCCGCCTGCGCTTCGAGCGCAATGGCGATGCCGAGCGCCTGAAAGGTGGCCAGACCCACGGTGAACCAGCGGGTGTACTTCGTGATGGTGCGGCGGCCGGTTTCGCCTTCCTTCTTGAGCGCCTCGAGCTGCGGCACCACCACGGTGAGCAGCTGCATGATGATCGATGCCGAGATGTACGGCATGATCCCCAGGGCAAACACCGTGAACCGCGAGAGCGCGCCCCCCGAGAACATGTTGAACATGCCCAGGATTCCGCCCTGCTGTCCCTTGAAGAGCTGAGCCAGCTGGTCGGGATCGATGCCGGGCACCGGAATGTGTGCGCCGATGCGATAGACCACCAGGGCGAACAGCAGGAACCACAGCCGGCGCTTCAGATCAGCGAAGCGGCCGGAGTTGGCGGTGCTGGCGGCGGAGGTGGCCAAGGGTGCGTCCGGTGTCAGTGACGAAAGAAGATCAGGCCAGCGTGCCGCCGGCGGCCTCGATGGCCGCGCGAGCGCCCTTCGTGGCACCGATGCCGGTGAGGGTCACTGCGCGCTCGAGGCTGCCCGAGAGAATGACCTTGGCCGCCTTCGCGCCCTGTGGCACCACGCCGGCCGCCTTGAGGGCGAGCAGATCAATGGCCGGTGCGTCGAGCCGCTGCAGATCCGACAGGCGAACCTCGGCGGTATCGCCGGCGCTCATCGACACGAAGCCGCGCTTGGGCAGACGACGCTGGAGCGGCATCTGGCCGCCCTCGAAGCCGACCTTGTGGAAGCCGCCCGAGCGCGACTTCTGACCCTTGTGACCACGGCCGGCAGTCTTGCCCAGGCCGGAGCCGATACCGCGTCCCACGCGCTTGCGCGCATGCTTGCTGCCCTCGGCGGGTTTCAGCGTGTTCAGTTGCATGGCGATCTCACTCGACGCGAACCAGGTACGAAACCTTGGTGATCATGCCGCGCACGGCCGGAGTGTCCTCGAGCTCGCGCGTCTGGCGGATGCGCTTGAGCCCCAGGCCCAGCACGGTTGCCTTGTGGGTGGAGCGGGTGCCGTTCGGGCTGCGCACCAGCGTCACTTTGAGGGTCTTCTTGGTCATCGGGTTCTCCTGACCGGTGACAGCCCGCAGGGCAGCACCGGCATCGCGCCTCAACCGAGGATTTCCTCGACCGTCTTGCCCCGCTTGGCAGCGATCTCGGCCGGGGTGTTCATGTTCTGCAGCGCGTTGAGCGTGGCGCGGACCATGTTGTAGGGATTGGTGGAGCCGTGGCTCTTGGCCACCACGTTGCCCACACCCATCACTTCGAAGATCGCCCGCATCGGACCGCCGGCGATGATGCCGGTGCCGTCCGGCGCCGGCGCGAGGTAGACGTTGGCAGCGCCATGGCGGCCGTGCACGGTGTGCTGCAGCGTGCTGCCCTTGAGGCTCACCTTGAACATCTTGCGCCGGGCTTCGTCCATGGCCTTCTGCACCGCCACCGGCACCTCACGGGCCTTGCCCTTGCCCATGCCGATGCGGCCATCACCATCGCCCACCACGGTCAGCGCCGCGAAGCCGAGAATCCGACCTCCCTTGACGACCTTGGTCACGCGGTTCACCGCGATCATCTTTTCCTTGAGACCGTCGTCGCGCTCCTCGGAGCCGACCCGTGCCTGAACCTTTGCCATGTTCGTATCCTGTCGATCAGAACTTCAGGCCGGCTTCACGGGCGGCCTCGGCAAGCGCCTTGACCCGGCCGTGGAAGCGGTAGCCCGCGCGGTCGAAAGCCACGCTCTGGATGCCGGCTGCCAGCGCCTTCTCGGCGATGCGCTTGCCGACCACCGTGGCCGCACTGGCGTTGCCGCCCTTGCCGGCCGCACCCGCGAGTGCGGAGCGAACCTCGGCCTCGTTGGTGGACGAGGACACCAGCACCCGGGCGCCATCGGCGTCGATGATGCTCGCGTAGATGTGCTGATTCGTCCGGAAGACGGTGAGCCTGTTGACCCGCAGTTCGCGGATCTTGAGCCGCGTCTGACGGGCACGGCGCAAACGAGCCTGTTTCTTGTCCATCGCCTGTATCCTGTCTTTGGGGCGCGTGCGCCGCTTACTTCTTCTTGACTTCCTTCAGGACCACCTTCTCATCCGCGTAGCGAACACCCTTGCCCTTGTAAGGCTCGGGCGATTTGTACGCGCGGATCTCGGCAGCCACCTGGCCGACCTTCTGACGGTCGGCCCCCTTGATCAGGATGTCGTTCTGGGTAGGCGTCTCGGCCTTGATGCCATCGGGCAGCTTGTAGACCACCGGATGCGAGAACCCGAGCGACAGGTTCAGCGATGCACCCTGAGCCTGTGCCCGGTAGCCGGTACCCACCAGCTGCAGCTTCTTCTCGAAGCCGCGCGTGACGCCCTGGACCATGTTGGCCACCAGCGCGCGGAAGGTGCCGCTCATCGCACCGGCATCGCGGGCCTCGGACATCGGCTTGACCAGCAGCTCGGCACCTTCGCGCACGATGCTGACAAGCGGGTTGATACGCAGGCTGAGGGAGCCCAGCGGGCCCTTGACCGTGATGGCGCCGTCGGCAATCTGCACGTCGACACCGGCCGGCACGGCGACCGGAACCTTGGCAACTCGGGACATAGCCCCTCCCTTACGCCACGTAGGCGATGACTTCGCCGCCCACGCCGGTGGCGCGCGCCTTGCGATCGGTCATGACCCCACGCGAGGTGGTGACGATGGTGACACCCAGGCCATTCATCACCTGGGGCAGCGCATCGCGACCCTTGTAAACCCGCAGACCAGGCTTCGAGACGCGTTCGATGCGCTCGATGACCGGGCGGCCGGCGTAATACTTGAGCTGCACCTGCAGCTCGGACTTCACGCCCTCGGTGCTGACCGAGTAGCCCTCGATGTAGCCCTCGTCCTTCAGGACCTGGGCGATCGCCACCTTCAGCTTGGAAGACGGCATCGAGACCGACTGTTTCTCCACGCGCTGCCCGTTGCGGATGCGCGTGAACATGTCCGCGACCGGATCGCTCATGCTCATGTCGTGTCCTCCGTTACCAGCTGGCCTTGACGATGCCGGGCACTTCGCCCCGCATCGCCGCCTCGCGAAGCTTGTTGCGGCCGAGGCCGAATTTGCTGTAGACACCACGCGAACGACCGGTGATCTCGCAGCGGTTGCGCAGGCGGGTGGGATTGGCGTTGCGCGGCAGCTGCTGCAGCTTGAGCCGGGCCTGGTAACGATCCTCTTCCGAGACCGACTGGTCGTTGATGATCGCCTGGAGCTCGGCGCGCTTTTTCGCGTACTTACGCACCAGGGCGGCGCGTTTCAGGTCGCGGTTGATCGAAGCGAGTTTGGCCACTTGACGAACCTCAGTTGCGGAATGGGAATCGGTACGCGGTCAGCAGCGCCTTCGCCTCGTCATCAGACTTGGCGGTGGTGGTGATGCTGATGTTCAGGCCACGCAGCGCGTCGACCTTGTCGTAATCGATCTCGGGAAAGATGATCTGTTCCTTGACGCCGATGTTGTAGTTGCCGCGGCCATCGAAGGCTCGACCCGACACGCCACGGAAGTCGCGCACCCGGGGCAGCGCCACGGTGACCAGGCGATCGAGGAATTCATACATGCGTGCGCCGCGCAGGGTGACCATGCAGCCGATCGGGTAGCCGGCGCGGATCTTGAAGCCGGCGATGGCCTTGCGCGCCTTGGTGACCACGGGCCTCTGGCCGGCGATCTTGGTGAGATCGCCCACCGCAGCATCGAGGACCTTCTTGTCAGCCACCGCCTCGGACACACCCATGTTGAGCGTGACCTTGGTGATGCGGGGCACCTGCATGATCGACTGGTAGCCGAACTTCGCCATCAGATCGGGGACGATCTTCTCGCGGTACTGTTGCTGGAAACGAGCCATGGTGTTCCTCTTCAGGCCTTGACCAGTTCGCCGTTGGACTTGAAGAAGCGAACCTTCTTGCCGTCCTCGAGCACGCGGATGCCGACCCGATCGCCCTTGCCGGTGGCCGGATTGAAGAGCATCACGTTCGACTGATCGATCGGCATGGTCTTGTCGACGATGCCGCCGGTCTGGCCCTTCATGGGATTGGGGCGCTGGTGCTTCTTGACGACATTCACGCCGTCGACCAGCAGGTGGGCGGCATCGACCCGGCTGAGCACGCTGCCGCGCTTGCCCTTGTCGCGACCGGCGATGACGATGACTTCGTCACCCTTGCGGATTTTTTCCATCGCGGACTCCCTTACAGGACTTCGGGCGCGAGCGACACGATCTTCATGAAGCGCTCGGTGCGCAGTTCGCGCGTGACCGGGCCGAAGATGCGCGTGCCGATCGGCTCGAGCTTGGCGTTGAGCAGCACCGCTGCGTTGCCGTCGAACTTGACGAGCGAACCGTCCTGGCGGCGCACACCTTTGGCGGTGCGCACGACCACGGCGTTGTAGATCTCGCCCTTCTTGACGCGGCCGCGCGGTTGCGCCTCCTTGACGCTCACCTTGATGACGTCGCCAATGCCGGCATAGCGGCGCTTGGAGCCGCCCAGCACCTTGATACACATGACCGAACGAGCGCCGGTGTTGTCGGCGACGTCCAACGTCGACTGCATCTGAATCATCGCTGTTCCTGTCCCAACTTAATCCACCCTGGCAACAGACGGCGCTCGGGGCTGCTCGGCCCCGACCGCCTCAGGGCAGTCAGTCTTGGTCCCGTGGCACGGGTTGAAAATCGGCTGGCGCGGCGCCGCTGTGGGCTGCGTGCCCTGGGGCACACTGGCGCTGCAAAACCGAAGCCGTCTAGGATAACCTGTTCTCTGTCGCTTTGGCAAGCGGGCTGTGGAACCCGCTCACCAATTCAGTTGACCGACTCGACCACCCGGACCACGACCCAGGCCTTGGTCTTGGAGATCGGACGGCTTTCCTGGATCTCGACGGTGTCGCCTTCATTGATGGCCGCCTCGGTGTGGGCGTGATAGCGCGTGCTCTTCACGATGTACTTCCCGTACATCGCATGCTTGACCTTGCGCTCGACCACCACGGTGACGGTCTTCTGCATCTTGTTGCTGACCACGCGCCCGACCAGGGTGCGCTTGAGCGTGACGGGCGCTTCGACGGCTGCGGTCATTTGGCGGCGGCTTTCTCACGCAGCACGGTGCGCACCCGCGCGATGTCGCGGCGGGTCTTGCCCAGTTGGCTGGTGTTGTTCAGTTGCTGGGTGGCGATCTGCATGCGCAGCGAGAAATGCGCCTTCAGCAGTTCACCGAGTTCCTTGTTCAGCGCCTCGGGATCCTTGGCGCGCAGTTCACTGGCCTTCATGGGGCTCTCCGTTGTGCGGGTCAGGCCCCGACCATCCGGGTCACGAAGACCGTGGAGATCGGCAGCTTGGCGGCGGCAAGCGCAAAGGCCTCGCGGGCGAGGGCTTCATTCACGCCGTCCATCTCGTAGAGCACCTTGCCGGGCTGGATCTCGGCGACGTAGTACTCGGGGTTGCCCTTGCCGTTGCCCATGCGGACCTCGGCAGGTTTGTGCGAGATGGGCTTGTCGGGGAAGATCCGGATCCAGATGCGACCGCCTCGCTTGATGTGCCGGGTCATGGCACGACGGGCAGCCTCGATCTGGCGCGCGGTGAGCCGGCCACGGCCGGTGGCCTTCAGGCCGAACTCACCGAACGAGACAGCGGCGCCCCGGGTAGCCAGGCCCTTGTTGCGGCCCTTCTGTTCCTTGCGGTACTTGCGTCGAGCGGGTTGCAGCATCGCTCACTCCTCATTCGCCGGTCTTGGCGTCAGCGGGCGCACCAGGCGCCTTGCGCACGCGCTTGACCGCAGTCTTGGGGGCATCGGCGGCGCCCGCCTCGGGCGCGCTCTTGGCTTCGGGCTCGCCATCGGGTCGACGACGGGCGCCGGCTCGCGGCGCTGCACCCGGCTTCGGGGGCAGCCGGCGATTGCGGCGATCGTCGCGCTCGGGCGGCGGCGCTTCCTTTTCGGCAGCCGCGGGCGCGTCACCGCGACCGAGGGTGTCACCCTTGTAGACCCAGACCTTCACGCCGATGATGCCGTAGGTGGTCAGAGCCTCCGAGAAGCCGTACTCGATGTCGGCGCGCAGGGTGTGAAGGGGCACGCGACCTTCGCGATACCACTCCACCCGGGCGATCTCGGCGCCGTTGAGGCGGCCCGAGCTCATGATCTTGATGCCCTGGGCACCCAGACGCATGGCGTTCTGCATCGCCCGCTTCATGGCGCGACGGAACATGATGCGCTTCTCGAGCTGCTGGGTGATCGAGTCGGCAATCAGCTGCGCATCGATCTCGGGCTTGCGGATTTCCTCGATGTTCACGTGCACCGGCACGCCCAGCAGTCGCTGGAGGTCGGCCTTGAGAATCTCGATGTCCTCGCCCTTCTTGCCGATGACCACACCCGGGCGTGCCGAGAAAATGGTGATGCGGGCATTCTTGGCCGGCCGCTCGATGAGCACGCGACCGACCGAGGCGCTCTTGAGCTTCTTGCGCAGGTAGGCCC
>CAIZPE010000046.1 GCA_903934795.1 uncultured bacterium | reverse complement strand
TGCGGTGTTGCGGTGTTGCGGTGTTGCGGTGCTGCGGTGTTGCGGTGCTGCCTACTGGCTCTGCTTGAGCTGCTCCAGGATGGCCGGATTCTCGAGGGTGGAGACATCCTGCGTGATGGCCTCGCCTTTGGCAATGGCGCGCAGCAGCCGGCGCATGATCTTGCCGGAACGGGTCTTGGGCAGGTTGTCGCCGAAACGGATGTCCTTGGGCTTGGCGATCGGGCCGATCTCCTTGCCCACCCAGTTGCGCAGCTCATTGGCGATGCGTGCAGCATCGGCACCCGAGGGCCGCGCCTGCTTGAGCACCACGAAGGCGGCGATCGCCTCGCCGGTGAGGTCGTCGGGGCGGCCGACCACCGCGGCCTCGGCCACCAGCGGGTTGGCCACCAGCGCCGACTCGATCTCCATGGTGCCCATGCGATGGCCGGACACATTGAGCACATCGTCGATGCGGCCGGTGATGGTGAAGTAGCCGGTGTGCTTGTTGCGCACCGCGCCGTCGCCGGCGAGGTAGCAGCCCTTGAGCTCCTCGGGGAAGTAGCTCTTGCGGAAGCGCTCCGGGTCGCCCCAGATGGTGCGGATCATCGAGGGCCAGGGCTTCTTCACCACCAGCAGACCGCCCTGCCCGTTGGGCAGCTCGTTGGCGGTCTCGTCGACGATGGCCGCGGCGATGCCGGGCAGCGGCAGGGTGCACGAACCCGGCACCAGCGGCGTGGCGCCCGGCAGCGGCGTGATCATGTGGCCGCCGGTCTCGGTCTGCCAGAAGGTGTCGACGATCGGGCAGCGGCCGCCCCCCACCTGGGTGTGGTACCACATCCAGGCCTCGGGATTGATCGGCTCGCCCACCGAGCCGAGCAGCCGCAGGCTGGAGAGGTCGAAGTTGCGCGGGTGGGTAGCCGGGTCGGCATCGCAGGCCTTGATCAGCGAGCGGATGGCGGTGGGCGCGGTGTAGAAGATGCTCGCCTTGTGGCGCGCGATCATGGTCCAGAAGCGCGAGGCATTCGGCCAGGTGGGCACACCCTCGAAGACGATCTGGGTGGCACCGCAGGCCAGCGGGCCGTAGGCCACATAGGTGTGACCGGTGACCCAGCCGATGTCGGCCGTGCACCAGAAGACATCGTCGGGCTTGATGTCGAAGGTCCAGCGCGTGGTGAGCATCGCGTGCAGGATGTACCCGCCCGAGGCGTGCTGCACGCCCTTGGGCTTGCCGGTGGAGCCCGAGGTGTAGAGGATGAACAGGGGGTGCTCGGCGCTCACCCACTGCGGCTCGCAGGTGTCGGCCTGGCCGGCCTCGACCTGGGCCCAGGGGATGTCGCGCCCGGCCTGCATGGTGACCGCCGCGCCGGTGCGCTGGTAGACCACCACGGCGCGGATCGACTCGCAGCCGCCCAGGGCGAAGGCCTCGTCGACCGCCGGCTTCAGGGGGATGGCCTTGCCGCCGCGCATCTGGCCGTCGGCGCAGATCACGAGGCTGGCGCCGGCATCCTGGATGCGTTCCTGCAGGCTCTTGGCCGAAAACCCGCCGAAGACCACCGAGTGGATGATGCCCAGGCGGGCGCAGGCCTGCATGGCCACCACACCCTCGATCGACATCGGCATGTAGATGATGGCGCGCTCGCCCTTGCCGAAACCCTGGGCCTTCAGGCCGTTGGCGAACCGGCAGACCCGCTGATGGAGCTCGCGGTAGGTGATGCGCGTGACCGCGCCGTCATCGGCCTCGAAGATGAGGGCGGTCTTGTTCTCGGTGGGGGTGCCGAGATGGCGGTCGAGACAGTTGTAGGAGACATTGAGCTCGCCGTCCTCGAACCACTTGTAGAAGGGCGCCGAGGAGTCGTCGAGCGAGCGGGTGAAGGGCTTGTGCCAGAGCACCTGCTCGCGCGCCAGGCGTGCCCAGAAGCCGGCATGGTCGCGCTCGGCCTCCTCGCACAGCGCCTGGTACTGCGCCATGCCGGAGATGGTTGCCCGCCGCGCGAACTCGGCCGGGGGCGGAAACACGCGGTTTTCCTGCATGACAGTCTCGATCTGGCCCGCCATCTGAACACTCCTCCGATATCGGTTCGAGCCGCGTGAATTCGCGGCTTCATTGCTTTGAAAATTATCCGGAGGCGCTTACGGACGCCTTACGGGAGGGATGCGCCCGGGCGCACCCGGCGCATCCGATAAACTGCGCGCTTTCCGACGGCTGGGAGCGGCGCGATGATGGACCAGAACCAACCCCTGAAGATCCTGCCCCGGTTGATCTTTGCCAGCCGGTGGCTGCAGGTGCCGCTCTACCTTGGCCTGATCGTGGCGCAGGTGGTGTATGTGTTCCTGTTCGTGGAGGAGCTGATTCATCTGGTCGAGCTGCTCTGGAACCCGGCAGCGCTGGACGCCACGGTCAGTCGCCTTGGCATTGCCGAGCGCAACAAGGAAACGGTGATCATGATCATCGTGCTCTCGCTGATCGATGTGGTCATGATTTCCAACCTGCTGATCATGGTCATCGTGGGCGGCTACGAGACCTTCGTGTCGCGCCTTCGGCTCGAGGACCACCCGGACCAGCCGGAGTGGCTCTCGCATGTGAATGCCAATGTGCTGAAGGTGAAGCTGGGCACCGCGATCATAGGCATCTCCTCCATCCACCTGCTGAAGACCTTCATCTCGGCCGGCACCCTGTCGGACAAGACCATGCTCTGGCAGAGCGTGATCCATGCCCTGTTCCTGGTGTCGGCGCTGGCCATCGCCCTGATCGACCGGGTGATGCACCAGCCCTCGCCCAAGCCCGACCGGGGCACGCCCCGGCACTGACCCCCTGCACCATTTCGCTCCGGAGACACCCATGACCGTGATCAAGCAGGAAGACCTCGTCGAATCGGTGGCTGCCGCCCTGCAGTACATCAGCTACTACCACCCGGTGGACTACATCCGTCACCTGGCGCGCGCCTACGAGCGCGAGCAGAGCCCGGCGGCACGCGACGCGATCGCGCAGATCCTGACCAACTCGCGGATGTGCGCCGAAGGTCGCCGGCCGCTGTGCCAGGACACCGGCATCGTCAATGTCTATCTCAAGGTGGGCATGGATGTGCGCTGGCAGGGCTTCACCGGGTCGCTCTCCGACGCGGTCAATGCCGGCGTGAGCCGCGGCTACCTGCACCCGGACAATGTGCTGCGCGCCTCGGTGGTGGCCGACCCGCAGTTCGAGCGCAAGAACACCCGGGACAACACCCCGGCGGTGATCCACATGGAGATCGTGCCGGGCAACACCGTCGAGGTGACGGTGGCGGCCAAGGGCGGCGGCTCCGAGAACAAGAGCAAGTTCGTGATGCTCAACCCGTCCGACTCGGTGGTCGACTGGGTGATGAAGACCGTGCCCACCATGGGCGCGGGCTGGTGCCCGCCCGGCATGCTGGGTATCGGCATCGGCGGCACCGCCGAGAAGGCGATGATGATGGCCAAGGAGGTGCTGATGGAGCCGCTCGACATGCACGAGCTGCTCGCCCGCGGCCCGGCCAGCAAGCTCGAGGAGCTGCGCATCGAGCTCTACGAGAAGGTCAATTCGCTGGGCATTGGCGCGCAGGGCCTGGGCGGCCTGAGCACGGTGCTCGACGTGAAGATCGCCATGTACCCCACCCATGCCGCGTCCAAGCCGCTGGCCATGATCCCGAACTGCGCGGCCACCCGCCATGCGCACTTCGTGCTCGACGGCACGGGCCCGGCCTATGTGGAGCCGCCCTCGCTCGACGAGTGGCCCAAGGTGCAGTGGGCGCCCGACTACGAGCGCAGCCGCCGTGTCGACCTCGACCGGCTCACGCCCGAGGAGGTCGCGTCCTGGAAGCCCGGCCAGACCCTGCTGCTCTCCGGCAAGATGCTCACCGGCCGCGACGCCGCCCACCAGCGCATCAAGGACATGCTCGCCCGCGGCGAGAAACTGCCGGTGGACTTCGCCGGCCGGGTCATCTACTACGTGGGCCCGGTCGATCCGGTGCGCGACGAGGTGGTCGGCCCCGCCGGCCCCACCACCGCCACCCGCATGGACAAGTTCACCGAGATGATGCTTGCCCAGACCGGTCTGATCGCCATGATCGGCAAGGCCGAGCGCGGCCCGGTGGCCATCGAGGCCATCCGCCGCCATCGCAGCGCCTACCTGATGGCGGTGGGCGGAGCTGCCTATCTCGTGTCCAAGGCGATCCGCGGCTCGAAGGTGGTGGGCTTTGCCGATCTCGGCATGGAAGCCATCTACGAGTTCGAGGTGACCGACATGCCGGTCACTGTGGCGGTCGATGCCAACGGTGTGTCGGTGCACGACACCGGCCCGCGGGAGTGGCAGGCGAAGATCGGCAAGATCCCGGTGGTGAAGGCCTGAGACCGATCCCGCGGGCGCCCCTGTGCGGGCGCCGGCTCTCGCTCGCGCGGCGGCGCCCGGACGGGCGCCCGCTCAGACAGCCGCGAAGGGGTAGTCGCGGCCGGGCGCCGCCTCGAAAAGCGCGCGGGTGTACTCATGGGCCGGCGCCGAGAACACCTGGTGCGCCGGGCCGTACTCCACCACCTCGCCGCGGGACATCACCGCGAGATGGTCGCAGACCTGGGCCGCCACCCGCAGGTCGTGGGTGATGAACAGCATGGCCAGATTCAGCCGCTCGCGGATCTCCTCGAGCAGCTGCAGTACCTGGGCCTGCACCGACACATCGAGCGCCGACACCGCTTCGTCGGCGATCAGCAGCTCGGGTTCCATGGCCAGTGCGCGGGCGATGCAGATGCGCTGACGCTGGCCGCCCGAGAACTGGTGCGGATAGCGTTCGAGCGCGCTGGCATCCATGCGCACGAACTCGAGCAGTTGCCGGGCGCGGCTCATGGCCTCGGTGCGCGACAGCCCGAAGTTCACCGGCCCCTCGATGAGGGCCTCGGCCACGGTACGCCGCGGGTTGAGCGAACGGTAGGGGTCCTGGAAGACGATCTGCACCCGCTTGCGCAGGGGGCGCAGCTGGCGCGCCGGCATGGCGGCGATGTCCTCGTCGCCGAGCAGCACATGACCCGCCGTAGGATCGATCAGGCGCACGATGCAGCGCGCCACGGTGGACTTGCCCGAACCCGACTCGCCCACGATGCCCAGGGTCTGGCCCCGCCTTACCTGGATGCTGACCCCAGTGGCCGCCTTCACCTCGCGGTGCTTGCCGAACCAGCTGCGATCGACATAGGTCTTTTCGAGCCCGCGGGTCTCGAGCACCACCGGCGCATTCGCATCGGAATGGCGGGCCCTGGGCCGATGGGTGGGCACCGAGCCGATCAGCATGCGGGTGTAGTCGTGGCGGGGCTGCTGCAGCACGGTGTCGCGCTCGCCGATCTCGACCAGCGTGCCCAGCCGCAGCACGGCCACCTGATGGGCGATCTCGGCCACCACGCCGAAGTCGTGGGTGATGAACAGCACACCGGCGCCGTGCCGGCCCTGCAGATCCTGGATCAGCTTCAGGATCTGGGCCTGCGTGGTCACATCCAGCGCGGTGGTGGGCTCATCGGCGATCAGCAGCACCGGGTCGAGCACCAGGGCCATGGCGATGACGATGCGCTGACGCTGGCCGCCCGAGAGCTGGTGCGGATACGACGCCGCGATGCGCGGCGGATCGGGCAGGCGCACCTCGGTGAGGATCTCGAGGATGCGCGCCCGGCGCTGCTCGGCGCTGAGCGAGGTGTGCTCCTGCAGCACCTCGTCGATCTGGTCGCCGCAGGTCATGACCGGGTTGAGCGCGGTCATGGGCTCCTGGAAGATCATCGACATGCGGGTGGCGCGCAGTTCGCGCAGCCGGTTGGCATCGGCCCGGGTGATGTCCTCGCCCTCGAGCAGGATGCGCCCGCCGGTGACCGGCAGCGCCCGCGGCAGCAATCCCATGACGCCCTGCGCGATCACCGACTTGCCCGAACCCGACTCACCCACCAGACAGACGATCTCGCCGCGGCCGACCGTGAACGAGACATCGGCCACGGCGCTGGCCCGATCGCCGCCCGCAGGCAGCGCGATGCTGAGGTTCTCGACCTGGAGAACCGGACCGGTCTGGCTCATACCCGCTTGGCCATCTTGGGGTCGAGGGTGTCGCGCAGCCCGTCGCCGAGGATGTTCACCGCCAGCACCGTCACCGCCAGGAAGATCCCGGGGAAGAAGATGTTGTGCGGGTACTCGTTGAACTGCGCGCGGCCCTCGGCCATCACGTTGCCCCAGGTGGGGATGTCAGGCGGCAGGCCGACCCCCAGGAAGGAGAGGATCGCCTCCACCAGGATGCCCGAGGCGCAGATGAAGGTGCCCTGCACCACCAGCGGCGCCACGGTGTTGGGCAGGATGTGCCGCAGCATGATCTTCCAGGTGGGCGTGCCCAGCGAGACCGCAGCCTCGACATAGGGCTCCTCGCGGATGGTGAGCACCAGCGAGCGCACCAGCCGGGTCACCCGGGGGATCTCGGGCACGGCGATCGCCACGATCACGGTGAGCAGGCTGCCCTTCCACATGGCCACCAGCGCGATCGCGATCAGGATGGCCGGGATGGCCATCACGCCGTCCATCACCCGCATCAGCGCGCCATCGAGCCAGCGCAGGTAGCCCGAGAGCAGGCCGAGCACGATGCCCAGGGCGAGCGAGACGATGGCCGTGGCCACGCCCACGATCAGCGAGACCTGGGTGCCGAAGATCACCCGGCTGTAGATGTCGCGCCCGAAGGAATCGGAGCCCATCAGGAAGGTGTGCTGGATGGTCTCGCCCTCGAGGGTCATGATCTCGCCGGTCTTGCCCGGGCGCAGATCACGGCTGGCGGCGTCGAACAGGGTGGGGTCGACCGTGCCGAGCCAGGGCGCGAGGATGGCCACCAGCACGAGCAGACCCAGCACCGTGCCGCCGATGCGCACCGACCAGTTGCGGCGCACGCGCTTCCAGGCGCTCTCGACCTTGACGATCGCCGCGGCCTCGGTGGAGAGCGCGTCGAAGCGGGAGGCGTCAGGGGTGGTCATGGCTGCCGGGCGCGATCAGTAGCGGATGCGCGGATCGAAGAACACATAGGAGAGGTCGACCAGCAGGTTGATGCCCACATAGACGAACGAGAAGAACAGGATCACGCCCTGGATGGTGGGGAAGTCGCGCGCCAGCACCGCGTCGACGGTGAGACGGCCCAGCCCGGGAATGGCATACACCGACTCGGTGACCACGACGCCGCCGATCAGCAGCGCGATGCCGATCCCGATGACGGTGACGATCGGCACGGCGGCATTGGCCAGGGCGTGTCGCACCAGTACCCGCGACTCGGCCAGGCCCTTGGCCCGCGCGGTGCGGATGTAGTCCTCGCCGAGGGTCTCGAGCACCGACGCGCGGGTGACGCGGGCGATCAGCGCGATGTAGATCACCGACAGGGTGATGGCTGGCAGCACGAGGTGATAGAGCCAGGGACCCACGCCGTCGGCGATGCGCTTGTAGCCCTGCACCGGCAACCAGCCGAGCTTGAGCGAGACCGCCCAGATCAGCAGGTAGGCCAGCACGAAAACTGGCACCGAGAAGCCCAGCACCGAAAAGCCCATCAGGCCGCGGTCGAGCCAGCCGCCGAAGCGCCAGGCGGCCATGACGCCGAGCGGCACCGACACCGAGACGGCGATGAGGATGGTGATCAGCGCCAGCGACACCGAAGGCTCGAGGCGCTGGGCGATCAGGGTGGTGACCGGCATGCGGTAGTAGTACGACTGCCCGAGATCACCGCCGAGCAGATGGCCGAACCAGATCGCGTACTGCTCCGGGATGGAACGGTCCAGCCCGAGGCTGGTGCGGATCTGGGTGATCTGCTCGGCCGAGGCAGCGTCACCCGCCAGCACCGCCGCCGGGTCGCCCGGGGTGAGCCGCAGCATCAGGAAGACCAGCAGCGACACGATCAGCAGAACCGGGATCGTGGAGGCAAGTCTTCGGGCAAGAAAGGCGAACATCGGTCGACGGTGGGTTCAGGCGGCGGAGATCGGTCGCGGCAGCGGCGATCAGTCCTTCTTCAGGTTCCAGTAGATGTTGCCGTTGGTCACGAAGAAGCCGCTGATGTTCTTGCGCGCGGCCATCGGCTGCTGGTACTCGCCCAGGATCGCATGCGTGCCCACCTCGAAGGCGCGGGCGTGAAGCTGGTCTGCGAGCTTCTTCTTCTCGGCCTCGTCGGTGGCCCGCATGAACTTGTTGCGCAGCTCGACCATCTTCTCGTCCTTGGCCCAGCCGAACCAGGTGGAGGCCTCGCCACGGGTGTCCATGGTGGGGTTGGCGATCGGGCTCCACATGTCGAAGGCCTGCCAGGCAGTCAGGAACATGTGCCAGCCGCCCTTGTCCGGCGCGTCTTTCTTGGCGCGGCGACCCACCAGGGTCTGCCAGTCCATGGCCTGCAGGTCGACCTTGAAGCCGGCCTGACGCATGAGCTGGGCGGCCACATCAGGCAGCTTCTGGATGGAGGCAAGGTCGGTGGGCTTCATCAGCACGATGGTGGTGCCGTCGTAGCCCGACGCCTTGACCAGTTCCTGGGCCTTCTTCATGTTCGACTTCATCTGCAGGTCGCTGCCGGCGGTGGAGCCGTAGGGCGTGCCGCACATGAACATCGAGCCGCAAGGCTTGTACAGATCCTTCACGCCGACCTGGGCGCGCAGGAAGGCCTCCTGGCTGAACGCGGCGATCACGGCCTGCCGCACCTTCGGATTGTCGAAGGGCTTGTGCAGGTGATTGAAGCGCGCCATGTACTGCAGACCGTAGTTGGCGTACTTGGGCAACTGGATGTTGGCGTCGGCCTTGGCGGTCTCGTAGAAGTCGAAGCCCAGGGCCTCGATGATGTCGACCTCGCCCTTCTGCAGGGCGTTGACCTGGGCCTGAGCGTCACGAAGCGCGAGGTTCCACTCCACCCGGTCGACAAACACCCGTTTGCCACCCGTGGTGCCCGAGGGCGGCTCGGCGCGCGGCACGTACTTGGGATTCTTGAGGTAGACCGCCTTGTCGCCCGGCTTGAACTCATCGCGCTTGAAGATGTACGGGCCCGAGCCGATATGCTCCTCGATCTGCTTGAACGGATCGGTTTCGGCGATCCGCTTGGGCATGATGAAGGGCACGTTCGACGAGGGCTTGCCCAGCGCCTCGATCACGAAGCCGCAGGCCTCGCCCAGGAAGATGCGGAAGGTGTCCGGGGAGGGCGCATCCATGCGCGCCACGAACTGCATCAGCGCCGAACCCATGGCGTCGCGCTTGCCCCAGCGCTGCAGCGAGGCGATGACATCCTCGGCGGTGACCGGCTTGCCGTCGTGGAACTCGAGCCCCTTGCGCAGCTTGAAGGTGTACATCCGGTTGTCGGGGCTGATGGAGAAGGTCTCCACCATCTGCGGCTTGACCTTGCCGTTCTCGTCGGTGCCGAACAGGGTGTCGTAGATCATGTAGCCGTGGTTGCGGCTCATGTAGGCGGTGGTCCAGATGGGATCGAGCACCGCGAGATTGGAGTGCGGCACCACACGCAGGACCGACTGGGCGGCCACGGGCGAGGCGGTGGCGGCGGCGAACGCGCCGGCACCGGCGATCAGGACGGCCATCGCATGACGGCGGGTCAGTTGGGCAAGGGACACGAGCCTTCTCCTGGGTGATGGGAGGGAATGCAGGAAACATACCACCCGCGCTGCACAGAGCGGGCACGCCGCAACGCCGCGAGGGGGAATGCCACCGCGGCGGGCACCGCCCGCGCCGGTGCGGTGCACGATGGCCGCGATGGTGCGGACGCAGGCGCCGCAGCGCGAGGTCGCGCAGCCTACAACGGCCGGGCCGGGCGCGTCCAATCCGGGCCCGGCCGCCCGCCCATGCCGGTGGCGGCTGGCGGCTGGCTGCAAAAGCGGCTATCGTCGCCGCCGACAATTCCAGGCGCGGAGCGGATGATGGCCCTGATCGCAGTCGGCGGGATGCAGCACGAAACCAACACCTTCGCACCCACGCGGGCCGACTACGAGGCCTTCGTGCAGGGTGGCGGCTGGCCCTCCATCCAGCGCGGCGAGCCGATGTTCGAGGCGGTGGCCGGCGCCAACCTGCCGCTGCAGGGCGCGATCGTGGCCCTGCGTTCGGCCGGACATCGGCTGGTGCCGCTCACCTGGGCCGCGGCCTCGCCCTCGGCGCATGTCACCCGCGACGCCTTCGAGACCATCGTCGGCGACCTGATCGCACGGCTGCGCGCGGCGGGCCGGGTCGACGGCGTCTATCTCGACCTGCACGGCGCGATGGTCACCGAGCACCACGACGACGGCGAGGGCGAGCTGCTGCGCCGGGTGCGCGAAGCGGTCGGCGCCGAGGTGCCGGTGGTGGCCAGCCTCGACCTCCATGCCAATGTCACGCAGGCCATGGTGCGCCATGCCGATGCCCTGTCCATCTACCGCACCTATCCCCATGTCGACATGGCCGAGACCGGCGCCCGCGCCGCCGGTCTGCTGATGCGCCTGCTGAGCAGCGGCCAGCGCTTCGCGAAGGCCTTCCGCGGCTTCGACTACCTCACCGGCATTCCCTCGCAGAGCACCTTCATCGAGCCCTGCCGCGGCCTGTATGCGCTGCTCGGGCGCCTCGAGGAACAGACCGGTGTCTCTCTGTCCTTCGCACCGGGCTTCCCGATGGCCGACTTCCCGGAATGCGGCATGTCGGTGGTCGGCTATGGCCACGACGAGCGGGCGGTGCAATCGGCGGTGGCCCAGCTCGCCGATGCGGTGAACTCGGCCGAGAAGGACTTCGCGCTCGAACTGCTCGAACCCGAGGAAGCGGTTCGCCGGGCGGCGGCGCGCGGCGAACCGGGCTCGCCGGTGGTGCTCGCCGACACGCAGGACAACCCCGGCGCCGGCGGCAATGGCGACACCGTGGGCCTGCTGCAGGCGCTGGTGGGTCAGCGCGCCGAAGGCGCGGTGCTGGGGCTGCTGATCGATGCGGACAGCGCCCGGCGTGCCCACGAGGCCGGCCAGGGAGCCACCCTGGAATTCGCGCTCGGCGCGGTCTCGGGCGTGCCCGGGCATCAGCCGCTGCGCGGGCGCTTCACCGTCGAGCGGCTGGGCGACGGCCAGTTCCGCTGCACCGGCCCGATGTTCAACGGCTTTCGCATGGCGCTCGGCCCGATGGCGCTGCTGCGCTCGGAACAGGCGCCCGGCGTGCGGGTGGCGCTGGCCTCGCGCAAGTGCCAGGCGGCCGACCAGGAGATGTTCCGTCATCTCGGCGTGGAGCCGGTCCGTCAGCGCGTGCTGGCGCTCAAGAGCTCGGTGCATTTCCGCGCCGACTTCCAGCCGATCTCGCGCGAGGTGCTGGTGGTGCGCTCACCCGGGCCGGCGCTGGCCGACCCGGTGGACTTCCCCTGGCGGCGCCTGCGACCCGGCATCCGGATGCGGCCGCTCGGGCCGGTGTTCAAGCCGGTCTGAAGCACGCCCGCCTCGCCCGTCGCCGCACGATCTCAGGACCGCACACCCTCTTCCCGAACCCGGAGCCGCCATGTCCGCCCGATCCCACTGGCCCGGCCGAGATGCCCTGGGCCTTGCCCATTGCATCGTCAGCGGCGAACTCAGCGCCCGCGAAGCCCTCGAGCATGCGATCTCGCTGGCCGCGCGCATCGATCCGGCTGTCAATGCGCTGTGCAACCCGGCCCATCAGCCGGCCCGTGCAGCAGCCGACGCGCTCGACGCCGAACTCGCACAGGCCCGGCGTCAGCCCGACGGGCTGGCAAGGCTGCGCCGCGAACGGCCCTTCCTGGGCGTGCCCATGCCCCTGAAAGACCTGGCCACCGCCGCGATCGGACTGCCCTCCACCATGGGATCGCGGCTCTTCGGGCGGCTGGAATGGCCGGTGGACAGCGCGCTGGTCAGCCGCTACCGGCGCGCCGGCTTCGTGCTGTTTTCGCGCAGCACCAGCCCCGAGATGGGCATCAGCCCGTCCACCGAGGCCGCCGCCTACGGCGGTGCCACCCGCAACCCCTGGAATCCCGCGCACAGCGCGGGCGGCTCCAGCGGCGGGGCGGCCGCGGCCGTGGCTGCTGGCATCGTGCCGATCGCCCATGCCTCCGACGGCGCGGGCTCGATCCGGATTCCGGCGGCCTGCTGCGGCCTGGTCGGGCTGAAGCCCACCCGAGGCCTGATCCCGAGCGGCCCCCTGGCCGGCGAAGGCTGGGGCGGCCTGGCCACCGAGCATGTGGTTTCGGTGTCGGTGCGCGACAGCGCCCAGGCACTGGCCTGCACCGCCGGCGCCGATCCGGGCGCGCCCTACAGCGCGCCGGCCTGGACAGATCCGATGTCCGCGGTGCTGGCCAACGGCGCCGGCCTGGGTCCCCTGCGGGTGGCCGTCATGGCCACCACCCTGGAAGGCGAGCCGGTGCACGCCGATGTGCGCGCGGCGGTGCTGGCCACCGGCCGGCTGCTCGAATCGCTCGGCCACAGCGTGGTCGAGGCGCGGCCGGCGCTGGGCACCCGCGAGATCGTCGAGCCGCTGATGAAGGTGGTGGCCAGCGGCACTGCGATGTCGATCGAGAACCACCTCGCGCGCCGGGGCCGGCCGTTGCAGGAAGGCGAACTCGAACCGACCACCCGCTCGGCCTGGGAGTACGGCCGCAGTCTGTCGGCGCCGCAGTACATGAGCGCGCTGGGCACGCTGCACGCGCTGAACCGGCGGGTGGCCGAGTTCTTCACCCCGGGCGGCGACGCGACCGCCGGCTACGACGTGCTGCTCTGTCCGGTGCTCGCCGAGCCGCCGGCACTGCTTGGCCGCTGGGCGATGAGCAACCCCGACTTCGTCGACTACCGGCTCGGGCCCCGGGGCATCATCGGCTATTCGCCGTTCACGCCGCTGGCCAACATGACCGGCCAGCCGGCCGTCTCGATGCCGATGGGCACGAGTGCCACCGGGCTGCCGATCGGCGTGCAGCTGGTGGGCCGTTTCGGCGAGGACGCCCGGCTGCTGGCGCTGGCCGCTCAGATGGAGGCGGCCGAGCCCTGGATCGCCCGGCGCGCGCCGCTGGCCGGTACCTGAGCACGCAGGCGAGCGCTCGGTCAGGCGCCCGACCGGCGCCCAGACCCGCGCCCAGGCTGCCGTGCAGGCCAGCCTTCAGGCCGCCGCACGGCGGGCGCGATCGAGGTCGATGCCGCGCAGCACGCCCAGCGCGGCCACGAAGAACAGCCCGGTCACGCCGATGGCCAGGCGGTGGTTGCCGCCGGTGGCCCAGGTGACCGCGCCGTAGGTGAGCGGGCCGATGATCGCAGCCAGACGCACCGCCAGCGTCCACAGGCCGAAGAACTCGGCGGTGCGCTGCGCCGGCGCCATGGCCGCCACCATCGCCCGGCCACACGACTGGCTCGAGCCCATGCACAGCCCGGCGATGGCCGCAGCCACCCAGAACAGCGCCACCGAGGTGCCCAGGGCGGCCAGGGCCACCATCAGGATCCAGCCGAACAGGGTGAAGACCAGCGCACGCCGGTGGCCCAGGCGGTCCTGGGCATAGCCGAAGCCGAAGGCGCCGAGCGCCGCGGCGATGTTGACCAGGAAGATCAGGATCATGGTCTGCACCTGGGTGAAGCGCATGGCCTGCTCCGCGTAGACCGCAGCCAGCGCGATCACCACCGCAATCCCGGCCTGGTACAGGCAGCCGCACCAGAGCATGCGACGGAAGTCGGCGAACCGGGCCGACTCGCGCCAGGTGCGGCGCAGCCGCTGCAGACTGTCTTCGACCGGCCCGATCGGGCTCGCGCCCGGTCCGGCCGCGCGCTCGCGCAGCAGCAGGAAGGTGGGCAGGCAGGCCAGCGCATAGACCCCTGCGGTGATGGCCATGGTGAGCGGCACGAACTGCGCCGCGCCCTGCCCCCGGGCCTGCGCCGAAAGCACCACCGCCAGGCCCAGCCCGAGGGTGAGCATGCCGCCGAAGTAGCCGAAGCTCCAGCCCCAGCCCGAGACCTTGCCGAGCGCATGGGGCCGGGCGAGTTCGGGCAGGAAGGCGGCCACCACACCCTCGGCCAGACTGAAGAAGAAGTTGGAGACGACGATCGCGACCACCGCCAGGGCGATGTCGCCGGGCCCCACCCAGGCCAGCGCTGCGGTGGCCGCCACGCAGCCGATAGTGGCAGCACCCAGCACCCGCTTCTTGGCGCCATGGGCATCGGCCCAGGCCCCCACTGCCGGCGCCGCGACCATCACCAGCAGGCAGGAGAGCGAGAGCGCGGCTGTCCAGGCGAAGGTGGCCCAGGCCGCGCCCCCCGCCACCCCGCCCACGAAATAGGCGCTGAACACCGCGGTGAGCACCACCGTGGTGTAGCCGGAATTGGCGAAGTCGTACATCGCCCAGCCGAAGACCTCGCGCGGACGGACCCCGTCGTTGAGGGTGGACCGGTCGAAGAAGGCCACGGCGCGGGCCGGCGCGGCGTCAGGCGGTGAGCGCGGCGATGCCTGCCCGGGCAATCTGGGCGTCTTCGGTGGACTTCACGCCCGAGACCCCGACCGCACCGATGCAATGGCCATCGACCATGATCGGCACGCCACCCTCGAGCAGACCGTCGAGCTGCGGCGCCGACAGGAAGGAGGTGCGCCCGTTGTTGATCATTTCCTCGTAGATGCGCGACTCGCGCTGGCCAAGGGCTGCGGTGCGCGCCTTGGCCGGCGCGATGTGCGCGGAGATGGGCGCGGTGCCGTCCAGGCGCTGCAGCCAGAGCGGGTGGCCGCCGGCATCGCAGATCGCGATCGCGACCGCCCAGCCATTGGCCACGGCATGGGCCTCGGCGGCGGCGGCAATGCGGCGGACATCGGCAAACTCCAGCGAAGGACGGCTGATCATCGGGGGCTCCAGACAGGGCGGAAAAGGGTGGCGGATTCTAGCCCGAGGCCGGCTTCGGCGGGTCGGCTTCACCGCCATCGAAGAGGTCTGCCCAGAAGCGCCCGACATAGGCCGCCCACTCGGCCAGGGCCTGGCGCGAGGTGTCGAGGGCGATGACCGAGGGCACGAGTTCGGCGCCGATCTCGTTGCGGCCCGAGCAGGAGCCGTGCGGCGCCGGGGTGACCTCCATGCCAGCGCCGCGCCACACGCCGGCCACCCGGTGCATCTGCCAGGCATGGGTGACCAGGACGATGCGGGTGATGCCGGCCCCGCGCAGCACCGCGGCCGCCTCGCGGGCGCCGCGGCTGGTGTCGCCGCGCGCGGTCTGGCGCCAGGCCGCGCGCTGACCGAAGGCGCGCTCCAGGCTGGCCGCCATGGCCTGGCTCTGGGCATCGGGCGTGGCGATGCCGGCCGGCGCACCGGGCGCCGCCATCAGCCGCAGGCCCGAGACCCGCACCACCCAGGCCGCCTGGGCGAGACGCTCGAGCGTGATCGCGTCGGGTTGCAGCCCCGCGGCCCCTTCCGCAGGCGCGGCGCGCGCACCGGCGCCCACCACCACCACCGCGCCGGGCGGTCTGCCGCCGGTCATCAGCGATTGCAGCCGCGCCTCGGTGAGCGGCGGCATGGACTCGCTCTCGAGGGCACCGCAGAGCCGGTTGGAGACCCAGGGCAATGACAGCAGCCAGATCAGGCCGATGCCGCTGCCGAGCAGCAGCACCGAGGCCGAGCGGCGCTTGCGCACCAGCAGCACCAGGCCGAGCACCGCCAGCAGCAGCGGGCCGGCCAGCGGCAGCAGGATCAGGTCGAGCAGCCAGCCGAACGAGGATGCTTGCATGACAGGAGATCTCCAGCCTCAGCGGGGTGCCCGATGGCGAGGGCTATGATGGTTGCCATGAACGACCCAGGACGCGCGCCCGACGCCACCCCCTACGGCCAGCTCACCCCGGAGCGGCTGCTCGACGCGCTCGAGGCCGTGGGTCTGCGCCCCGACGGCCGTCTGCTGGCGATGAACAGCTACGAGAACCGGGTGTATCAGCTCTGGATGGATGAAGGTCCGCCGATGGTGGCCAAATTCTATCGCCCCGGCCGCTGGAGCGACGCGCAGATCCGCGAGGAACACGCCTTCGCGGCCGAGCTGGCCGCACACGAACTCCCGGTGGTCGCGCCGCTGGCGCTGGGCGGCGACACCCTGCTGCAGCACGGCGATTTCCGCTTCGCGATCTATCCGCGGCGCGGCGGGCGCGCGCCCGAGCTCGATGACCCGGCCGGGCTGCGCTGGCTGGGTCGCCTGCTCGGCCGCATCCACCGGGTGGGTGCGGTGAGCCGCTTCACGCATCGCGAGACCGTGAGCGTGGCGCTGCTGGGCGAGGCCTCGCGCCAGACCCTGCTCGAGGGCGGCTGGATTCCCGACGAGCTGCTGCCCGCCTGGCGCAGCATCGCCGATCGTGCGATCGACGGCGCCCGCGCGGCCTTCGAGCGGGCCGGCAGCCCGGCGCTGCTGCGCCTGCACGGCGACTGCCACGCCGGCAACATCCTGTGGACCGACGAGGGTCCGCACTTTGTGGACCTGGACGACGCCCGCAACGGCCCGGCGGTGCAGGACCTCTGGATGCTGCTCTCGGGCGACGCCACGGCCATGGCCGCGCAGTTGCGCGAGGTGCTGGCCGGCTACGAGACCTTCCAGCCCTTCGACCGGCGCGAGCTGCTGCTGCTGGAGGCGCTGCGCACCCTGCGCCTGCTGCACTACAGCGCCTGGATTGCGCGGCGCTGGGCCGATCCCGCGTTCCCGGCGGCCTTCCCGTGGTTCGGCACCGGCCGCTACTGGCAGGACCGGGTGCTCGAACTGCGCGAGCAGGTGGCCGCGATGGAAGAGCCCGCGCTCATGCCGGACTGACCGCGGCCCGGACCTGCTCCAGCGCGGCAGGGTCCTCGATGGTGGTGAGATCGCCAGGGTCGCGGCCCTCGCACAAGGCCTGGATGGAGCGGCGCAGCACCTTGCCGGAGCGGGTCTTGGGCAGCACCGTCACGAAGTGCACCCGCGAGGGTCGGGCCACCGCGCCGAGCTGCCGGTCGACCGTGGCCATGAGCTCACCCTCCAGACGCAGACGGTCGGCCGGCTGCGCGACCAGCGCCGGGTCCTTGAGCACCGCAAAGGCCATGGCCACCTGGCCCTTGAGCGTGTCGGCCACGCCCACCACCGCGCATTCGGCCACCGCGGCGTGGCTCGAGAGCGACTCCTCGATCTCACGCGTGCCCAGCCGGTGGCCGGCGACATTGATGACATCGTCGGTGCGGCCGAGGATGAAGTAGTAGCCATCGTCGTCGCGGATGCCCCAGTCGAAGGTGGAATAGACCTGCCGGCCGGGGATGCTCGAGAAATAGGTCTTCACGAAACGCTCGTCATCGCGCCAGACCGTCTGCAGGCAGCCCGGCGGCAGCGGCGGCACGATCGCCACCACGCCCTTCTCGTGGTTGCCCACTTCCTCGCCGGTCTGCTCGTGCAGCAGGCGGACATCGAAGCCGTACATCGGCATGCCGGGGCTGCCGAATCGGGTGGGGGTTGGCTCGATGCCGTGGGCCACGGTGAGGATCGGCCAGCCGGTCTCGGTCTGCCAGTAGTTGTCGATGATCGGCCGGCCCAGGCCCTCGGCGATCCAGCGCGCGGTGGGCTCGTCCAGCGGCTCGCCGGCCAGGAAGAGCGCACGCAGGCTGCGGGTGTCGTGGCGGGTGAGCCAGGCCGGATCCTGCTTCTTGAGCACCCGGATGGCGGTGGGCGCCGAGAACATCACCGACACCTGGTAGCGCGCGACCAGCTCCCACAGGATGCCGGGATCAGGCCGCAACGGCGTGCCTTCGTAGAGGATGGTGGCCATGCCCGCCAGCAGCGGCCCGTAGACGATGTAGGAATGGCCCACCACCCAGCCGATGTCGCTGGAGGAGAAGTAGGTTTCGCCGGGCCGGCCGCAGAAGATGTGCTTCATGGAGGCCGCGAGCGCCACCGCGTAGCCGCCGACATCGCGTTGCACGCCCTTGGGCTTGCCGGTGGTGCCCGAGGTGTAGAGGGTGTAGCTGATCTCGTTGGACTCGAGCCAGGTGACCGGCACCTGGGCATCGATGTGGCGCTGACGCTCCTGGGCATAGTCGAGATCACGGCCGGCCACGCGGCTGAAGGCACTCAGCCCCCGGTCGACCATGAGCACTGCGGCGGGCTGGTGGCTGCTCAGGCCGAGGGCCTCGTCGAGCAAGGGCTTGTAGGGCACGACCTTGCCGCCGCGCGAGCCGGCATCGGCGCTGACGATCAGCCGCGGCTGGGCGTCGTCGATGCGGGTGGCCAGGCTGTGCGAGGCGAAGCCGCCGAACACCACCGAGTGGATGGCACCGATGCGCGCGCAGGCATACATGGCGAACACCGCCTCGGGGATCATCGGCAGGTAGATGAGCACCCGGTCGCCACGGCCCACGCCGAGCGAGCCCATGATCGCGGCCATGCGCTGCACCTCGCGATGCAGTTCGGCAAAGCTGAAGATGCGTTCCTCGCCGGTCTCGGAGGACACGAAGATCAGGGCGGGCTTGTCGGCCTGGGTGGCCAGATGCCGGTCGATGGCGTTGTGGCAAAGATTGGTCTGGCCGCCCACGAACCAGCGGGTGAAGGGCAGCCGGCTGTCGTCGAGCACCCGCTCGAAGGGGGTATGCCAGTCGATGAGCGCGGCCTGTTCGGCCCAGAATGCCTCGCGCTCGTCCAGGGAACGCCGGTGGAATGACTTCAGGTTCATGTCGCCTCCTCGCGGCCGGATTCTGATGCCCGGCGCTTACTGCGCCCTGACGGGGGTGCCGCCCGATTTTGACACCCCGCCGGCTTTGCCCTTACCCTGCCGCCATGCCCGGATCCCGATTCCGAACCGCGCTGCGTGCAGCCGCGGTGGTCCTCACGCTGTCCAGCGTCGCCTTGTGGCCCGCCATGGCCGCGCGCGCCGAGACCGCGCAGGAGCCCCATCGCGGCACCGAGCTCGTGCTGCGGGCGCTGTCGCTACTCGGGGTCAACTACAAGTTCGGCGGCAATTCCCCCGATACCGGGCTTGATTGCAGCGGGCTGGTGCGCCATGTGTTCCGCGAGGCCGCCGGCATGGTGCTGCCCCGCCGCGCCGAGGAGATCAGCCGGGCCGGCGAGACCATCGACACCGCTCAGCTGCGGCCGGGCGATCTGGTCTTCTACAACACGCTGCGCCGCACTTTCTCGCATGTCGGCATCTACATCGGCAATGGCCAGTTCGTGCATGCGCCCTCGCGCGGCGGTGGCGTGCGGGTCGAGCAGATGAGCGAGTCCTACTGGAGCAAGCGCTTCAACGGCGCCCGGCGGGTGCTGGCCGATGGCCTCGGGCTGGGCTGGGTCGCGGGCGCCGACAACGCCGCGGCGGCGAGCCCC
>CAIZPE010000045.1 GCA_903934795.1 uncultured bacterium | reverse complement strand
CGAAACCCATCGAGATGGCACCGGCGCCAGGACCGGCGTCAACCGTCAGGATGCAACCCGCCTCGGCCGATGCGTCGCTGCGTCGCTGCGGCGCGATCACACTTGCGATGCCGACTGCCGCTCATTACTATCAAGCTTTTAGTAAGGCGCATCATGCATGAGTCGACCATCACCGCCAAGGGCCAGACCACCGTCCCGGTCGGGATTCGGGAGCAGGTCGGCGCCGGGCCGGGCAGTCGGCTCGTCTGGCATGTGCTGCCCAATGGAACGCTCATCGTGCGCGCCAAGACCGGCAAGCTGCTCGATCTGGCGGGTACCGTGAAACCCCCGAAGCGCGGGAAAGTGTCGGTCGACGACATGAACGCCTGGCGCTGAGCGCAGGCCCGCCGCATGGCTGCGCTGGACACCAACATCCTGGTGCGCCTGCTGGTCGCCGACGACGCCAGGCAGCTCGTCCGCGTTCAGGCCCTCATCCGGGATGCCATCGAACGAGAAGAGCCCCTCTTTGTCCCGGTGAGCGTCTTCCTCGAGCTCGAATGGGCGCTGCGCTCGGTCTACCGACTTGGCAAGGCGGACATCGTCGCCACGCTGTCCGCCGTGCTGTCGGCCGCCGAGCTCGTCTTCGAGTCCGAGGCGGGCCTCGAATGGGCGCTGCATCAGTACGAGAACACCGCCGCCGATTTCAGCGATTGCCTGCATGTGGCGTTGGCCGAAGCGGCCGGGCACCGACCACTCTGGACCTTCGACAGGAAGGCGGCCCGGGTCGAGGGCGCGCAGCTGCTCGGAGGGTGAGCGTACCCGGGCCAAGCGCGGCGATTCGGCCGGCGTCCTGGCAAGCTGCGGCAGGCGCGCGCCGGCAGCGTGCGCGAACGGCGCTGACATTCGAGGCGGGCGCCCGTGTCCACTTCGTATTTCCTGGACACCAACATCCTCGTCTACGCCACCTCGCTGGCCCCCGACCACCTGCCCAAGCGCGAAGTGGCGCGCGCCTGGGTGGCGCGGCCCGACTGGGGCGTCTCCACCCAGGTGCTGATGGAACTCTTCGCCCAGGCGCGGCAGCCACGGCACGGACTCCTGCCCACCGCCGCGCAGGCGCTGGTCGAGCGCATCGCCGCGCGACGACCGGTGATGCCCGTCGACCGCGACACGGTCCTTGAAGCCCTGGCCCTGCGGCATCGCCACTACCTCTCGCACTGGGACGCCGCCATTCTCTGCGCGGCCCGTCGCCTGGGCGCGCACACCGTCGTCAGCGAGGATCTCGCCCCAGGGCAGGACTATGGCGGCGTGCGCGTGCTGAACCCCTTCCAGAGCCCGCCCTCCGGGCTGGTCCTGGCCTGAGCCGCACAGGCCGTCCCGGGACCGGGCCCCTCGCAGAGGGCCCACGCGGGACATCTGCCCCGTGGCCGAGGTAGTACCGCGGTGCCAGGATCCCCGGGGACCACACCCAGCCGCGCCGCGCGTCCGAGCGCCAGGAGACGACGATGTTCAAGGTATCGGTGATGTACCCGAACCAGGCCGGAGCACGCTTCGACCACGCCTACTATCGCGACCGCCACATGCCGATGGTGGCCGAAAAGCTCGGCACGGCGCTGGTGCGCTACACGGTCGACAAGGGGGTGGCAGGCGGCGCCCCGGGCTCGCCACCGGCCTTCCTGGCCTCTTGCGCACTGTACCTGGAGTCGCTGGAGCCCTTTCAGACCGTCATGGCCACACACGGCGCCACGATCATGGCCGACATCCCCAACTACACCGATGTCGCGCCGCAGATCGAGATCACCGAGGTGGTGGTCGGCTGAGCCCGCCCTCAGCCCTCCCGCCAGAACGGATTGCTCCACGCCCGGCGGCCCTGCGCATCGAGGACCGTCAGCCGCATGAAGCCGTGCTTGCCGAGCTTGTACGCGGGCAGGCGGGCATGGGTGAGGTCGTGGCCAATGGCATGCACCTCGCGCGATCCCTTGCCCTGCAGGTAGATGCCGGTGGCGGGCGAGCACTCCACCACCAGCTCGTCGCCCTCGACGCGGATGTCGCGAAGCTCCACCCCGGTGGTGCTGTAGTACTGGCCGGCCTTGAGCGCCGCCAGCAGCGCCTCGGGGCTGCACTCCGTGGCGCGCACCATCACCCAGGCGCCGAAGGCATCGTCGAGCTCGAAGTGGGCGTCATCGCAGGCCAGCGCATTGAGCCGGTGGCCGAGCGCGAGCATCTGGTCGAAGAGCACGGTGCCGTCGCCGCGATCGGTCTTGACCGCCGAGGTGTGGTTGTAGACCTCGATCGCGTGGGCCGACTCGATGCTGCGGGCGTCGTCCACACCCAGGGAATACCAGGCCGGATGAACGATGCTCACGAAGGCGCCCGCCGCGCGGCAACGCGCCGCGATCTCGGGCGCGGTCTCGCCCTCGCGCGGCGGGGCGAAGTCCAGGGGCAGACCGTTGGCAAGCAGGTGCCACTTCTCGCCCAGCGCGGTATTGCCCACATGCATTTCGGCGCCGAGAAGGGTGGTGAAGCCCTCGGCGCGGAACGGCCGGGTGTCGCTCACCGGGAAGTCGTACTTCGGCAGGAAGTGGTCCGACAGGCACAGGAAGTCGTAGCCGCGCTCACGGTAGCGCCGGCAGACCTCCTCGGGCGGGAGCATGCCGTCGGAGGTGTTGCTGTGCGTGTGCAGGTTGCCCTTGAAGAACTGCCCGGGCTGCTCGAAGGGATTGGACGACATCAGGTGCTCCTAGGATGAACGGGTTGGGTCGGCCGGCTCAGGCGCTGCGCCAGACCTCGTCGAAGCGGATCGACCAGATCTGGGGGTGGTAGTTCAGGTTGCGCACGGTCTTGCGGCGCACCAGGATGGCATCGCCGCCCGCCGGCAGGATGGCCGGCACCTCCTCCTGCAGGATGCGCTGCATCTCGTGGTAGAGGCGCTTGCGCAGGGTGTCGTCGCGCGTGAGCATCGCGCGCCGGTAGAGGTCCATGTAGCGGTCTTGCTCGGGGCCACGCCAGTGGCCGCTCTCCACGAATGCGCCGCGCATGCGGTTGAGCGAGATGCCCGGGTTGCGCGAGCCCACCGCGGTCATCGCGAACTTGTGGAACCTGCCCTTGGCGAGATCGTTATCGCCGGTGCGAAAGGCCACATAGCCGTCGGCCGGCCTCTCCTCGATCGGCAGCGTGATGCCCGCCTCCTTCACGGTCTGCTGCAGCACCTGGAAGTAGATCGGCACCTCGGGCAGCTGCGGGCTGAAGTAGAGCGTGGGCAGCGTGATGCCGTTGGGGTAGCCCGCCTCGGCGAGCAACCTGCGGGCTGCGGCGACATCACGCCTGGCCGGCCGGAAAAGGAAGTTGGGGTCGGTGGCCACGAGATGACTGTCATTGCCCACCCAGCCGTACTTCCCGGCATAGGCGATGCGCACGATCGCCTCGCGGTCGATGGCCAGCGCGAACGCCTGACGGATGCGCTTGTCCTCGAAGGGCGAGCCGGGGTGTTTGGGCAGCTGGATCACGAAGTGGTAGCTGCCGCGGCCCACCGAGAACTCCAGATCGGGCTCGCGCTGCAGCTGGCGCACCCCACGCGCATCGATGGTGAGCACCGCGTCGAACTGACGGGCGCGCAGGCCGTTGAGCGCGGCCTCCTGCTGGCCTTCACGGTTGTGGATCTCGAGCCGGTCCAGGTAGGGAAAGCCCTTGCGCCAGTAGCGCTCGTGCCGCTCGAAGATGGCCGAGCGGTTGGGATCGGCGTTCACGAAGCGGAAAGGTCCGGTGCCGATGCCGTTCAGGCCGATCCGCGCCGGGGTGTCGGCCTGCATGATGGCGTGCTGGTACTCGGCAAGCACATACGGAAACTCGGCGTTGCCTTCCTTCAGGTGGAAGCGCACCTTGTGCCGGCCCAGGCCCTCCACCTTCTGGATCTGCGAGGCGAACGGCGCGCCCGCGCGATGGGCCTCGAAGGAGGCGACCACATCCTCGGCGACCATCTCGCGGCCATCGTGAAAGAGCACGCCCTCGCGCAGGCTCACATCCCAGACATTGACCTGCTCGTCGATGGGTGCCATCTCGCGGGCGAGTTCGTACTCCCACTCCAGCTTCTCGTTCACCCAGGTCAGGCAGTTGTAGGCCACCCGGGTGCTCAGATCGACGAAGAAGTAGGGATGGCGGGCGTTGCCCGCATTGGCGGTGCGCCGGTTGGCCGAGCACTGCGCGACCCTGAGCACCCCGCCGCGCACCGGCGCGGGCCCGGCCGGCTTGGCACCCGCCGGGGCCTGGGCAAGCGCAGCAGCCGGCAATCCCGCACCCGCGGCCAGCGCCGCAGCGGCCAGGCTGAACTCGCGTCGATCGAAGACGGTCATGACAGGGATTCCTTTCCGAGGGAGGCGCTCTGGTCGCCGGGCGGGTCCGACTGCGGACGGCTGGCCGAGGTGGCCGCCGCGAGCAGCAGGCGGGTGTAGTCGGAGGCTGGCCGCGCAAAGACATCGGCGGTGAGTCCCTGCTCGTGGACCCGACCCTCGCGCAGCACCAGCACCCGATGCGCCATGCGCCACACCACGCCGAGGTCGTGGGTGATCACCACCAGCGCGAGCGCGCGGCGGGCCTGCACCTGCATCAGCCGGTCGATCACCTGACCCTGCACCGTGGCGTCCAGCGCCGAGGTGAACTCGTCGCAGATGATCAGCTCGGGGTCGGCGGCCAGCGCGCGGGCGATCGCCACCCGCTGCTGCTGCCCGCCCGAGAGCTGTCGCGGATAGCGCTCCAGGAAGCGGGCCTCCAGGCCGAGCTCGTCGAGCAGCGCCGCCGCCCGATCCCAGGCCTGGCGATGGCTCATGCCGAAGAAGACCTGCATCGGCCGGGCGATGGCGGTGCCCACCCGCTGACGCGGATTCAGCGACGAGAGCGGGTCCTGGAAGACCATCTGGATGCGCCGACGCTGCTCACGGCTGCGCGCCGAGGCCCCGCCCGGCAGCGCATCGCCCTGGAAGCGCATGCCGCCCTCGCTGGGGGCGATCAGCCCGGCGAGCGCGCCGCCGAGCGTGCTCTTGCCCGAGCCCGATTCACCGATCACGCCGAGCACCTCGCCCGGCCGCAGGCCGAGATCCACGCCCTGCAGCGCGGGGGCCGATGGCCTGCTCGCCCGACGCCACCAGCCGCCGGCCTGATAGCGATGCCCCAGCCCGCTGACCGCGACCAGCGCCGGCTGGTCATGACGGGCGCGGTCCTGCGGCGGATCGGCGTCCAGCCGCAGCACCGAACCGACCAGCTCGCGGGTGTAGTCGGTGGCCGGGCTGGCGAAGGTGGCCGCAGTGGCGCCCTGCTCCACGCAGATGCCGTCCTTCATCACCAGCACCGAGTCGCACATCCGCGCCACCACGTTGAGGTCGTGGGTGACCAGCACCAGCCCCACCCCGAGGCTGCGTCGCAGTTCGGTGACCAGGCCGAGCACCTGCACCTCGGTGGACTTGTCCAGCGCGGTGGTGGGTTCGTCGAGCACCAGCAGGCGGGGCTGGCAGGCCAGCGCGCAGGCGATCACCACCCGCTGGCGCTGCCCGCCCGAGAGCTGATGCGGATAGCGATCGAAGAGCGTTTCCGGGTCGGGCAGGCGGGTCTGGGCCATCAGCGCCAGCGCGCGCTCACGCGCGGTCGCCGCGTCCAGGCCGGCGCGGGTGCGCAGGATCTCCACCAGCTGCGCGCCCACGCTCAGGTGATAGGTGAGCGAAGACAGCGGGTTCTGCGGCACGAAGGCGATGTCGATGCCGCGCAGCCGGGCAAGGCTCGCCGGGTCGCGCTCATCGAGCGCCTGGCCGCGGATCAGGATGCGCCCGGCGGTGCGCTCGCCCGCGCCGCGATAGTGGCCGAGCAGGGCGCGCGCCACGGTGCTCTTGCCGCTGCCGCTCTCGCCAACCAGGCCGATCGACTCACCCGCGGCCAGCGTGAAGCCGAGCTCGCGCACCGCCAGGCTCATCCGGCCGAAGGCATCCCGATAGCCGATCGACAGGCCCTCCACCTGCAGCAGCGGCGCCGCCGGGTGGACGGCCATCGCCATGGGGGCAGCGGGGCGAGCGGCCTCAGCCATGGGCGCCACCCCGCGCGGCATCCAGGCCGAGGGCATCGGCGATGCCCTCGGTGGCGAAGTTGATGCCGATGACCAGCGTGGAGATGCATACCGCCGGAATCAGGATCAGCCAGGGCTCGGAGTGGATGGCCGACAGCCCGGCATGGATCATCAGCCCCCAGTCGGGCGTGGGCGGCGACAGGCCCAGCCCGAGAAAGGAGAGCGCGCTCACCAGCAGCAGCGCACTGGAGCTGCGCAGCGCGAACTCGACCAGCAGCAGATCGACCACGCTGGGCAGCATCTCGCGGGCGATGATTGCCGGGCCACGCTCGCCGCGCAGCTGCGCGGCCTTCACATAGCCCAGCGACATCAGCTGCAGGCCGGCCGCGCGCGAGGTGCGGATGGCGCCCATCATCTTGATCACCGCAATCACCGCGATCAGCACACCCATCGACTGGCCGAAGCCGGTGACGAACAGGGACACGAAGAGGATGGAGGGAATGGCCAGCTTGAGCTCCACCAGCCGCGACACGCCGTCATCGAACCACCCGCGGTAATAGGCCGCAGCCAGCCCCACCAGCCCGCCGCCCAGCGCCGCGA
Organism: uncultured bacterium; assembly: GCA_903934795.1. Classification (GTDB taxonomy): domain Bacteria; phylum Pseudomonadota; class Gammaproteobacteria; order Burkholderiales; family Burkholderiaceae_E; genus Quisquiliibacterium. Next base: position 20,833 of record CAIZPE010000045.1, on the reverse strand, counting down.
TCAGGCCGGCGCTGAAGGCCACCAGGATCGCCACACGACCGCCCATCACCACCCGCGAAAGGAAGTCACGGCCGAGCTCGTCGGTGCCGAAGAGAAAGTCTTCACCGGGCGGCTCGAGCGCCGGGCCGACCAGCGCGGTGGGGTCGTGCGCAATCCACCACGGCGCCGACAGCGCCATCAGCAGGTGGATCAGCACCAGCGCCACGCCGACCAGGGCGAGCGGCCGGCGCAGGATCAGACGCAGACGCGAGGGCATGGGCGCTCACCCTCCCCGGGTGCGCGGATCGAGCGCGAGGATGGACAGGTCAGCCAGCAGGTTGAGCACCACCACCACCAGCGCCGAGGCCAGCGCGATCGCCTGCACCACATGAACCTCGCGACGCACCACGCCGCGCACCAGCTCCTGCCCCAGCCCGGGAATGGAGAACACCAGTTCCACCACCACGATGCCCGACACCAGCGCCGCCGCGTACAAGGCCATGGCGGTCAGGCAGGGGATGACCGCGGCCGGCAGGGCATGGCGAAACACCACCCGCCATGAGGGCACGCCGGTCATGCGCAGCCGCTCGATGTTGTCGGCGCCGAGCGCCTCGATCATGCCCACCCGCAACAGGCGGCTCAGGTAGGCCACCGAGCCGATCACGATGGTGGCCACCGGCAGGGCGCTGACCCGCAGCAGTTCGGTCACCGGCGCGCGGGTGTCCACGGTGATGGTGGCCGGAAACCAGGGCAGCAGCACCGCGAAGGCGATCACCAGCAGCGTGCCGATGACGAACTCCGGGATGGAGTAGCCGACGATGGTGACGGTGGCGATCACATGATCGGCCAGCCGCCGATGCCAGACCGCGCCGGCCACGCCGATCAGCACCGCCAGCGGCAGCGCGATCAGCAGCACCAGGCCGGCCAGCGCCAGCGAGTTGCGCAGCGGGTAGGCGATCACCTCGGCCACCGGCGTCTTCGAGATCAGGGTGCGGCCGAAGTCGCCCTGGGCGGCATTGACCAGAAAGCTGCCCAGGCGCTCATGGGCCGGCCGATCCAGGCCAAGATCGCGCTTCATCTGCGCGAGGCGCTCGGGCGGGATGTTCGCGATCTCGTCGGAAGACAGGATGACATCGAGCGCATCGCCCGGCATCACCTCGGTGGCCAGGAAGATGAAGACCGCCAGCGCGAACAGCGTGGCCAGCGACAGGGCCACGCGCCGCACGATGACGGTGATCAGGCCTTCCACACGCCGTCCCAGCGGATCGACCAGTGCTGCGGATGGTTGTCCAGCCCGCGCACAGCCGGCCGCTTGACCAGCAGGTTGTTGCGCCCGGCCGGCAGCAGCGCGGGCACCTCCTCGTGCAGGATGGCCTGCATCTGCGCGTAGATCGCCTTGCGCTTGCCGGCATCGCGCGTGACCATGGCCTGGTCGTAGAGCTTCATGTACTCGTCGGCCGGCGCGCCACTCCAGTAGCCGCTCTCGTTGTTGGCCTGGCGCATGCGGAACAGGCTGATGCCGGGGTTGCGCGGGCCCACCGCGGTGTAGGCGAACTTGTGCGGGTTGCCCTTGGTGACATCGGCATCGCCCTGGCGGAACTTCTGGTAGCCATCGGTGGGCCGCTCCTCGATCGGCAGGGTGATGCCCGCCTCCTTGACGGTCTGCTGCAGCACCTGGAAGTAGCGCGCCATCTCGGGCCACTGGGGCGCGTAGTACATCGTGGGCAGCGTGATGCCGTTGGGGTGGCCGGCCTCGGCGAGCAGCTTGCGGGCGCGGGCCACATCCCGGCGCACCGGCCGCGCCACGAAGTTGGGGTCGGCAGCCACCAGGTGGCTGTCGTTGCCCACCCAGCCCGCGTTCTTGCCGTACACCACCCGCACGATCGCCTCGCGGTCAACCGCGAGCGCCAGCGCCTGGCGGATGCGCTTGTCGTTGAAGGGCGAGCCGGGATGCTTGGGCAGGACGATCACCGCATGGTCACCGCTGGCGGCGCCGACGATTTCGGTGTCAGGTTCCTTCTCGAGCTGACGCACCAGCCGCGGATCGATGTTGAGCACCGCGTCGAACTGCTTCGCCCGGAAGCCGTTGATCGCAGCCTCCATCTGGCCTTCGCGATTGACCACCTCCAGCCGGTCGAGGTACGGACCGGCGCGCCAGTACTTCTCGTTGCGCTCGAGCACCATGCGGCGCTGCGGATCGACCGAGACGATGCGAAACGGTCCGGTGCCGATGCCGCTGAGGCCGATGCGATCGATGTTCTCGTCGGCCGGCATGATCATGGTGTCGTACTCGGCCAGCACATAGGGGAACTCGGCGTTGCCCTTCTTCAGCCGGAACTGCACCTTGTGGCGGCCGCTGGCGGTGACCTCGCTGATCTGCGCCGAGGCCCAGTGCTTCGCCTTGTGCAGCGCGAACGAGGACACCACATCGGCCGCGGTGAGCTCGCGGCCGTCATGGAAGCGCACGCCCTCGTGCAGCACGAACTCCCAGGTTTCCAGGCGCTCGTCGAGCGCGCCCCAGGCCTTGGCCAGTTCGCCCTGAAGCTGCAGGCTGGCGTCGACCCAGAGCAGCGAGTTGTACGCGCTTCGGGTGATCAGGTCGACCATGTAATACGGGTGCTTGCTGTTGCTGACATCGCCGCCACGGCGATTGGCCGAGCAGTTGGCATACACCAGGGTGCCGCCGCGCTCCGGGGACGGCTGGGCGAGCGCCAGCCCGGGAAACACGCCGGCAAGGCCGGCGGGCGCGAGGCCACCGAGGCTGTAGCCGACAAAGTTGCGACGCGAGAAGCGCATGCGGGTCATCCTTGCTGAATCGGCATGGCGCACTCGGCCGCCAGCGCCAGGTAGTGCTCGAGGCCCGGGGTGTTCACCCCGGCCTTCTTGCCGCCGTCATCCCAGCGGCGAACGCTCACCGCCTCCATGGCGTGCGGCAACTGCTCGAAGGCGCGGGCCTGTTCCTCGGTGAACGGCCCGCCCTGGATCTCCAGGGTGCGCTGCGACAGCGGCGAGAGCGCCGCCCAGTAGCCGGGCTCGCGGGTGCAGAGATAGCGCTTGGCGTCGACATGCAGGCGCACCGGCTCGGCCACCTCGGGGCCGAACCAGCGCAGCAGGAACTTCGCGCCCAGCCGCTCATGGCGATCGTCGTCGCCGGCCTGCACGGCGCCTGCGGCATCACGGTGCAGCATGTGACCGACATCGTGCAGCACCGCCGCCACCACCAGGCTGGGCGCGGCGCCCTGCGCCTCGGCGAGCGCGCCGCACTGCAGGGCATGCTGAACCTGGTTCACCGCCTCGCCGTAGATCAGCTCGCCCTTCTCCTGGAAGAGCTGGCGGATGGCGGCAATGGCGGGGTGGGCAGCGGGCGGGTTCATGCGGAGCGGTCCTCGCGAAGCGCGACGGCGGCGGGCGGCCTTGTCATTGAAGGGAATTATGGTGCGATCGTTGCAATATACGAAGCCTATATGACCGGAGAATGAAAGCGACTTGCCTTCCCGGCGACGACCCGCAGCAACTCCGGGTACGGACTTGATGTATTGACAATAGATATACGATGCGACACGATCCGCACGGTACACAAACCACCCTGCAGGCCCCATTCCATGCGAGACGCCGCGATCAACCTTCGGGCAAGACCCGAGCAGCGTGATCTCATCGATCAGGCTGCAGCGGCCATGGGCAAGACCCGGTCTGACTTCATGCTCGAGGCCGCCTGCGAGCGCGCACAGAGTGTTCTGCTGGACCAGATCTATTTCCGCCTTGATGATCAGCGCCACGCTGCGTTTCTTCGTCAGCTTGACGGCCCCACGGCGCCCAACCCCGGCCTGGAGCGCCTGATGCGGGTCACTCCGCCCTGGGCAAAGCCAGCCGCCAAGCCCGCCACGACCAAACGCGGCGGGAAGGCGCGTTGACACCACCGCTGGGCGCGCCGGCGCCACTGACCGATTCGCACCAGATCGCAGACTTCGACTGCGGGGAACGCTCGCTGGATGAATGGCTGCGCCGGCGGGCTCTGGCCAACCAGACCAGCGGTGCGAGCCGCACCTTCGTGGTGGCCGACGCCACAGGCACGGTGATGGGCTACTACGCGCTTGCTGCGGGCGCGGTCAGCCATGAATCGGCCACGCGCGGCATCCGCCGCAACATGCCCGACCCGGTGCCGGTTCTTGTACTCGGTCGGCTGGCTGTGGATCGAAAGGCGCAAGGCATGCACCTCGGTGCCGCACTGCTTCAGGATGCGGTCAAGCGTGCCCTGGCTGTCTCAGCAGATGCCGGGGTGCGCGCCCTGCTCGTCCATGCGCTTAACGAGAACGCCAGGCGCTTCTACGCGCATTACGGGTTTCAGGCATCTGCCATCCACCCGATGACCCTCATGCTCAGCTGCGAGCGCTGGCTCTGACCGCGCGCGCCCCGCCAACCCCCGCCCGCAGGTGCTCGACCAGCGCCTGCACGCCAGGAATGCCCAGGGACTCGTTGAGCGCCGCCGCGTAGACCCCGGGCGCGTGCGGCACGCCCTGCAGCGGTACCAGCGCAAAGCGCCGGTCCTCGCCGTTCTCGTTGTCGAACAGCATGCCCACCCCGAGGCCGGCGGCCACCGCCTCGCGCAGCGCCTCGCGGTTGCCCACCTCCATCACCACCCGCGGCTTCACGCCAGCGCGGGCGAGGGTCTCGTCGAACAGCGCCCGGGTCTGCGATCCCGGCTCGCGGGCGATGATCTCCAGCGCGGCCAGATCGGCCGGGCGCAGCGTCCGGCGCCGGGCCAGCGGGTGATCGGCGCGCAGGCAGACCGCCAGCCGCGGGCTGGCCACCTTCACGCACAGCAGGTTGGGGGGCGGCTCGCGCAGGGTCATCACCGCCACATCCACCCGGCAGCGCGCCACCTCCTCCAGGAGGGTGGTGGTGTTGCCCATGCTCACCTGCAGGCTGATGGCGGGATGCGCGGCGCGAAACCCGGCGAGCAGCGGCATGGCCACATGCGGCGTGGACAGGCCCACGCTGACCCGGCCGGCGGCCTGCTGCAGATGATCGAGCGCGCTCTCGAATTCATCGACCCGCGACAGGATCAGGCGCGCCCGCACGAACACATCGGCGCCGGCATCGGTGAGCGCGAACTCGGGCTTGCGGTGGCACAGCAGCACGCCGCAGGCGCGCTCGAGCGCGGCAAGCTGCACCGACACGCTCGGCTGGGTCACGCCGAGCACCCGGGCCGCGCCCGACAGGCCCCGGGCCTGCACCACCGCCACGAAGGTGCGCAGACCCGACAGAGTCACGCCCCGATCGAGGCGAAGCGAAGACGGTTCTCGCGGTCTGGCGGGCAAGGCACGCTCCCAAGGCTGTCGATGATGGCGCCCATCATAGTGGGGCGCCGCGATGCGATCGCCGCCCGCTTGGCCAGCTGGCGATGATGCAGGTCATGGCGCTTCAGCCCCGGTTCTCGTAGACGCCGAGCTTGCGGTGCAGCGGCGATTCATCGGCGAGGAACAGGAAGGAAGGCGCATCGGCGGCGGCGTTTCGCAGCACCACCTCGGTGTAGCCCGGCGCGCAGCAGGTGTCGGCCTCGCTCAGTGCGAAAGCGCTTTCGCCGACCGACACGCCGGTGGCGCCCTCGATCTGATGGAACACCACCGCCGGCGAGCGCACCGGCAGACGCAGCGTCTGGCCCGGGCGCAGCATCAGCGCATAGAAGCCGAGGATGTTCTGCGCGTCAGCGCCAGTCTCGGGATTCACATAGCCGACCTGCACAGCCTGCAGCTCGGGCCGGTCGGCCGCCAGCGCCAGCAGCGCGGCGCGGGTGTCGGCCCAGGGATACCGCACCACCGGACAGGCGCGCGCCGCGCGCTCGAAGGCGGGTGCAGGCACCACGCCGCCGCGGCGGTAGCCCTCGTCGCCGCGCCCCGGCACCACGTTCTGGCGCTGGCCCTCGATGGCATACGAGGTCTCGGTGTAGTAGACCAGCGGCAGGTCGAGCACATCGAGCCAGACCACCGGCGCATCGCCATCATGGCCGTGCTCGTGCCACAGCCCGGTGGGCGTGAGGATCAGGTCACCGCGCGCCATCGGGCACTTCTCGCCATTGACCGTGGTGTAGGCGCCCTCGCCTTCCACCACCAGCCGCACCGCGTTCGGGGTGTGGCGGTGCGAGGGCGCCCACTCGCCAGGCAGCAGCAGCTGCATGCCGAGGTACATGGCGGCGCTGGCCTGCATCTTCTCCAGGCCATGGCCCGGGTTGGCGAGCACGAGCACGCGGCGCTCGGCCTTCTCCATGGGCGCGAGCTCGCCGGCGCGCATCAGCAGCGGGCGCAGCGCCTGGTAGGACCAGAAGGCGGGCTGGGTGCGTCGCGCAGGCATCTTCGGCGGCAGCACCGAGCGCAGGCTGGGCCACAGCGGCACGAGGTTCTGGCGGGTGAGGTCGTCGCGGTAGTCCTGCGGCAGGTCCTCGAGGCGGCCGAGTTCGGTCATGACGGGTCTCCGGGTTGGGTCAGGCAGTTGCTCACATTCCAGCCGTAGAGCCATTCCAGCGCGTCGTGGAAGCGCTCCTGCGAGCGGCCCTTCCAGAGCTGGTTGCGCACCAGCCGCTCGACCCCCTCGGCGTGGTAGATCCGGCCCATCTCGCGGCCGGAGAGCACGATGCGCGCGGTGCGGGCCACCCGCGAACGCTGATAGAGGTCGAAGGCCTTCGTCCAGTTGTCGGGATGCACCCGCAGCGACTCGCCCAGGGTGACCGCGTCTTCCAGCGCCATGCATGCGCCCTGCGCCATGTACTGCGTGGTGGGGTGGGCGGCATCGCCCAGCAGCGTGGTGCGACCGAAGCTCCAGGTGCCGATCGGCTCGCGATCGGCGGTGGCCCAGCGCTTCCAGGACCGGGGCAGGTCGATCAGCTGCCGCGCCTTCGGCACGATGCCCTGGAAGTAGGACTGGACCTCGGCCTTGCTGCCCTCGGTGACGCCCCACGCCTCCGGCTGGCGGCTGTGGAAGGTGACCACCACGTTGTACTGCTCGCCGCCGCGCAGCGGGTAGTGCACCAGGTGGCACTTCGGCCCGGCCCACAGGCTTGCGGCGTTCCATCGCAGGTCCTCGGGGAACTCGGCCTTGTCGACCACGGCGCGATAGACCACGTGGCCGGTGACCCGGGCCGGGTCGTTCACATACTGCGCCCGCACCACCGATTTCACGCCATCGGCGGCGATGAGGGCCGCGCCCCGCAGGCGCTGGCCGCGTTGATCGATGACGGTGACGCCGGCGTCGTCCTGCTCCACCCGCTCGATGCGGGTGCTGGTCTGGAAGTCCACCCGGCCGGTGGCCACCGCGCCCTCGAGCAGGGCGGTGTGCACATCGACACGATGGATGACCGCGTAAGGGTTGCCAAAGCGCTGCCGGAAGGCCTCGTCGGTGAGGATGCGGCCGACCTGCGAGCCGTCGACCGCGTCGTGCATGACCATGAAATCGGTGAACACCGCGCGGCTGCGGGCGAGCTCGCCCACGCCCAGCGCATCCAGCGCATGGAAGGCATTGGGGCCGAGCTGCATGCCGGCGCCGATCTCGCCGATCTCGGGCGCCTGCTCGAAGACGCGCACGCGGTAGCCGCGCCGCACGAGGGCGAGCGCCGCGGCCAGTCCGCCGATGCCGCCACCGGCCACCAGCACGGTCTCTTGGGTGTCGCTCATGGATCCGCCTGCTTTGGTCTGGGAAGGCGGCCAGTATCCCGTGCGGCACTCCCCGCCTCAATGCATGGCCGCCAATAGCGTCCATCGCATTTCGCAATCAGACGGAAGGCGCGACCGGAAGGCGGATTGCCCCGCAGGGCCATTTGGCATAGGCTTTGGCCTATGCCATCGTCGAACATCCCCGCCTCTTTCTCCTCTCGGCCCCTCCCGGACAGCCCCGAGCGGGCCGACGGCCCCGCCGGCGCGCGCCACGCCGCGCTGTTTCGCAACGGCCGCAATCAGGCGGTGCGCATTCCAAGAGAGTTCGAGATGGAGGGCTCCGAAGTGCTCATCCGCCGGGAGGGCGAGCGGCTGATCCTGTCGCCGGTGCGCCGGCATCCGCTGAAGGATCTGCTCGCCTCCTGGGCGCCGATGCCCGATGCCCTGCCCGAGATCGCCGATCTGCCGCTGCAGGAGCGCGACAGCCTGTGACGCCGGATCAGGGCCTGATGCTCGACACCAACGCGCTGTCGGAACTCATCCGCAACCCTCAGGGCGCGCTCGCAAGGCAGCTTGGCGCCATCGCGCCCGAGCGCATCTGCACCAGCATCGTGGCCGCGTGCGAGTTGCGCTTCGGCGCGCTGCGCAAGGGCTCGGCCCCGCTGACCCGGCGGGTGGAGCAATTGCTCGGAGCGCTGACGGTGCTGCCCTTCGAACCGCCAGCCGACGCGCACTATGCCGACATCCGCGCCACGCTCGAGCGCCGTGGCAAGCCGATCGGCAGCCACGACCTGCTGATCGCCGCCCATGCGCGCTCGCGCGGGATGGTGCTGATCACCCGAAACCTCGGGGAATTCCGCCGGGTGCCGAAGCTGCCGGCGGAGGGTTGGCCGGACTGAACCTCAGCCACCGCATGCCCACAGGCCTCACACCCGCCGATCCTGCCCCTGCCAGAAGGTCTCTCGGATCTCGCGCTTGAGCACCTTGCCGACCGCGCTGCGCGGCAACTGGGGCCACACCTCGATCGACTTGGGCGCCTTCATGCTGCCCAGCCGCTCACGGCACAGAGCCATCGCGGCCTCGGCATCCCAGGCAGCGCCGGGACGCAATTCCACCACCGCCTTTACCGCCTCGCCCCAATAGGGGTCGGGCACGCCGATCACCGCGCAGTCGTTGATCGCCGGCAGCGACCACAGCACCTGCTCGATCTCGCTGGGCGCAATGTTGAAGCCGCCGGACACGATCATGTCCTTGAGCCGATCGACGATGTAGAAGTAGCCGTCAGCGTCCCGGTAGCCGACATCACCGGTGTGCAGCCAGCCGCCGCGCAGGGTTTCGGCGGTCTTGTCGGGATCCCGGTAATAGCCCTTCATCACCAGATCGCCCTGAACCACGATCTCGCCGCGCTCGCCATCGGGCAGCAGCCTGCCGTCCGGATCCATGATGGCCACCCTGACCAGCGGGGAGGCACGCCCACAACTGGCCAGCCGATGGGCAAGCGCGGGGTCGGCGAGGATGCGACGATGGTCTTCGATGCCGAGCACCGTGCACACGAAGGGCGCCTCGGCCTGGCCATAGGCCTGCACCATCACCGGCCCGAAGACATCGAGCGCCTCGCACAGCCGGTCGGCCGACATCGGCGCGGCCGAATACACGAAGTAGCGCAAGGATCCGTAGTCGCCGTCGCGCACGGCGGGGTGCGCCAGCAGCTTGTAGATGGCGGTGGGCGGCAGGAACAGCTGGGTGACCCGATGCCGTGCGATCGCTTCGATGACGGCGGCAGGCTCGGCCGAGCCCAGGATGACATTGGCCCCGCCATAGGCGCAGACCGAGAACGCGATGGTGCCGGCCGCATGCGACATGGGCGCCACCACCAGGTGCACCGGTCGCTCGCGTACGGGCATGGCGGCATACCAGTTGGCAAAGAGCATCGCATAGTTGCGGTGCGTGATCAGCACGCCTTTGGGCAGACCGGTGGTGCCGCCGGTGCCCCGAATGGCCACGACATCGTCGACGCGGTCATCGCTGCGAAAGGGCGTGTCGGGATGTTCGGCGGCCCAGCGCTCGAGCGCAGGCGCATCGGGCAGGTCGGCATCGATGCACACCACGCCCCGCAGACGCGGCAGCGAGGTGCGCAGCAGGGCGAGCTGGGGCGCAAAGCGGCTGTGGATGAACAGGAACTCGCAGTCGGCCCGAGCCAGTATGTTGGCGTTCTCCTCGGGCGCGTTGCGCGCATTCACCGGCACCCAGATGCCCGGCGAGCGCACGATGCCCAGCACCGCGGCAAAGGTCAGCAGGTGGTTCTCGCTCAGCAGGCCCACCGCCTGGCCGCTCCCGATGCCAGCGGCCACCAGGCCATTGGCGATACGGTGGGTGAGCTGTGCCACCTCGCCGTAGGACAGGGTACGGCCGTCGGGCTCGACCAGGCAGGGAGCCTGGGCGCCGAAGGACAGACCGCGGTCGAAGAGATCGATCAGCTGCATCGGGGGCTCACTTGTGCAGCTTCAGATCCTTCAGCAGCTTTTCCTGAACCGCGCGGCGGCGGCTGAGCGTGGCGGCGAAGTCCTTGCCGGGAATCTGGGTGAGCACCGCACCGGGCAGGCGGCGCGCAAGCGCCAGATACTCAGGGTCGGCGGCCGTACGCAGCAGCAGCTCCTCCATCTGCCGGACCTGCGGCTCGGGCGTCTTCGCGTTGATGGCAAAGCCGGCGATCTCGTGCACCTCATAGCCGGGATAGCCAAGCTCGATGACCGTGGGCACATCGGGAAAGCTGGGATGGCGCGTGGCCGCCGCGGTGGCCAGCGGCCGGGTCTTGCCCGATTCAACGAAACGCACTGCCGTGCCCAGGTCAGCCAGGGCCAGCGGGATCGATCCCTCGCCAAGACCGAGGAACAGGTCGGGCCCCTTGTAGGGAACGACATTGAAGCGGGTGCCGATCATGTCCTCGAAGACGCGCAGGGCCACCTGGAAGTGCGGCGAGTAGATGCCCATGTTGACGGTGCCAGGCGCTGCGCGGGCGTCATCGACCATCTTCTTCAGCGTGGTGTAGTTCGACGAAGGCGCCGCGAGGAACATGCCGGTGTGCTGAGAGAAGCCGATGATCGGGCGCAGCAGCGACTCGTCGTAGGCCACCGCCTGCATCAAGGGCAGGAGGTTCATCGAGCTCGAGGTGATCGACACCACGGTGTGCCCGTCTGCCGGCAGAGACACGAAATGCGACAGACCGAGAACGCCGCCGCCACCCACCTTGTTCTCGACCAGGGTGGGCTGGCCAGTGGTCACACGGATGCGCTCCGCGAACGCCCGCACCAGCATGTCGACCCCGGTGCCCTGGGCGCTGGGCACCACGAAGCGCAGGGGCTTGCTCGGGAAGGTCGGCGACGGCTGCGCTCGGGCAGCGTCCGGCGCGAGCCAGGCACCGAGCGCTGCGCCGGCCGCGGCGCCCGCGAAACGGCGTCGGGAAGGATCGACCGCCCTGGAAGACATCGGTTGAACCGGGGGGATCCCGAGGTGAGGCGGGCGGCGCATTGGCACTCCTTCGCGAGCTGCGGGCCCGCACGGTGGGTCACCTGCCGGCTCCACGCGCAAGACAGGACTGCAACCGACTGTAGGAGCGCTGAATGCCCGAGGCAATCCGTCGCAGTCCGATTCAAGGGTCACTGAGCCTGGCCCAAGGCCCACCGGCTACGCTCGGGGCTACCCCTTCATGACACTGCACATGACCGCCATCGCTGACATGACTGTTGCGCCCGAGCCCTCCCGGGCGGCCGCGCTCGCCTGTCTTAGCCGCGTTCGCCCGGCCGCCTACGCGCGCACCCGCAATCACCTCGAGGGCGCGGTCACCGGGCTCTCGCCCTGGCTCACCCACGGTGTGCTCACCCTGCCCGAGGTGCTCGCCGGCGTGCTCGCGCGCGACCCGCTGGCCGTGCAGCACAAGCTGGTGTTCGAGCTGGGCTGGCGCGAGTACTTCCGTCATGTGTGGGCCCATCTGGGCAACGGCATCCTGCGATCGGTGCACGAGGGCCCTCTGCCCGAGGCGGCCTATGCCCGCGTGCTGCCGTCCGACATCCGCGAAGCGCGCACCGGCGTACCCGTCATCGACCAGGCGGTGCGCGAGCTCTACCGGACCGGCACGCTGCACAACCACGCCCGCATGTGGCTGGCGAGCTATGTGGTGCACATCCGTCGGGTGCACTGGCGCGCCGGCGCAGACTGGCTGGTGGCCCATCTCTTCGATGGCGATCTGGCCAGCAATCACCTCAGCTGGCAGTGGGTGGCCGGCACGGGCAGCCACAAGCCGTATCTGTTCAACGCCGAGAATGTGGCCCGCTACGCGCCCGAGGCCTGGCACAGCCCGGGCAGCGCGATCGACTGCAGCTATGCCGAGCTCGATGCCATGGCGCGCGGCCGCGCCGGCAAGACAGTCTCCTCAGCCGCCGACGGCGTCGCAGGCCTTGCCGAACCGGCCTTGCTGACCGAGCCGCCCGCCAACCTTGGCGTTCTGGCGCCCGAGGTGCAGGCCGCCGCCGCGGCCGTGCGCGATCGGACGGTCTGGCTGGTGCATCCCTGGGCGCTGCGCGCGCCGCCCGCCGATCTGCCGGCCGATGCCGTGGTGATCGGCGTGTATCCGCGCGAGCATCACCACGCCTGGCCATGGCCGGCGGCTCGCTGGCGCTGGGTGGATGCGGCCATGCGTGAGGTGTGCCCGCAACGCTGGCACATCGATGCCGCCGCGCTGCGCAAGGCGCTTGCCGGCGCGGCGGCGGTGCGCTGCACCGACGACCCGCATCTGCCCGGGGCCATGACCGGGATCGCGCACCGCGAGGCCCCGCCGCGCCTGTTCGCGCCGGTGTCCCGGCACTGCACCAGCTTCTCGCAGTGGTGGACGCGGGTGACGCGCGGCGTCACGCAGGCGGGGGAGCTGTTGTAGGCGCGTCGATTCCCGAGGCGCAGTGGGCAGGCATCGCGAAAACCAGCGTAATAGTATATATTTTAAGTATATACATCCCTTTGGGGCGCGACCATGACCACACGAACCGCCAAGGTCTTCGTCAACGGGGGCAGCCAGGCTGTGCGCCTGCCCGCCGAGTATCGGGTCGACAGCCAGGAAGTCCTGATTGAACGCATCGGACAGAGCCTGCTGATCACCCCGAAACGCCGTGGGGGGTGGGAAAGCTTCTTCAGCCGCCCCCCCACGGCGCCCGCCGATTTTCTGATCGATCGCGGGGATGAGCTGCCTCAGGTCCGGGATCCCCTGTTCTGATGTACATGCTGGACACCAACATCTGCAGCTATGTGCTGAGAGCGCGGCCTGCCCGGGTGCTCGAACACTTTCTGCAGCATGATCCAGATCTCCTTTGCGTGTCAGAGATTGTTGCTGCCGAGCTGTACTACGGCGCGCAGCGCCTTCATTCGCCACGTGCTGCCGCACTGCGCGATGACATCGATGATTTTCTGTCGCGCCTGAATGTGCTGCCGTGGCAGGGGCGTTTCGCCTACGCGCGCATTCGCAATCACCTCGAGTCGATCGGCAAACCGGTCGGCAATAACGATCTGCTCATCGCAGCTCACGCCGTCACATTGGGCGCTACGCTGGTCACGAACAATCTGCGTGAATTCGAACGCATCCCTGACCTCAAGGTCGAGAACTGGGCCTGAGAGCATCCGGCCGCGATGGCCTTGAGCACGGCCGGGCCCGCTGCCCCCGCCGCCTAGGACGACGGCGGCCGAGCCGGCGGCCTGAACCAGTCTGGCGGGGGAACAACCACCGGCTGCGCCGGCTGGGCCAGGAAGTGCGGCGACATGATCTGCACGCCGTTCTCGTTGAACACATCCTGGATGGCGGCGTGCAGGGCGGACTGGATCGCGGGCCGCTCGGCAGCGTGCCGCACGCTGGCGTGGAGCGCGTACTCCACGAAGAAATCCGAGAGGGCGCGCTGGTAGACATAGGGCGCGGGCAGGTTCAGCACCCCCGGCGTGCGGCGCGCGGCCTCCTCGAGCATCGCGTGCACCTGCCGCCAGGGCGCGTCATAGCCGATGGTCAGCCGCGTGACCAGCAGCGTGCCCTCGGCGTGGGCCAGGCGCGAGTAGTTGCGGATGGGCGAGGACACCAGCACCGCGTTGGGGATGGTGATCTCCTCGTTGCGGATGTCCACGAGCTTGATCGCGAGCGAGCTGATCTCGATGACCACGCCCTGCGTGCCATTGACCTCGATGTAGTCGCCCTTGCGCAGCGAGCGCGAGTAGATCACCACCAGGCCGCTCATCGCCTGCATCACCAGGCCCGATGAGCCGAGCGTGAGCATCAGGCCGGCCAGCACCGACAGGCCCTTGAAGGCCTCGCTGCCCGAGCCCGGCAGGTAGGGATAGGCGATGGCGATGCCCAGTCCCCAGACCAGCACCGTGACGATGCGACGGGTGGCGCTGATGGTGTCGCGATGCAGGAAGGGCAGCGTGAGGCGGCCCTGCTGCACGGCGCCGAAGACATAGGCGAGCACATCGGCCAGCGCCCGGGTGAGCAGCAGCACGATGATCACCGTGGCCAGACCGGGCAGGCCTTCGGCCGCGCCGCTCACGATCCACACCAGCTTGCGGTACAGCCAGCCATCGAGGGCGATGGCCAGCGGCTGGGTGGCCACGAAGGCCGCCAGCACCAGCCTGAGCCAGACATAGGCCAGCAAGGCGATCAGCACCCACTTGAGCAGCGTGATGCTGCCCATCAGCAGTCGGGCGAGGATCTCGCGCCAGTCGATGCCGGTGCTGTGCGCGGCGATGCGGCTGCGGGTGGACTCCAGCCAGCCCACCACCCGCCTGCCCAGCACGAGAATGCCCCAGACCAGCAGCGCCAGCACCGCGCAGGCCAGCGCGGTGAGCGCGAGGCCGCGCATCAGCAGCGGACCGTCACGGGTCTCGTGCCAGGCGCGGCGCGCCTCTTCGAGCCGCTCGCGGGTGTGGCGGGCAAGCGCGTCAAGATCGCGGCGGCCGTCGGGCTCGAGGTCGGTGTCGTAGAGCGCGAACAGGTTGGCATCGCCAAGCAGGAACTGCCGGCCGTGCAGCTTGCCGAGCTCGAAGGGCAGCACCTGCAGCGGCTGATCCATGGCCGAGTCCGGCAACTGCCGGATGCGCTCGCGCGCCTGCTCCACGCGGCGCTGCGGCGAGGCACCGGCCACCGTGGCGCGCAGCGTGACGATGTCCCGATTGAGCAGGCGCAGCGTGGCCGGCCCGGCGGCCTCTGCGGCGGCGGCGTCAGGGTCGGCGGCATGGGCAGGCGCGATCAGCGCGAGCGCCAACGCGATCAGCGCAACCGGCATCACGCGCGACAGCCACGCCCGCCAGCCCGGCGACGCCCGCGCGGCCACCGCCTGCCTCATGCCCGAAGTTCCACCACCGACTGGCTGCGCTGCGCGCCCGCCTCGAGCACCCGCTCGGTGACGGCGCTGAAGTCGATGTCGGCCAGGCGCACAGCGCGCACCTGACGGTTGTGCATGGAGTGGAAGTAGAGGGTGCGGCCGCCAAGGTCGCAGGCGGTGGTCACCTGGGTGGCGCTCACGATGTCCTGGGGCCGGTGTCCGGGCGGCGCGGTGGCGCCGACGGTGATGTTGAAGCTGTCCAGGATGCGGAAGGCCTCGAAGACCGCCTCGGTGGCGGTGGCCAGCGGCCGCGCCAGCGCGGTGAGCGCTGCGGCCCGCACAAAGCGCGAGGGCGGCGAGTAGTCGCCAGGCAGGCCGATCAGGCCCGATCCGCCGCCGAAGGGCGCCAGGCGCAGGCCATCGATGGTGAGCGGCGCCGAGGGCGCGGGCGACAGGCCGATGTAGTTGCGCAGGTTGGTGAGGTGCCAGTCGTAGGTGGGCGAGTTGGAGATCACCCCGAGGAAGGCGTCATGCACGACCACGCGCCCGCCATCGATGATCTCGATGACGATGGCCGCGCCGCTGGGGTCGGCCACCTTCCAGTGAAAAGGCAGGGGCGCGCCACCGAAGCGCGGATCGATCACCTCGACCACGCGCACCTCGTGCAGGTGCTCGCGCACCTCGGCCACGGTGGCAAACGAGGACAGCATCCATTGCATGAAGTCGCCCACGCTGGCCGAGCGCTCGCGCTCGGCAGGGTCAAAGGGCGCGGGCGAGAAGAAACCGGGGAAGTAGTACACCCCCACATAGAGGCCCTGCTCGTTCATGCCGTCGGGCCCGTAGGGCTGGCCGTAGGCGGTGAGCGAGGCAAAGCCGAAGCGGCCGGTCCACTGCTTGCCGTCGAGCCCGCTGGGGGTCTGGGCCGTGAAGCGCCGGCCGCGGCCGAAGAGGGCCACGCGGTCGTGGTGCGCGTCGCTCAGCGCCCACTCGACGGTTCGGGCGGTGACCACGCCACCATCGGCGGCGGTCAGGGAAATGCCGGTGCACATGACAGGAAGCCCCCGCTGGGGTGAGATGAGACCTGCAGGGTTCTACCATGCAGGACGCGGGGGAAACCACCCGGCGCGAGCCCGCCCGAGTCAACCCGCCGGCTTCTGCACGGCCTGCATCACGCGGGTGATCGCGTCGAACTCGCGCTCGAGCGCGGCCTGATCATGGCGAGCGGGGTCAGCCCGCTCGACGATCGCACGCGCCGCCTGGCGGTCGACGGTGACCGAGGTGCCATCAGGGCCGCGGGGGGCGCGCAGGTCGAAGGCCACCTCGCTCGGGCCATGGTCGTGCAGGTATTCCAGACGCTGCTTCGCCTCGACCCAGTCGGGCCGGTGGTCATCGGCAACCCACCAGGCCGCGTAGCTCGGCCACTCGGGCTTCTCGAACCACTCGAGGCGATGGCGCAGCGCCTCGCCATGCACGCCAGCGTAGGCATAGGCGTGCACCGCTTCCAGCGTGCGCCAGCGAGAGAGCGTGAAGACCACGCCGCCATGGCGCGCCGGATCGAAGAAGCGCGCCGGCACATAGTCGCCCCAGGCGTGCTTGAGGGTCACCGGGTCTCGGCTGGAGCGGTCGACGAAGCCCTCGGCCGCGTCGGCCGCGCCGAATGCAGCCGGCAGGCGGTCGAAGAATCCCTGCACCTGCGCGTCACCGAAGGGCGCGCGCAGGATGGTTCAGCGCACCGTAGCCTCACGACGCTTGTCTGCCCACGGGACACGAGTCCCGACCTGCGGTCAGCGACGGCGGAAGTCCCGACGCGCGGGGCGCAAGCGTCTGGATGTACATCAATCCCGACAAAGGCCGGATATGTAGAAAATGAGACTCATATGCCTGCCAAAGCCCCCTGTCGATAGGCGCCTCGCCGACCCGCAGCACATCCTGCTGAAGGTTGCCGCCTGATGGTTGATCCCTTGCGCGCTGGCAGCCGATAGAGCGTTCCACCGCAGCAAGTCTCGTGCGGATCGGTCCGGCAGCTTGCATTTCTCTGGCCGGCCAACGGCAAACATGAATCGGGAGCAGCACGGGATGAGTTCGGACAGCGACTTGAGACTGGTTGGGGTTGGATCCTCGCCTTACACGCGCAAACTTCGCGGGGCGCTGCGATTTCGCCGCCTGCCTTTCCGCTTTGTGATCATGGGAAGCAAGGAAGCGAGCGCACTGCCCGAACGCCCGCTCCCGCTCGTGCCTTACCTTGTGCTGCCCGCAGCCGATGGCGGGTCGCTCACGGCGATCTCCGACACCACCCCGATCCTGAATCGCCTGGAAGAGACCTATGCCGAGCGACGGCTCCGGCCGTCCGATCCCGCGCTGAACCTGATCGACCTGCTGCTCGAGGATTATGGCGACGAGTGGCTGAGCAAATGCATGTTCCACTATCGCTGGTCGTATGCGGCGGATGTCAAGAAGGCGAGCGCCTATCTGCCCTACCGCAGGGCCATGCAGATCACGCGCGAGGAGGGCGAGCAGGGGGAACGGGACTTCGCCAGTCGGCAGATTTCGCGCATCGGCGTCGTCGGCTCCAATCCGGTGACTGCGCCGATCATCGAGGGCAGCTGGCGTCGCTTTCTGGAGATCTTCGAGGCGCATATCCAGAACCAGCCATACCTGCTGGGCCAGCGGCCCGGCGCAGGCGATTTCGCAGCCTTCGGTCAGATGACGATGCTCGTGATCACCGATCCCACCCCATCGCAGGTCGCCATGGAGGTCTCGCCGCGGGCCTATGCGTGGACCGAAAGGCTGGAGGATGTAAGCGGGCTGGACGTGAGCGACGCCGACTGGATCGACTTGTCCGATCCGCCCGCTACCTTGCGCGACTTGCTTGGCGAAGTCGGCCGCGTCTATGTGCCCTACATGATCGCCAATGCGAAGGCGATCGCGCGGGGCGCAAAGCAGGTGGAGTGCGAGGTGGACGGGCAGCCCTGGGTGCAGGAGTCCTTTGTTTACCAGGCCAAATGCCTCGGCTGGCTCCGCAAGGCGTACTCCGCGCTGGACGAGACGGCGCGCGAACGCGTTGACCGTCTTCTCCTGGGCACGGGCTGCGAGCCCTTGTTCGCGCCGCTCTGAAGCCGAATCGGGAAGGGGAGCGGATTCGGTCCGCAACCACCCGATCGGTATCCCAGTCGCTGTTGCACTAGAGGTGCGGACGATTTCCTGGTCGAACTACCCTCCCCTGAATAGGTCAGCTTTCGACTTCCAAGAGACTCCCGCGCCCCCAATCTCGTCGCAGCAAAGCAGTCATTCGATCGCACACACAGCCACCTGAAGGAGGTCCCACAGGTCAGTGTGCGGCAGCCGGCCATAGTGCCGATCGCCGCGCTAGCAGCCGTTGGCGACATCCCAAGGCTGGGCGCCGATAATCTTTCGCCTGGTACGCTTGGCGACAAAGTCATCGTCGACAAAGCCACCCCCGGGTATGGACCACACTGACCAGTACTACAAACAGTTCGCGGCCGAGTTCTTCGGCTCGACCGTCGGTGTGGACATGACAGCGATCCACCAACAGTTCGTCGCTCACCTAAAGCCTGGAGCCCACATCCTCGATGCCGGCTGCGGCTCGGGACGTGATGCCAAGGCCTTCGCCGGGGCTGGCTTCCAGGTCACCGCCTTCGACGCATCCCCAGAGTTGGCACGTCTGGCCAGCGCCCACTGCGGGTTCGAGGTCGCAGTTCGGCGCTTCGAGGATATCGACGAAGCTGAAGCGTTCGACGGCATCTGGTGCTGCGCCAGTCTGCTTCACGTGCCGCTATCCGCGATACCGACCACCCTCGACTGGCTGTGGTGCGCGCTGCGCCCCGGCGGCACGCTGTACGTCAGCTTCAAACACGGCACCGGCGAGCGCGATCATGGTGGGCGCCGATTCACCGATGCCGACGAAGCCACGCTACGGCAACGGCTCAGCCGATGGCCCGATATGCATCAGATCGACGTGTGGCTCACCGTCGACCAGCGGCCCGATCGAACCGAACGCTGGACCAACGCGCTGGCCACCCGCAAGCCCGTGCCGACCAAGCGGCTGGTGACCGGCGGCGCCGACCACTTCTTGCCCCACCTCTCCGAAGCGTTCACCTGGGCTACACAGGCCGACCTGGCGGTCGCGTTCATCAAAACCACGGGCCTGCGGCTCCTGCTGCCCGACCTGGAGGCGATGGTCGAGACCGGTGCGCCGCAGCGCGTTCGCGTGCTCACCAGCGACTACCTAGACATCACTGACCCCGAGGCCTTGCGCTTGCTGCTGCTGTTGCAGGAGCGCGGCGCCGAGGTGCGCGTCTACACGACTCAGGAAGGCAGCTTTCATCTCAAGGCCTACATCTTCGCCAAGCTGGACGGGCAGTCGCTCGCGGCAGGGGTCGCGTTCATCGGCTCAAGCAACATCAGCCGGCAGGCGTTGCAGGACGGGCTGGAGTGGAACTACCGGGTCGTCTACCCCGATGACTCCGGCTTCCTCGAAGCCCGACAGCGTTTCGACGAGTTGTTCGGTCACCCGAAGACTGTGGCGCTGTCCGATGCCTGGATCGAGGCCTATGAGCAGCGGCGGCTTCCGCCCTCGCGATCGATCGCGCCCGGCAGCCATGAGCAGGAGGCGCCACCCGAGCCTACGAAGATTCAGCAGGAAGCACTGACGGCACTGGTGGCCAGCCGCGAAAGCGGCTACCGGCGCGGCCTGGTGGTGTTAGCCACCGGCCTGGGCAAGACCTGGCTGGCGGCCTTTGACGCCGTGCGCATGGGCGCGCGACGCATCCTATTCGTCGCGCACCGCGAAGAGATCCTGGGCCAGGCGGCGGCCACCTTCGTCCGCATCCTGCCGAAGAAGCGCGTGGGCTACTACACCGGCCGCAGCCGCGATGCCGATGTCGATGTGCTGTGCGCCTCGGTGCAGACGCTGGCGAAGGCCGAACATCTGGAGCGGTTCGCGCCGCAGCACTTCGACTACGTCGTCATCGACGAATTCCACCACGCCGCTGCCGGCACCTACCGGCGGCTCCTGGCGCATTTCGCGCCGTCCTTCCTGCTGGGCCTGACGGCTACACCGGATCGCACCGACCAGTCCGACATCCTTTCGCTGTGCGATGACAACCTTGTCTACAGCTGCCACCTGTTCGCTGGCATCCAGGCCGGGCTGCTGGCGCCCTTCCATTACCACGGCATACAGGACGAGTCTGTCGACTACCGCGAGGTACCTTGGCGCAACGGTCGGTTCGACCCGGAGCAGTTGTCCAACAAGCTGGCCACGCTAGCCCGCGCGCGCCACGCCCTGCGCGAGTGGCGCAGCAAAGCCCAGCAGCGCACGCTGGCGTTTTGCGTCTCGACTCGTCACGCCGACTACATGGCCGAGCAGTTCAGCCGCGCCGGCGTATCGGCCGCCGCGGTGTATGCGGGCTCCACGCTCGGCCGCGCCCAGGCCTTGGAGAAGCTGTACGCCGGCACGCTGCAGGTGGTGTTCTCAGTCGACCTGTTCAACGAAGGCGTCGACCTGCCCAGCATCGACACGGTGATGATGCTGCGGCCCACCGAGTCGAAGATCCTGTTCCTGCAGCAACTGGGCCGCGGACTGCGCCGCAGCGAAGGCAAGCAGCAATTGGTGGTACTGGACTTCATCGGTAACCACCACAGCTTTCTGCAGAAGCCGCAAGCGTTATTCGGCGTGGGCTCCACCTACCAGGCGCTGGCTGCATTCGCGCGCAAGGCAGAGCGGCAGGAACTGGAGCTGCCGGCAGGTTGCTACGTCAACTACGACCTCGCGATCATCGATTTCCTGAAATCGCTGGACAGCACCGGGCCGCGGAAAGACTACGAAGCCTTGCGCGACGTGCT
>CAIZPE010000044.1 GCA_903934795.1 uncultured bacterium | reverse complement strand
GCCCGGGCGCGGGCGGCCGGGTCGATGTCCCAGGCGCCGGCCACACGCAGGTCGGGGCGCAGCGCCGCCTGCTCGAGCATGCGTCGACCGATCACGCCCAGCCCGATCACGCCGATGCCCACCGGTGCGCCCTCGGGCACCGCGCGCGTCGTCACCCGAGGCGCGTTCATGACACCCACACCCTGGCGTTGCGGAAGAGTCGCATCCAGGGCGAGTCCTCACCCAGGGAGGGGTCCCGCCAGCTCATCTGCAGGCTGCGGAACACCCGCTCGGGATGCGGCATCAGAATGGTGGCGCGCCCGTCGTCGGAGGTGAACCCGGTCAGGCCGTCGGGCGAACCGTTGGGATTGGCCGGATAGCGGCTGGCCCGGCTGCCGTCGTGCTCGATGTAGGCCAGCGCGCCACGAGCCTGCGCACGCTGCCGGTCATCGGCAAAGACCGCCCTGCCCTCGCCATGCGCCACCACGATCGGCATGCGCGAACCCGCCATGCCGGCCAGCAGCACCGAGGGCGACTCGAGCACCTCCACCTGCACCAGGCGCGCCTCGTACTGCTCGGAGCGGTTGCGCAGGAAGCGCGGCCAGCCCTGCGCGCCCGGGATGATGTCCTTGAGCAGCGACATCATCTGGCAGCCGTTGCACACGCCCAGGCTGTAGGTGTCCGGGCGGGCGAAGAAGGCCGCGAAGGCATCGGCCAGCGCGGTGTTGAACAGGATGGAGCGGGCCCAGCCGGCACCGGCGCCCAGCACATCGCCGTACGAGAAGCCGCCGCAGGCCACCAGCCCGCGAAAGTCGTCGAGGCGGTGCCGGCCCTCGAACAGGTCGGTCATGTGGACATCATG
Organism: uncultured bacterium; assembly: GCA_903934795.1. GTDB lineage: Bacteria > Pseudomonadota > Gammaproteobacteria > Burkholderiales > Burkholderiaceae_E > Quisquiliibacterium. Next base: position 8,904 of record CAIZPE010000044.1, on the reverse strand, counting down.
GGCATCGAACCCGGCGCGATCAAAGGCGGCGGCCATCTCGAGGTGGCTGTTGACGCCCTGCTCGCGCAGGATGGCCACCCGCGGGCGCGCCTTGCCGATGATCACCGGCGCAGCCACGTCTTCAGCAGGATCGAAGCCCAGCTGCAGGTGCAGGCCGCGATCACTGGCGACACCGATGCGTTCGAACTCCTCGGCGACGCAGGTCGGGTCGTCGCGCAGCTCGGCAATGCGACGACTGGTCTGCGCCCAGCAGGCCTGCAGCTCGGCACGCGGCTCGCTGTAGATGCAGCGGCCGTCGCGATAGATCTCGATCGCATCGCGGGTCTGGGGCTTGCCGATCACCTGGCTGCAGGGTGAAAGGCCACGCGCGCGCAGCACACCGAGCACCGTGTCGCGCTCGGCGGCGCGCACCTGCAGCACCGCGCCGAGCTCCTCGTTGAAGAGCGCCTTGAGGGTGAGTTCGTTGCGCTGGACGGCGACCTGCTCGGGTCGGATCTTGAAATCGCCCCAGTCGGCACTGTGCGGGTCGATGGTGAGCAGGTCGATGTTCACCGCCAGGCCGCAGCGGCCGGCGAAGGCCATCTCGCACAGGGTGGCGAAGAGGCCGCCATCGGCGCGATCGTGGTACGCGAGGAGCAGCCCGCGCGAGGCGAGTTCGCCCACCGCAGCCACCAGGCGGGCGAGCAGTTCGGGGCGATCAAGGTCGGGAGCACGATCACCGAACTGGCCACTGACCAGCGCAAGCGCGCTGCCGCCAAGCCGCTGCCGGCCTTCACCGAGATCGACCAGGATGAGCGCGGTGGCCGGATCGGCCACCAGCTGCGGGGTGAGCGCGCGCCGCACATCGGCGAGCGGCGCAAAGGCGGTGATCACCAGGGAGGTGGGCGAACTGACCCGCTTCTCGGCGCCATCCTCGCGCCAGGCGGTGCGCATCGAGAGGGAATCCTTGCCCACCGGGATCGCCACCCGCAGCTCGCGGCACAGGTCTGCGGCGGCCTCCACGGCCAGGAACAGGTCGGCATCGTGGTCGGGCTCGCCGCAGGCCGCCATCCAGTTGGCCGAGAGCTTCACCCGGCTGATGTCGTCGATGCCGGCCGAGGCAAGATTGGTGATCGCCTCGCCGATCGCCATTCGCGAGGCCGCTGCCGGATCGATCACCGCCAGCGGAGTGCGCTCGCCCAGCGCGAGCGCATCGCCATGCACGCCGGTGAAGTCCTTCAGGCCCACCGCGCAGTCGGCCACCGGCACCTGCCAGGGGCCGACCATCGGGTCGCGCGAGCACAGGCCGCCCACGCTGCGATCGCCAATGGTGATCAGGAAGGCCTTGCTGCCCACGGCCGGCACGCTCAGCACCTGTCGGGCCACCGTGACCAGGTCGAGACCCACGCAATCGACCGGTGGCAGCGTGCGCAGGCGGCGTTCGCCCGTGCGGTGCATGCGCGGCGGCTTGCCCAGCAGGACATCCATGGGCATGTCCACCGGTCGGCTGCCATCCTCGGCCCGCACCACCAGTTGCCCGTCGTCAGTGACCGTGCCGACCACCGCCCAGGGACAGCGCTCGCGTTCGCACAGACTCGCGAACCGATCGCGGCTGGCCGGCGCGATCGCGAGCTCATAGCGCTCCTGCGATTCATTGCACCAGATCTCGGCCGGCGACAGGCCGCTTTCCTCCACCGGCACCCGGGCGAGCTCGAACACCGCTGCACGCTCCGCACCGTGCACCAGCTCGGGAAAGGCGTTGGACAGGCCGCCGGCGCCAACATCATGCAGCGACAGGATGGGGTTGGCCTCGCCCATGGCCCAACAGCGATCGAGCACCTCCTGGGCACGGCGCCGGATCTCGGGATTGCCGCGCTGCACGGAATCGAAGTCGAGCTCGGCACTGTTGCTGCCGGCGCCCAGGCTGGAGGCGGCGCCGCCGCCCAGGCCGATGCGCATGCCCGGCCCACCGAGCTGGATGAGCAGCGTGCCCACCGGCAGGCCGTGCTTGCCGACATGGCGGGCATCGATGTCGCCCACACCGCCCGCCAGCATGATCGGCTTGTGGTATCCCCACACCCGCTCGCCCACCTGCGCCTCGAAACTGCGGAAGTAGCCAAGCAGGCTTGGCCGGCCGAACTCGTTGTTGAAGGCGGCCGCGCCGATCGGGCCCTCGAGCATGATCGCCAGCGGGCTTGCGATCCGGTCAGGACGCCCGACCGACGATGTCGTGCCGGCCGGGGCGCCCGGGGCGGCCAGATCGGCGCCGCCTTCCCAGGGCTGCTCGAAGCCGGGGATGCGCAGGTTCGACACGCTGAACCCGGTCAGGCCGTAGCGCGGCCGCGAGCCGCGGCCGGTGGCGCCCTCGTCGCGGATCTCGCCCCCGGCGCCGGTGGCCGCGCCCGGGAACGGCGAGATGGCGGTGGGATGGTTGTGGGTCTCGACCTTGAGCAGGCTGTGCAGCAGCACCGGCTCGGCGCGATAGCGCCCGCCCTCGTCGGGCGGCCCGGCATGCCAGCGCAACGAGGGCGCGCCGGTGAGCACCGCGGCATTGTCGGCATAGGCCACCTCGGTGCCTTCCGGATTGACGGCATGGGTGCTGCGGATCATCCCGAAGAGGGTCTGCTCGCGCGGCTCGCCATCGAGCGTCCAGGAGGCGTTGAAGATCTTGTGACGACAGTGCTCGGAGTTGGCCTGCGCGAACATCATCAGCTCGACATCGCTGGGGTCGCGTCCGGCCGTGCGGAACGCCGCCAGCAGGTAGTCGATCTCGTCCTCGGACAGCGCCAGACCGAGCTCGGCATTGGCCTGCACCAGCGCCGCACGGCCCTGCGCACCGACCGCGACGCGCTGCATCGGCCGGCCGGGCAGAGGCCGGAAGAGGGCGGCCGGATCGGGCTCGGTCAGCAGCAGCGTCTCGGTCATGCGGTCATGGAGCAGCGCGCCAAGCGCGCGCAGCCGGGCCTCATCGGGGGCCCGCGTACCACCGAGCAGGCCGCCCAGCAGACCGGCGCTGAAGCCCAGGCTGTAGCGCACGCCGCGCTCGATGCGCCGGATGAACGGCATGCCGCAGTTGCGCGCGATGTCGGTCGCCTTGCTTGCCCAGGGCGAGAGCGTGCCCAGCCGCGGCACGACCCAGACCGGCGTGGTCGAGGAGGCCGCGGCACTGGCTCGCACATCGAGCAAGGCGCGCAGGCGCTCGCGCTCGGCATCGTTCAGCCGGTGCTCGGACCAGACCAGGAAGACCTGCGCAGCCTCGACCGCATCCACCCGGGAATCAATCGCCTTCAGGCGCTGCAGGAGGCGGTCACGGCGCAGACCGCTGAGCGCGGGCGGACCCGGCAGAAGGAAGTGCTCGGACATCGGGGCTTCGGGCCGAAGGGCGGCGCCGGCAGGCGCGCGAAGCCGCGATTATAGGCTCGGCATCTGGCAAGGCCGGCGCTTTCCCGGCGCCCGCAACCCGGCCCGGGCGGGCCTTGTCGAGGCCCAGGGCGGAACTAATCGACAGTCAGCCGCCGAGATTCCTGTCAGCCTTGCGGGGCTGCTCGTCCGGCTTCGCAGCCTGCCCCCGACCCCATGACCCCATCTCCCAGCGCCACCGCCGCCGTGCCCGGACGGGTGAGCGCCAGCGCGCCGATGCCCGGCGCGCCCCGCCCGATCGAGCCGCTGCAGACGCTTGTCGACCGGATCCGCTCCGGGGGTGATCTGCCCGCCATGGGCAAGGCCGTCCGCGAGGTCAGCCAGCTCGTGGCCGGCGACCGCCAGAATCTGGCCGCCGTGGCGCGCGCCGTGATGAAGGACACCGCCCTGTCGCAGCGGCTCATGCGGCTGGTCAACTCGGCGCTCTATCGGGCCCCGTCCGCCGAGCCGGTCAGCACGGTGTCGCGCGCCTTGCAGATGCTCGGCATGGATGCCCTGCGCTCGCTGGCGCTCTCGCTGGTGATGTTCGAGCGGCTCGGGCAGAGCCGCATCGCCACCCGGCTCAGCGATGAATTCATCCGCTCCACCCTGGCCAGCCTGATGGCCCGTTCGGTGCTCACCCCTGGCAGCCGGCTCTGGGAGGAGGCGGGGCTGGCCGCGATGTTCCATCGTCTGGGCCAGGTGCTGGTGCTGTGCCACCTGCCTGATGAATCCGCGCGGCTGATCGAGCGCGCGCCCGACGAACCCCGGCCGCAGGTCGCGCGCGAGACCGCGCTGGCGGTGCTTGGCGTCACCTGTGAGGACCTCGGTCACGCGCTCGGCGAGGCCTGGGGCTTTCCGCCGGTGCTGCTCAGCGGTCTGCTGCGTTCGGCGGTCCGCGGCCCGGTGCCGCCCTGCCACAATTTCGAGCTCACGGTGAGGGTAGCCGCCAATCTCGGCGTGGAGATCTGCGAGATGGTGGACGAGCACGGACCGGTCGACGGCCAGGCCCACCAGGCGCTCGCCGACCGCTATCACGCCGCGCTCGGGCTATCCGGACAGGCCATGCAGGCCGCCCTCGCCCTGGCCACCGCGCACACCCGCGAGATCGGGCTCGCCATGGGCGTGGACATGACCCGCACGCCGTTCGGGCGTCGTCTGCTCGGGCTCGATCCCGGTCGGGCCCGTCGCGCAGGGGCTGCCGGCGGGCCTGATGGCGATCCGGCGAATGCCCCGGACACGGCCGCCGGCGAGGCGGACCCCGCGATGTCCTCGGTCCATGCACCTCGCGGGCAGCACGACCCCGGGGACGGAGACGGCGGCAGCGAGCCCGCCGACGGTGTCGGCGCCGAGAGCGGGCTCGGCAGCGAGGCGCAAGGCCAGGCCGAGGGGCCCCACGAGCCATCGACCGTCGGGTCCGTCAACCCGGACGCCGATTCGCCCGCGTCCCTGCCGCCGCAGGCTACGCCCACGCAGGCGCCTGCGCCCATGGGCGAGTCCGGGCCGCCTTCCGTGCCCACGCCTGACCAGATGTCTTCGAGCACGCCCCAGCCCGCGTCGCCCCCCGAGGATCCGCTCGCCATCACCCGCCGCATCGGCGCCCTGGCCGACACCCTGGCCGAGGTCTCGGCCATGCTCTGCCGGGGCGATCAGGGCGCGGCGGCGGTGCGCATCGTGATCGACCGGCTGCTGACGGTGCTGGCCTGCCGGCGGGTGGTGTTCGCCAGCTGGGATGCGAACCGCCAGCATCTCGTCGGCCGCTTCGGCGCCGGTGACATCGACGCGGGCCGGTTGCGCCTGTTCCGCATCCCGGCCGGTGATGAAGGTGACCTGCTCAGCGTGGCGGTCGCCAGAGGCGTAGACCTCCACATCGCCAACGCCGGCGCGCCGCGGGTGAGTGCCGGCCTGAGCGCCTGGCACCGCCGCCATTACGCACCCGGCAGCTTCCTGATGCTTTCGGTGGTGCTCGACGCGCGCACCGAAGCCATCGTGTACGCCGACAAGGCCATCCCGGCCGGATTCGAGTTCGACGAGGCCACCACCTCGCTCATGCGCGCGCTGCGCAACCAGACCGCACTGGCCCTCGCCGCACCCGGCGTCGTGGTCTGAGCGCGGATCCTGACAGGCTTCCACTACACTCGGGGTCCGAGCCGGCTGACTCGCAGCCGGCCATCCCATCCGGAGGCCCCATGAAGATCCTGAAGACCCTGCTGGCGAGCGCCGCGCTGGCGCTGGCCGGGCCCGCGCTGGCCCAGACCACCTGGAACCTGGCTGCCGCTTACCCCGCCGTCAATTTCCACACCGAGAACCTGGTGCAGTTCGCCGCCGATGTCGAGAAAGCCACCGGCGGCAAGCTCAAGATCGTGGTCCATGCCAACGCCTCGCTGTTCAAGGCGCCCGAGATCAAGCGGGCCGTTCAGGGCGGACAGGCGCAGGCCGGCGAGATCCTGCTGGTGAACTTCGAGAACGAGTGGCCGATCTTCGGCATCGACGGCCTGCCCTTCCTGGCCGACAGCTATGACGAGGCCGCCAAGCTCGCCAAGGTCACCAAGGCAGCGCTCGATCGCAAGCTCGGCGAGCAGGGCATGCTTTCGCTCTATGGCGTCGCCTGGCCGCCGCAGGGCGTGTACAGCAAGCGCCCCCTGAACAGCACCGCCGACATGAAGGGCCTGAAGTGGCGCGCCTACAGCCCGGCCACCGCCAAGATCGCTGATCTGGTCGGCGCCCAGCCGGTGACCATCCAGGCCGCCGAACTCAGCCAGGCCCTGGCCACCGGCGTGGTCGATTCGTACATCTCCTCGGGCGCCACCGGCTATGACTCCAAGACCTACGAGCATGTGAAGTATTTCTACGACACCCAGGCCTGGCTGCCCAGGAACCTGGTGATCGTGAACCGGGCCGCGTTCAACGCGCTGGACAAGGCCACGCAAGACGGCCTGATGAAGGCGGCCGCCGAGGCCGAGGCCCGCGGCTGGCGGGTGTCCCAGGAGAAGAACACCTGGTACCTCGAGCAGCTCCAGGCCAAGGGCATGCAGGTGCTCAAGCCCTCCCCGCAGTTCGCCGCCGAACTGAAGAAGCTCGGTGATGTCATGATCGCCGACTGGCTGAAGAAGGCCGGCCCGGAAGGTCAGGCGCTGGTCGACGCCTACCGCAAGTGAGCCTGGCGTGCGCGAACTCCTCAGGCGTCTGATCGACGGAGCCGGCGCCCTCGCCGGCCTCTTCGTGCTGCTGATCTTCCTCGTGATGATCGTATCCACCGTGATGCGCACCCTCGGCATGCGCACCGGCGGCACCGACGACATCGTGTCCTGGATGACCGCGGCGGCCGCCTTTTTCGGGCTCGCGCACACCTTCCGCCACGGCGATTTCGTCCGTGTGGTGCTGGTGCTCGACAAGCTCGGGCCCCGGGCCCGCCACTGGGCCGAACTGGCCGCGCTCGCGGTGGGCACGGTCTTCACCGGCTACATCGCGCTCTCGGTCACCCGCTATGTCGTCGACAGCTGGCGCTTCGGCGACATGGCCGGCGGCCTGGTGGTCATCCCCATCTGGATCCCGCAGTCGAGCATCGCCATCGGCAGCACCCTGCTCTTCATCGCCATGGCCGACCAGTTCGTGCATGTGCTCAGGGGCAACCGCCCCGACTACGTGGTGGCGGTCGAGGAACGGCATGCCCGCGGCGATTTCAGCGAGGATGTATGAACGTCGTCGAGGTCGGTTCATTCCTCCTGCTGGTGATGCTGCTGCTGCTGGGCGGCGGCATCTGGATCGCGGTCACCCTGGCGCTGGTCGGCTGGATCGGCATGGCGCTGTTCGCCAACCTGCCCGCGGTGGTCTGGGGCAAGAACCTGTTCTCGGCCCTGTGGGAATCCAACGCCTCCTGGGAGCTGGCGGCGCTGCCGCTGTTCATCTGGATGGGCGAGATCCTCTTCCGAACCCGGCTCTCGGAACAGATGTTCGAGGGCCTGTCGCCCTGGCTCAACCGGGTGCCTGGCCGGCTGATGCACACCACCATCCTGGGCTGCGGCATCTTCGGCTCGGTGTCCGGCTCGTCGGCAGCCACCTGCGCCACCATCGCCAAGGTGGCCCTGCCCGAGCTCGCCCGCCGCGGCTATGACGAGCGCATCGCCCTCGGCTCGCTCGCCACCGCGGGAACCCTCGGCATCCTGATCCCGCCCTCGATCACGATGGTGGTCTATGCGGTCGCGGCCGATGCCTCGATCATCCGGATCTTCCTGGCCGGCTTCATCCCGGGCCTGATCCTGATGGTGCTCTTTTCCGGCTACATCGCGGCCTGGTCGCTGCGCCATCCCGACAAGGTGCCCCCCCCCGATCCGCCGAGCAGCCTCATGGAGAAGCTGCGCCGATCGGGCAGTCTCATCCCGTGCGCGCTGCTCATCCTGTTCATCGTGTGGGTGCTGGTCGCCGGCTGGGCCACCGCCACCGAGTGCGCGGCCTACGGTGTGCTCGGCTCGCTGGTGATCGCGGCGGCAAGCCGCTCGCTGACCTGGGCGAGCTTTCGCGACAGCCTGATGAGCGCCACCCGGGTGTCGTGCATGATCATGTTCATCCTGGCCGGGGCGGCCTTCCTGACCAAGACCATGGCCTTCACCGGCATCCCGCGCGAGCTGGCCGAATGGGTGCACGGGCTGGGGCTGTCACCGCTCGCGCTCATCGCAGTGCTATCGCTGCTCTACCTGGTGCTGGGCACCGCGCTCGACGGCATCTCGATGATCGTGCTCACCAGCGCCGTGGTGCTGCCCATGATCCAGAAGGCCGGCTTCGATCTGATCTGGTTCGGCATCTTCATCGTGCTGCTGGTGGAGATCGCCGAGGTCACGCCCCCAGTGGGCTTCAACCTCTTCGTGCTGCAGAACATGACCGGCAAGGACAGCACGGTGATCGCGCGCGCCGCGATCCCGTTCTTCATGTGTCTGCTGCTGTGCATCGCCCTGATCACGGTCTTCCCCGAGATCGTCACCTGGCTGCCCGACGCCGTCATGGGCAAGGACCGCTGAGCCGTGTGATGCCTTTGCGGCTGCGCGCCAGCGACCCACCGTTGCCCCGCGCTGCGGGAGCGCGCCGGTGAGTCTTGCGATGCTGCGCACCGCCACGCTGCGCCGCTTCGAGGCCGAGGCGATCGCTGCGCTGCCCCCCGGCACCCTCATGGATCGTGCCGGTCGGGCGGTGGCACACGCTGCAGCCCGCATCGCCCGCACACGCCCGCGCGGCGCGCCCATCCACCTGCTGGTCGGCCCCGGCAACAATGGTGGGGACGCGCTCATCGCTGGCCTGCACCTGCAGGCCTGGGGTTTTCCGGTGCAGGCCTGGTGCCTCACCCGTGCCGCGCCGAGCGCCTCGGATGCCCTGCAAGCCCATCAACGCTGGCTGGCCGAGGGCCTGCCGCTGCATCGTCTTGCCGATTTTCCGGCGGCGCTGAGCGGCCCTGGCGCGAGGCCTGCGCCGGCCGTGGTGATCGACGGGCTCTTCGGCATCGGACTGACGCGGGCGCTGGACGCGACGGCGCGT
>CAIZPE010000043.1 GCA_903934795.1 uncultured bacterium | reverse complement strand
GGTGAATCGCTTCGAAGCCTCCGATCTCGCCGGCGTCCAGGTGGCTCGCGGCGGACTCTGGCTGCCAGGCTGCGGGGTGAGCGCCCCAGCGGACCTGCATCGCCACTGGATCTCCGGCAACCCCGCAATCCGCGTCATCACCGGAACCAGGGTGCACAGCCTGCACCGTGAGAACGGCCACTGGGTGCTGAGCGATGAGCGCACCAGCCCGATTGCGCGTGCGCCCGCGGTGATCCTGGCCAATGCCGCCGACGCACCCCGCCTGGCCGGCCTGGCCAGCGTCCGCTTGCAGGCACGGCAGGGTCGCGCCGTGGCGCTCGCCTCGCCTGCCCTTCGCGGTCTGCGCAGCGTGCTCGGTGGCAGCGCCTATGCCTGTCCGATGGGCGAGGACACCGCCCTGATCGGGCTGACCGATCTGCCTGCCCAGGGCCCCGACCTGTCGCGCCTCACGGGCATGCTGCCGGCGCTCGGCACCGCCGCTGCGGCCCCGCGAACCCTGCGCATCTTCGAAGGCTGGCGCCATGCCGCGCCCGATCGCCTGCCGCTGATCGGCCCCGTGCCCGACGAAACCGCCATCCGGCGCACCGCCGACGACTTCGCCCGCAATGACCGGCTGGCAATGCCCCTTCTGCCGGGGCTCTACCTGCATGCCGCGCTCGGCGCGCGCGGGCTGCTCTGGTCAACGCTCGGTGCCGAACTGCTTGCCGATCTCGTCGAGGGCTGCGCGCCCCCGCTCGAGGCCGACCTCATCCATGCGCTCGCGCCCCAGCGATTCCTGCGCCAGGCGCTGCGACGGGGCCGGCTTCGATAAACTGCCGCGGTCGGCATCCACCACAGGCCTCGTCCATGACCGAAAAGCCCATCCGCTACGACTGCAGCCGCTGCCCGGGTTACTGCTGCAGCTACCCCCGAATCGAGGTCAAGGACGCCGACCTCAAGCGTCTGGCCAGGCACTTCTCGCTCACGGTCGAGGAGGCCGGTCGCAAGTTCACCCGCTTCTATGACGACGACGGCACGCCCGAGCGCATCCTGCGCCATCGGAAAGACACGGTCTACGGGTCGATCTGCCGATTCTTCGACACCACCGAGCGCCGGTGCACGATCTACGCCGCAAGGCCCGCCGTCTGCCGCCAGTACCCGAACGGCTCGCGCTGCGGCTACTACGACTTCATCCAGTTCGAGCGCAAGCACCAGGATGACCCCGACTTCATCCCGTCGGCCTGACGCGGAGCCCTGCCCATGTCTCTCGTCCACCCGCCGGTGCTCGGCACTCCCCTGTCTGCCTCGGCCGTCAAGGTCATGCTGCTTGGCTGCGGCGAGCTCGGCAAGGAAGTGATCATCGCCCTGCAGCGCCTGGGCGTCGAGGTGATCGGCGTTGATCGCTATCCGGATGCGCCCGGCCATCAGGTGGCGCACCGTCACCATGTCATCGACATGACCGACCCGGCGGCACTGCGCGCGCTGATCGAGCGCGAGAAGCCCGACCTGGTGGTGCCCGAGATCGAAGCCATCGCCACCCCCACCCTGATGGCGCTCGAGCGCGAAACCGGGCTCACCGTGATTCCCACCGCCCGGGCGGCCTGGCTCACCATGAATCGGGAAGGCATCCGCCGGCTTGCCGCCGAGGAGCTGGCACTGCCGACCTCGCCCTATCGCTTTGCCGACAGCCTGAACGAGCTGCGCGACGCCATCGAGGGCTCGCCGGGCGTGCCCGGGGTGGGCTATCCCTGCGTGGTCAAGCCGGTGATGTCCTCGTCGGGCAAGGGTCAGTCTCGGGTTGATGATGTCGCCGGCATCGAGCCGGCCTGGGCCTACGCTGCCACCGGCGGGCGGGTCGACACCGGCCGGGTGATCGTCGAGGGCTTCATCCGCTTCGAGTACGAGATCACCCTGCTCACGGTTCGCGCCCGCGATGCCGACGGCACCATCCGCACCCACTTCTGCGAGCCGATCGGCCATCGGCAGGTGGCCGGAGACTATGTCGAGAGCTGGCAACCGCAGGCCATGCCGGCGGCCGCACTGGACCGTGCCCGCGAGATCGCCGCCCGCGTCACCGACAGCCTGGGCGGCTGTGGCCTGTTCGGGGTGGAGCTCTTCGTTGCCGGCGATCAGGTCTGGTTCTCGGAGGTCAGCCCCCGACCGCACGACACCGGCATGGTCACGATGTGCACCCAGCACCAGTCGGAGTTCGAGCTCCATGCCCGGGCCATCCTGGGCCTGCCGGTGGATGTCTCGCTGCGCAGCCCGGGCGCCAGCGCCGTGATCTACGGCGAGCTCGAAGCTCGCGGCATCGCCTTCGAGGGCGTGGCCGACGCGCTCTCGCTGCCCGGCACCGACATCCGGCTGTTCGGCAAGCCCGAGTCCTTCAGCAAGCGGCGCATGGGGGTGGCCCTGGCCAGGGCCGACGACGCCGACCGTGCCCGCGGCATTGCACGCGAGGCGGCAAGCCGGGTGCGCCCCGTGGCGCAAGGCTGATCATCGGAAGGCGGCCACGCGCGGCGGAACGCCAGGCCACCCATGAAAAACCCGGCCAGTGGCCGGGTTGCCGATGAGACACCCGGCTTGCGCCGGGCGCGCAATCATCGATCAGAAGCGGTGACGGACGCCGACACCGATGGCGGTGTCCTTCGTGGCGCCGGCGGTGTTCAGCTTGGTCTCGAAGTAGTTGGCGTAGACATCGGTCCGCTTGGACAGGAAGTAGTCGTAGCCGACGGCGAAGGTGTCGCGCTTGACGTCGGCAGCGCCGGTCAGCGTGGTCTTCACATTGCCCACCGACACCAGCACGTTGCCCGGGCCGGCCTTGATCGAGGCGCCAAGCTGATAGCCGTTGTCTTTCTTGGTGGACGCGCCAGTCTCGCCCTTGATCTGCTGATACTGGCCGGTCAGGCGGGCCATGCTCAGGTTGTAGGCAGCCGACAGCAGGGTCGCCGATTGCTTGGTGATGACCTCGGGCGTGCCACCGGCCGAGTCGATGGTCTGGTAGGCCGCATTCAGGCTGAGCGGGCCGGTGCTGAAGTCGAGATTGCCACCGAAGGCCTTGCCGGCGTTCTTGTTGGTGGCGTTGTCGAAGCGCTCCAGACCCAGCGAGTAGAGCAGGTAGGCGCGGACCGGGCCGAACTTGCCACCGTAGGACAGCGAGTTGTTCCAGCCGGAGTCGCCCAGGAGGTAACCACGGAAGCTCTGCTGCACCGCCGGCGAGAACACGAAGGAGTCGCCGAACGGATTGTAGATGATGGTGGACAGGAAGTACGGGGTGGTCTGACGGCCGAAGGCGACGCGGCCCATGGCGTTCTCGAGACCGATGTAGGCGTTGCGGGTGAACAGCGGATCGCCAGTGGCGCCCGCACCGAAACGGCCGCCCGCGCCCACGTCCATCCGCATGAAGCTCTCGACCGCGAACACGGCCTTCAGACCGCCGCCGAGGTCCTCGGAGCCGCCGAAGCCGAAGTAGGAGGTGGACATGCCGCCAGAGTCAGCCACGGTGGCCGACGCGCCGCCGGTCTTGAGCTGGCCGACGAACATGTCGGTCAGGCCGTACAGGGAAGCATTCTGGGCATGCGCGGCCGATCCGACCGTCAGGGCCGCGATGGCAGCCGCGAGAGCGATTTTTTTCATGGGAGGATTTTCCTTGTGGAGGTTCCTGACGAGCAGGCGAGTCGTAACCTTACGGTAATGACGGAATCGACTGAAGCACGGGGTGAGGGGATGCGGCAACGCAACAACACCTGCCGGTGTCAGTCGAGCAGAACGCACCGATGGCGAGACGATCGCGCACCGCGCAAGGGCGGGCTCACCCCGGTGGTGCGCGCTCCGGCATCACCAGCAGAGCCTCGATGACCGACTGCACCCGCAGGGCATCGGCGGCGTCGGGCAGGCCGTGCGGGCCCCCGCGCGCAAAGGCGCCCAGCGATGCGAGTTGCGCCTGGTAGGCCGCGGTCCGGGGATCGGGCTTTGCGCCATCAGGCACGGGCAACTCCTGCCAGGCGGTGCCGTCACTCTCGCTCGCCCGATACCAGTCGGTCAGCCGCAGGGCGCCGCGGTCACCGCGCAGGGTGAAGACCACCTCGTCGGGACCCCAGCCACCGGCCGCCGCGCTCACCGTGACCGGTACGCCACCACAGGCGAGCGTGGCCACCGCCGCGCATTCGCAGGCCAGCGGATCGGCCGGCCAGGTCACCGCGCCCCCCGTCAGCCGGCACTCGCCGAAGAGCTTGAGGCACAGGTACACGAAGTGCGACAGCACCTCGCGCACGAAACCGCCCTGCTCGCGCTGGCGCAGCCAGCCGGCGCTGGCCTGCCAGTCGCGCGGCCAGCGCGCGAAAAAGAGCCGGATGTCCACCGCCAGAGGCGTGCCGATCGCGCCCTCGCGAAGGCGGCGCGCAAGATGCTCGGCCGCGGGCGCGCTGGCAAAGACGAAATTCACGGCATGGGGTGTGCCCAGCTGCCGCAGTTCATCGACCAGGCGATGGGCCTCGTCGAGACGGGCCGTGAGCGGTTTCTCGCAGAAGACCCGCAGACCCTGGCGTGCCGCCATCAGCGCGTATTCGCGGTGATGCGCCGGCGGCGTGCCCACATAGGCGAGGTGCACGGCCGGATTGGCCAGCAGGCTGGCGGGGTCGGCCGCGATCGGCACCGACGGGAAATCGGCCCGCGCCCGGGCGCGGGCGGCCGG
>CAIZPE010000042.1 GCA_903934795.1 uncultured bacterium | reverse complement strand
GGCGCGGCGGCCGGCGCGGCTGCCGCCGATGCCGCGGCCGCGGGGCCCGCCGCGGTCAGCGCTGAGCCTGCGCGCCCCGCCGGCGACGGCCGCGGTTAGAATGCACCGGCCATGAATCCCAGAACCGCGGAAGTCGTCCGCAACACCGCCGAGACCCGGGTGCGGGTGCGCGTCAACCTCGACGGCACCGGCGAGCGGCGCCTCGCCAGCGGCGTGCCCTTCCTCGACCACATGCTCGACCAGATCGCGCGCCACGGCCTCATCGATCTCGAGGTCGAGGCCAGCGGCGATCTTCACATCGATGCCCACCACACCGTCGAGGACATCGGCATCACCCTGGGCATGGCCATCGCCCGGGCACTGCCCGACAAGACCGGCATCCGCCGCTACGGCCATGCCTATGTGCCGCTCGACGAGGCCCTGTCGCGCGTGGTGGTCGATTTCTCCGGCCGTCCCGGCCTGGTCTGGCAGGTGCCCTTCACGCGGGCCATGATCGGCGCCTTCGATGTCGACCTCGCCCATGAATTCTTCCAGGGCTTCGTGAACCACGCCCTGGTCACGCTGCACATCGACAACCTGCGCGGCGACAACGCCCACCACCAGTGCGAGACGGTCTTCAAGGCCTTCGCCCGCGCGCTGCGTGCCGCCCTCGAACCCGACCCGCGCATGGCGGGCCGGTTGCCGTCCACCAAGGAAGCCCTCTAGCGCTTTCCCGGCGGGCCGCGTGCCCGTCACCGCGTCGCCCAGGCCTGCTGCCCATGACCGTCAACACCATCGCCGTCGTCGACTACGGAATGGGCAACCTGCGCTCGGTGGCCAAGGCCCTCGAGCACGTCGCGCCGCAGGCCCGGGTGGTGGTCACCGACCAGCCCGGCGAGATCACCTCGGCCAGCCGCGTGGTGTTCCCCGGCCAGGGCGCCATGCCCGACTGCATGCGCTTCCTGCGCGAGCGCGGCCTGCACGAGGCGGTGCTGCGCGCTGCCGAAACCCGGCCGCTGTTCGGGGTGTGCATCGGCGAGCAGATGCTCTTCGAGCACAGTGCCGAGGGGGACTGTGCCGGGCTCGGGCTGTTCCCGGGCGAGGTGGTGCGTTTCGACCCCGCTCGCATGCACGGCCCTGACGGGCAGGCCCTGAAGGTGCCGCACATGGGCTGGAACCGGGTCACCCAGCGCATGGCCCATCCGATCTGGGCGGGGGTGCCTGATGGCGAGTACTTCTACTTCGTCCACAGTTACCACGCCGTGCCGGCGCAGGCCGCGCTGGTGGCGGGCGTCAGCGAGCATGGCCTTTCCTTTACCTGCGCCGTGGCGCGGGATAATATTTTTGCCACCCAGTTCCACCCCGAAAAGAGCGCCGCAGCCGGGCTGCGCCTGTACCGCAACTTCGTGAGCTGGAACCCCTAGCCGATCGGCCTCCCCGGCTTTCTCTCCTCCCCACACACCATGCTCCTGATCCCCGCGATCGACCTCAAGGACGGCCGCTGCGTGCGCCTGCGCCAGGGCGACATGAACGACGAGACCGTCTTCTCCGAAGACCCGGCCGCGGTGGCCCGGCACTGGATGGAGCAGGGCGCACGCCGGCTGCATCTGGTCGACCTCAACGGCGCGGTCGCAGGCAAGCCGCGCAACCAGGCCGCGGTCAAGGCGATCGTGAACGCGGTCGGCGACCGCATCCCGGTGCAGCTCGGTGGCGGCATCCGTGACCTCGACACCATCGAGCGCTACCTCGATGGCGGCATCAGCTACGTGATCATCGGCACCGCCGCGGTCAAGAACCCGGGCTTCCTGCAGGATGCCTGCACCGCCTTCCCCGGCCAGATCATGGTCGGGCTCGACGCCCGTGACGGCAAGGTCGCCACCGACGGCTGGAGCAAGCTCACCGGCCATGATGTGCTCGACCTCGCCCGCAAGTTCGAGGGCTATGGCGTCGAGGCGGTGGTCTACACCGACATCGGCCGCGACGGCATGCTCTCGGGCGTCAACATCGAGGCCACGGTGCGCCTGGCCCGCGAACTGCGCGTGCCGGTCTACGCCTCGGGCGGCGTCGCCGGTCTCGACGATGTCGACCGCCTGTGCGCGATCGAGTCCGAGGGCATCGAAGGCGCCATCCTCGGCCGCGCGCTCTACGAGGGCCGGCTCGAGTTCCGCGCCGCCCAGGCCCGCGCCGACGAACTCAACGGCGAGCGCTGAGTGCTCACCAAGCGCATCATTCCCTGCCTCGATGTCACCGCGGGCCGGGTGGTCAAGGGCGTCAACTTCCTGCAGCTGCGCGATGCCGGCGATCCGGTCGAGATCGCCCGCCGCTATGACGAGCAGGGCGCCGACGAGCTCACCTTCCTCGACATCACCGCCTCGTCCGACCAGCGCGACATCATCCTGCATGTCATCGAGGCGGTGGCCGAGCAGGTCTTCATCCCGCTCACCGTGGGAGGCGGCGTGCGCGCGGTCGACGATGTCCGCCGCCTGCTCAATGCCGGCGCCGACAAGATCTCCATGAACAGCGCCGCGGTGCAATCGCCGGCGCTGGTGGCGCAGGCCTGCGCCCGCTACGGCTCGCAGTGCATCGTGGTGGCCATCGACGCCAAGCAGGTCGCGCCCGGCCGCTGGGAGGTCTTCACCCACGGCGGGCGCCGCGCCACCGGGCTCGATGCCGTGGCCTGGGCCCGCGAGGTGCAGCGCCTGGGGGCCGGCGAGATCCTGCTCACCAGCATGGACCGCGACGGCACCCGCGAGGGCTTCGACCTCGCCCTCACCCGCGCGGTCTCCGAGGCGGTGAGCATCCCGGTCATCGCCTCGGGTGGCGTGGGCAGGCTGCAGCACCTCGCCGATGGCGTCACCCAGGGCCGCGCTGACGCGGTGCTGGCCGCCAGCATCTTCCACTTCGGCGAGCACACCGTGGGCGAGGCCAAGCGCCATCTCGCCGCCCAGGGCATCCCGGTGAGGCTGTCATGAGCGGCGCCGTGCCGGGTCCCGCGCCGGCCCCAGCGGCCGCGCCGGCGTCCGAGTCCGGGGCGGCGTCCGACGCCGCCGGCCTGCTGCGCACCGACTGGCTCGATCAGGTCCGCTTCGACGCTGCCGGCCTGATCCCCGCCATCGCCCAGGACGCGATCTCGCAGCGCATCCTGATGGTGGCCTGGATGAACCGCGAGTCCCTGCTCGAGACCGCGCTCACCGGGCGCGCGGTGTACTTCTCGCGCTCGCGCGCCCGCCTCTGGCGCAAGGGCGAGGAGTCGGGCCACTTCCAGCGGGTGAAGGAGCTGCGCCTGGACTGCGACGCGGATGTGGTGCTGCTCAAGGTCGAGCAGCAGGGCGGCATCGCCTGCCACACCGGCCGCGAATCCTGCTTCTTCCTTCGTCTCACCGATGGCCGCTGGGAGAGCGTCGACCCGGTCATCCGCAACCCCGAGGACATCTACCGGTGAACCCTGCCGAGGTGCTGTCGCGTCTGGCCGATCTCATCGAGAGCCGGCGCGGCGCCGATCCCGAGCGCTCCTATGTGGCACGGCTGCTCGCCCGTGCGCCCGATGCCATCCTGAAGAAGATCGGCGAGGAGGCCACCGAGACCGTGATGGCCGCCAAGGACGGTGATGCCGCGCGCATCGTCGCCGAGACCGCCGACCTCTGGTTCCACTGCCTCGTCATGCTGGCCCACTACGGCCTGCGGCCCGAGGATGTGGCCGCCGAACTCGCCCGCCGCGAGGGCCTCTCGGGCCTGGCCGAGAAGGCCGCGCGCGACGCCGCTCAACCTCCTGCCCGATCCGACTGATGCACAAGCCCGACTGCCTGTTCTGCCGTATCGTCCGCGGCGAGATCCCCGCCCGCAAGGTCTACGAAGACGACGAGATCCTCGCCTTCCACGACATCCATCCGCAGGCGCCGGTGCACTTCCTGATCATCCCGAAGATCCATGTCGAGAATCTCTACGACGCCGACCTGAAGCACCAGCAGGTGCTGGGCCGCATGCTCGGCATGGCCGGGCAGCTCGCCCGCGAGCAGGGCGCCACCGATGGCTTCCGGGTGGTGGTCAACAATGGCCGGGTGGGCAGGCAGGAGGTGTATCATCTCCACATACATGTGCTTGGCGGCCCGCAGCCGCTCGGTTCGGGCATGAACCGGCAGCCGTGAGCCCTCCCCCCGGAGGGCCGGCCGTCCGCCCGGCGCCTCGCGCACGCCTCAGGAGTCACCCATGGGAAGCTTGAGCATCTGGCACTGGCTCATCGTGCTGGTCATCATCATGCTGGTCTTCGGCACCAAGAAGCTGCGCAACATCGGCTCCGATCTCGGCGGCGCGGTTCGTGGCTTCAAGGAAGGCGTGAAGGAAGGCACCGAGAAGGCTGCCACCGACACCGCCGCGGCCAAGACCATCGACGTCGACGCCAAGCCCAAGAGCTGAGCGCGCGACCGGCGTCGCGGCCGCACCGGCCGCGACTCGCGCGCGCTGCGCGCA
Organism: uncultured bacterium; assembly: GCA_903934795.1. Taxonomy (GTDB): domain Bacteria; phylum Pseudomonadota; class Gammaproteobacteria; order Burkholderiales; family Burkholderiaceae_E; genus Quisquiliibacterium. Next base: position 39,674 of record CAIZPE010000042.1, on the reverse strand, counting down.
AGCCGTGTCACGCCGCGCGCGCGTCCACAGCCCTGCGCGCACCCCGTACCCCGCGTCTCCCCGCCCTTCGCCCGCCCATGTTCGACATCGGCTTCTCCGAGATGGTGATCATCGCCGTGGTGGCGCTGGTCGTGCTCGGGCCCGATCGCCTGCCGCGGGTGGCCCGGCAGGCGGGCCAGTGGATGGGCAAGCTCCAGCGTTATGTCAGCGATGTGAAGTCGGACATCAACCGCCAGATGGAGCTCGACGAGCTGCGCCGCCTCAAGACCGAGGTGACCGACGCCGCCAGCAACCTGCAGAGTTCGGTGCAGTCGGTGGTTTCCGACGCCCAGACCAGCCTCGACACCCTGTCCGACGCGGCGTCCTCGTCTTCCCAGCCCACCACCGACTGGGACAGGATCTACGCCGCGCGTCGTACCCGCGATCGTTTCAAGGATCGCCGCACCGAGCGGGCACGCCTGCTCGGCAAGAAGCTGCCGCCCAAGCGCCGCTGACCGGAGCCCCCCTTGCGTCTGCCCCGTCTGCTGCGTTCCGAGAGCAAGTCCACCGACCCCGCCCAGGAAGAGAGCTTCGTCTCCCATCTGGTCGAGCTGCGAGACCGGCTCGTCAAGTCGCTGATCGTGGTGCTGGTGCTCTTCGGGGTGTGCTTCTACTTCAGCGGCGACATCATGAAGCTGCTCTCGCAGCCGCTCTACCAGTCGCTCCCGGCCGGACAGAAGCCGATCTTCACCGACCAGGCCGGCGCCTTCTTCACCCTCACCAAGGTCGCCTTCCTCGCGGCGCTGCTGCTGTCTCTGCCCTGGGTGCTCTACCAGGCATGGGCCTTCGTCGCGCCGGGCCTCTACGAGCACGAGAAGAAGTTCGCCCTGCCGCTGATCGTCTCCAGCGTGTTCTTCCTGGTGGTCGGCATCAGCTTCGCCTACTTCTTCGTGCTGCCGGCCGCCTACAAGTTCTTCTATGCCTTCGCGGCGGACACCGGCGCCGACGTGATGCAGGACCTGCAGAAGTACTGGGACTTCACCCTGGCGATCTTCTTCGGCTTCGGTCTCACCTTCGAGGTGCCGGTGGTCGAGATGCTGCTGGTCAAGCTCGGCATGGTCACCACGCAGCAGCTGCGCGAGGCACGCCGCTATGTGGTGGTGGGGGCCTTCGTGGTGGCGGCGGTGCTCACCCCGCCCGACGTGCTCTCGCAGTTCATGCTCGCGGTGCCGCTGTGCCTGCTCTACGAGCTGGGCATCGTGCTGGCCGGGTTCATTTCCGTGCGCAGCCGCGCGCCCGAGGCGCCGGCCGAGGATGGCACCGATGCCGCCGCGGGCGGATCCTCCGACGGCAAGGCCTGAGGGCCTGATCCGGCCACATGCGCAGCGGCCCGGCCGCCTGCCGAGGCCCGTTCGGGCAACTGCGCTACTCGCCCTTCTGACCCGGTCGCGGGCGCTTGCCCACGGTCACCGGCAGATCGATCTCGCGGCCTTCGCGCACGAAGCGAAAGCGGCTGACGCCGCCCGGCTTGAGCTGCGAGATGGTCTCGAGCATGGCCGCGGTACCGCTGATGGCCGCGCCATCCACCGACACCAGGATGTCACCGACCTTCACGCCGGCCCTGTCGGCAGGCCCGCCGCGCATCACGCCGGCGATGATCGCGCCCTGCTGGCGAGGCAGCTTGAAGGCCTCGGCGAGTTCCGGGGTGATGTCCTGCGGCTCCACGCCGATGTAGCCCCGGGTGACGCTGCCGCTGGCCACCAGCTGCTCGGTCACCTGCCGCACCGTGCTCACCGGGATGGCAAACCCGATGCCCAGCGAACCGCCGCTGCGTGAATAGATGGCGGTGTTGATCCCGATCAGGCGGCCGGCGGAGTCGACCAGCGCGCCGCCGGAGTTGCCGGGGTTGATGGCGGCATCGGTCTGGATGAAATTCTCGAAGGTGTTGATGCCGAGCTGGCTGCGGCCCAGGGCACTGATGATGCCCATGGTCACGGTCTGACCCACGCCGAAGGGATTGCCCACGGCCAGCACCACATCGCCCACGCGCGCGGCATCAGCCTGCCCGAATTCGATGGCGGGCAGCTTGTCGAGCGCGATGCGCAGCACGGCGAGATCGGTCTCGGGGTCGCTGCCCACGGCCGTGGCCCGCGCGCGGCGACCATCGGAGAGCAGCACCTCGATCTCGTCGGCCGACTCGACGACATGGTGGTTGGTGACCACCAGCCCGTCGGCGGAGATGATCACGCCCGAGCCCAGGCTGGAGGTCTGCTGGCGCTGGGCGAACTGCTCACCGAAGAAGCGCCTGAACAGCGGATCGTTGAGCAGCGGATGGTCCTTGGGCACCCGGACCTGCTTGGTGGTGAAGATGTTCACCACCGAGGCGGTGGCCCGGCGGGCGCCTTCGCTGTATGAAAGAATCGCAGCGTCGCGACGGGTTTCGCCGCGAGCGCCGGCAGGGCTGCCGCCGGCGACGGCGCTCTGACCCGCAGCGGGTTCGGGTGCGCGCCCGAGGCGGCCGGGCAGCCACTGCGGCTGGAAGCTGGCCACCACGAACACGGCGGCCAGCAGCACCGTGACCGCCTGCGCGAACACCAGCCAGAGACGATGGAGCATGCGTATGGCCAGAGAGCGTGAGAGAGGCGGGGATCGGGCCGGGGTTCCGCGGCAGCGTGTGGCGGATTATCTGGCGCAGTGCCTGAGCCCGGAGCGCTTCGCCGATTATTGCCCAAACGGGCTGCAGGTGGAAGGTTCGCCCCGGGTGGCGGTGGTGGCAAGCGGCGTGACGGCCAGTGCCGCCTTCGTGCGTGCCGCGCTGCGAGCCGGCGCCGACACGCTGCTCGTCCATCACGGCTGGTTCTGGCGCGGCGATGACCCGCGGGTGCTCGGTCCGCACCGCGAACGGCTGGCGCTGGTGCTCGGTGGCCGGCTCAACCTGTTTGCGTATCACCTGCCGCTGGATGTCCATCCCGAAGTCGGCAACAACACCCAGCTCGGGCTGCGGCTGGGCTGGACGGTGGACGGGCGTTTCGGCCAGGAGGGCCTCGGCTGCTGGCACCGGCTGGCGCAGCCGTTGGCCGTGCCCGAGCTCGCCGCCCGTCTGGCGCAGGTGCTGGGCCGCGAGCCACTGGTGCTCGGTCCGTCGCGCCGGCGTGTGCGGCGGGTGGCCTGGTGCACCGGGGCGGCCCAGGACATGCTGGCCCAGGCCGCGCAGGCCGGCGCCGACGCCTTCATCAGCGGCGAGGTGTCAGAGCGCACCACCCATCTCGCACGCGAGCTCGGCATCGCGTACTTCGCAGCCGGCCATCACGCCACCGAGCGCTACGGGGTGCAGGCCCTGGGCGAGCGGCTGGCCGCGGCGTTCGGGCTGCGCCACCGGTTCATCGACGACCCCAACCCGGTGTAGCGGCGCCCGCCGCCGCGTGGCGACTCAGGCGCGCTGCTGCTTGAGCAGGTCGCGGATCTCGGCAAGCAGCACCTCGCTGGCCGGCGGGGGCGGCGGCTCGGCGGGCGCGGCCGGCGCGGCGGCGTCGGCCTGTTTCCAGCGGTTCATCGCCTTGACCATCATGAAGATGATGAACGCGAGGATCAGGAAGTTGACCGCGATGGTGATGAAGCTGCCGTAGGCGAAGACCGGCACGCCGGCCTTCTTCAGGGCATCGAGGCTCATGACGGTGCCCGGCGGGATCTGTCCCAGCGGCACCAGCAGGCTGGAGAAATCGAGCTTGCCGCCGATGATGGCGGCCACCACCGGCATGATCAGGTCGCCCACCACCGAGTCGACGATCTTGCCGAAGGCGGCGCCGATGATCACCCCCACGGCGAGGTCCATCACATTGCCCTTGATGGCGAATGCCTTGAATTCGGCGACGAGCGACATCTGCGTTCCTCCTGGATTGTTGGTGTATTGGTGGCAAACAGGCCGGTCGCCGGCCTGATCCACCTGCTGCGGAAGTTATCACAGGGCATCCGGCTCGCTGAACCCCTCTCGAACCGTCCCTCGGACAGCAGTGCGGTTTTTCCATTGCGCTGCACAATCGGCTAAACTCGCGTGTTGCCTGACTGCGGCGCTGCCGGCGCCGCCGCTTTCCAGGTCCGGGTCTGCGCCGCCTCGGTGGCGCGTCCGCCCGGGCCGCCGCGCCCCCGCATTCTTTCCAGAGCGATCAGCCATCAGGATCCCCGTCATGAGCGATTCCTCCCTGTTGCCCGAAGACCCCTCGCGTCGCGCCGCGCTGCTCACCACCTGTTCAGTGGGCGCGGTGGGCGGCGCCGCCGTGGCCTGGCCTTTCCTGAAGAGCCTGAAGCCCTCCGAGCGCGCCCTCGCGGCCGGCGCTCCGGTCGAGGTCGACATCGCCGGCATGGCGCCGGGCGAACTCAAGCGCGTGGAGTGGCGCGGCAAGCCGGTCTGGGTGGTCCGCCGCACCCCCGAGATGCTCGAGACCCTCAAGAAGACCGAGCCCGGCGTGGCCGATCCCGGGTCGGTGCGCACGGCGTACCCCACGCCCGACTACGCCAAGAATCCGCACCGCTCCATCAAGCCCGAGTACCTGGTGGTGGTGGGCATCTGCTCGCACCTCGGCTGCTCGCCTTCCGAGAAGTTCACGCCCGGTTCCCAGCCCTCGCTGCCTGATGACTGGGCTGGCGGCTTCCTGTGCCCCTGCCACGGCTCCACCTTCGATCTCGCCGGGCGGGTGTTCAAGAACAAGCCCGCGCCCGACAACCTCGAGGTTCCGCCGCACACCTACCTGAGCGACACCCGGATCCTCATCGGCGAAGACAAGAAGGCCTGAGCGAAGGAACGCACATCATGGCAGTCGAAAAGCAACTCCCCCCCAATGCCCCGGTGCTCGACAAGACGCTCGCCTGGGTCGACGCACGGTTCCCGCTGACCGCCACCTGGAAGGCGCACCTCTCCGAGTACTACGCGCCCAAGAACTTCAACTTCTGGTACTTCTTCGGCTCGCTCGCCATTCTGGTGCTGGTCATCCAGATCCTGACCGGCATCTTCCTGGTCATGCACTACAAGCCTGACGCCTCGCTCAATTCGGCGGGCGTGCCGGTGGCCTTCGCCAGCGTCGAGTACATCATGCGCGATGTGCCTTACGGCTGGCTGGTGCGCTACATGCACTCCACCGGCGCCTCGGCGTTCTTCGTGGTGGTGTACATGCACATGTTCCGCGGGCTGCTGTACGGCTCGTACCGCAAGCCGCGCGAACTGGTCTGGATCTTCGGCTGCGCGATCTTCCTGTGCCTGATGGCCGAGGCCTTCATGGGCTACCTGCTGCCCTGGGGCCAGATGTCGTACTGGGGCGCCCAGGTGATCGTGAACCTGTTCGCGGCGATCCCGTTCATCGGCCCTGACCTCTCGGTCTGGATCCGCGGCGACTATGTCGTGAGCGATGCCACGCTGAACCGCTTCTTCTCGTTCCATGTCATTGCGGTGCCCCTGGTGCTGCTCGGCCTGGTGGCGGCCCACGTGGTGGCGCTGCATGAGGTGGGTTCCAACAACCCCGACGGGGTCGACATCAAGGCCCGCAAGGACGCCAGCGGCAAGCCGCTGGATGGTATTCCGTTCCACCCCTACTACACCGTGCATGACATCCTGGGGGTGTCGGTCTTCCTGATCTTCTTCTCGGCGGTGGTGTTCTTCTCGCCCGAGCTCGGCGGCTACTTCCTGGAGTTCAACAACTTCATTCCTGCCGACCCGCTCAAGACGCCGCCTCATATCGCGCCGGTCTGGTATTTCACACCGTTCTATTCCATCCTGCGGGCCACCACCGACGAGTTCCTGCTTTACTGGCTGACCCCCTTCCTCATCGTCTATTCGCTGATGGTGGTGGTGAGCGCGCGTCGCGCGGTGTTCAAGCTGATCGCACCGGCGGTCAGCGCGGTGCTGATCATCGGCTTCTTCCTGGCCGACGCGAAGTTCTGGGGCGTGGTCGCCATGGGCGCCTCGGTGGTGATCTTCTTCGCGCTGCCCTGGCTCGACAACAGCCCGGTGCGCTCCATCCGCTACCGTCCCGGCTGGCACGGCTATGTCTATGCGGTGTTCGTGGTGGTGTTCATCGTGCTGGGCTACTTCGGCGTGCTGGCACCGTCGGCGGCTGGCCAGATCTTCTCGATGATCGGCACGCTGCTGTACTTCAGCTTCTTCCTGCTGATGCCCTGGTGGAGCGCCATGGGCGAGTTCAAGCCGGTGCCCGATCGGGTCACCTTCGAGGCCCACTGAGCGTCGCCGGGATCCGACCATGAAAACTCTCCGCACCCTGCTTGCTGCCCTCCCGCTGGCACTCGGCCTTTCCATCGCCCAGGCCTCCGAGGGCGGTTTCCCGCTCGACCGATTCCCGGTCGAGAAGCTCACCGACATCCCGTCGCTGCAGAATGGCGCCAAGCTGTTCGTCAACTACTGCCTGAACTGCCACGGCGCATCATCCATGCGCTACAACCGGCTGCAGGATCTCGATCTCACCGAAGACCAGATCCGCAAGAACCTGCTGTTCACCGCGGAGAAGGTCGGCGAGCCCATGAAGGTGGCCATCGCCCCGGCCGATGCCAAGGCCTGGTTCGGCGCCCTGCCGCCCGACCTGTCGGTGATCGCGCGGGCGCGCGCGTCCGGCGCGGGCAGCGGCGCCGACTGGCTCTACACGTACCTGCGCTCCTACTACCGTGACGGCACCCGGGCTACCGGCTGGAACAACGCGCTCTTCGAGAACGTCGGCATGCCGCATGTGCTCTGGGAACTGCAGGGTCCGCGCGGCGTCACCATCCAGGACACCAAGGCGGTCAAGGACGAGAAGACCGGCGCGCTCACCGGGTACCAGAAGGTGACGGTCAGCTTCGATGCCGCCGGTGTCCGCACCGAGAAGGCTGAGAAGCTCGAGGGCAAGCACCATCATGACAAGCGCGAGATCGTGCTTGGCAAGCCCGAGGGTGGCGCTCTGCCCCAGGCGCAGTACGACGCCGCCGTGGCCGATCTCGTCGGCTACATCACCTACATGTCCGATCCCTCGGCGCGCAGCCGCACCCAGCTCGGGGTGTGGGTGCTGCTGTTCCTGACGGTCTTCACGGTCTTCGCGTGGTGGCTCAACCGCGAATACTGGAAGGACATCAAGTAGTTCCCTCGCCGCCATCCACCGGGGTGAGCCGTCATCCGGCTCACCCCTGATTTTTTTCAAGCACACCGTTCACAAGGGAGCCGCTCGCCATGATGGTTCTGTATTCGGGCACCACCTGCCCGTTCAGCCAGCGCTGCCGCTTCGTGCTGTTCGAAAAGGGCATGGACTTCGAGATCCGCGATGTCGATCTCTACAACAAGCCCGAGGACATCTCGATCATGAATCCTTACGGCCAGGTACCCATCCTGGTCGAGCGTGATCTGATCCTGTACGAATCGAACATCATCAACGAGTACATCGACGAACGCTTTCCGCATCCGCAGCTCATGCCGGCCGATCCGGTGATGCGCGCGCGCGCCCGGCTGTTCCTGTTCAACTTCGAGCGCGAGCTCTTCGTGCATGTGCAGCAGCTCGAGCGGCGGGACCACCACAAGGACGCGTCCAAGCAGATGGAGAAGGCGCGCCTGCAGATCCGCGACCGCCTCACCCAGCTCACGCCGATCTTCATCAAGAACAAGTTCATCCTGGGCGAGGACTTCTCCATGCTCGATGTGGCCCTGGCGCCGCTGCTCTGGCGCCTCGATCACTACGGCATCGAGATGCCCAAGACCACCGCGCCGCTGCTGCGTTACGCCGAGCGGATCTTCTCGCGGCCGGCCTATATCGAGGCGCTTACGCCCTCCGAGAAGGTGATGCGGCGTTGAGCGCCTGGCCTGTGCCGGCGCCGAGACTGCGGTGAGCGAACTCTCCACCAAGCCCTACCTGATCCGCGCGATCCATGAGTGGTGCGCCGACAGCGGGTATCGCGCGCATATCGCCGTGGCGGTCGACGAGACCACCCGCGTGCCGATGGAGTTCGTGCGCAACGGCGAGATCGTGCTCAACATTTCGGCCGATGCCACCAACCGGCTGCAGATCGGCAACGACCTGATCGAGTTCGAGGCGCGCTTCAACCGGATCGCCCGGCAGATCTCGGTCCCGATCACGAATGTCTCGGCCATCTATGCCGCCGAGACCGGTCACGGCATGGCGTTCGATGTGCCCAAGCCGCTCGCGCTGGCGCCATCGCCGGCGCCGGCGCCGGAAGCGCAGGGTGCCGCCGACGAGACGCCGCACCGCGCCTCTGACGGGGCCGCTGCCGCGACCGATGTTGCATCGGGCGCCAGTGCCGCATCCGCCTCGCCGGTGTCGCTGGTCTCGATTCCGCCGGCGGGCACGGGCGGCTCGGGTACGCCGGGCGCTCAGGGCGCTCCCGATGGGGATCCGCCGGCGCCTGGCGCGCCGTCGGGTGGCCGACCGCGCCTGACTCGCGTCAAGTAGGGCTCTCTCGCGGGGGGCGTCGCTCCTCGTTGCCGGCTTAGCTCAGTTGGTAGAGCAACCGCCTTGTAAGCGGTAGGTCACCTGTTCGAGTCAGGTAGCCGGCACCATCTTCCCGCCGATCGCGCACGCCGCCCGGCACGGCTGCCACGGCCGCATCAAATCGGTATTCTGTATACAATGCCGACCACATGGCCGCCTCGCTTACCCGACTTGCGCCCGCGCCCGACCTGGTCGAACAGGCGCATCGCGCCCTGCTCGATGCGATCTGCGACGGCTCGCTGCCGCCCGGCGCCCGCATCACCCAGGAAGATCTCGCCGAACGGCTCGCGGTCTCGCGACAGCCGGTGCTGCAGGCCTTGCGCCTGCTCAAGGCCGAGGGCTTCCTGCAGGATGCGCCCGGTCGTGGCCTGCAGGTGGCGCCGCTCGATGTGCGCTGGGTGCGGCAGGTCTATCAGGTGCGCGGCGCGCTCGATGCGCTCGCGGCGCGTCTGGCGGCGCAGGCGGGCTGCCGCATCGACCCGGCGCTGATCGCCCGCGGCCGCAAAGCCGCGGCCGGTGACGACATCCCGGCCATGATCGATGCCGATGTCGCCTTCCATCAGGCGATCTGCCGGGCCAGCGGCAATCCGCTGCTCGAACGCATCACCGACCAGCACTGGCAGCATCTGCGCCGGGTGATGGGCGCGGTGCTGCAGACTGCGCGCCGAGCCAGCGTCTGGGACGAGCACGAGGCGATTGCCGAGGCGATCGCGGCGGGCCGTGCCGACGCTGCCGTGGCGCTCACCGGGCATCACAATCAGCACGCCGCCGACGGTCTGGCGCGCGGGCTCAGCCAGGTCCTGAACCTTTCCCACTCCGGAGACACGCCATGAGACTCACCCCCGAGCAGCTCGCGCAGTTCGACCGCGACGGCTACCTGTTCTTCCCCGGTCTGTTCACGCCGCAGGAAACCGCAGTGCTCAATAGCGCGGTGCCCGAGCTCTACAGCCGGCGCGAGGCCTACAACGTGCGCGAGAAGGGCAGCGACGCCGTGCGCACCAACTTTGCGGCGCACATGTACAGCGAGCCCTTCGCCCGGCTGGCGCGCCATCCGCGCATGGTCGAGCCGGTGATGGATCTGTTCAAGGAGCAGGTCTACATGCACCAGTTCAAGATCAACGGCAAGATGGCCTTCGAGGGCGATGTCTGGCAGTGGCACCAGGACTACGGCACCTGGAAGAACGACGACCTCATGCCCACCGAGCGGGCGATGAACGTGGCCATCTTCCTCGACGATGTCAACGCCTACAACGGGCCGCTGATGTTCATCCCGGGCAGCCACAAGCGCGGCGTGATCGATGCGAAGCACGACCTCACCACCACCAGCTATCCGCTGTGGACGGTCGACAACGAGCTCATCGCGAAACTGGTCGAGCGCGCCGGCGGCAAGCAAGGCGGCATCGTCAGCCCGCAGGGCCCGGCCGGCTCGATGATCGTGTTCCACAGCTGTCTGGTCCATGCCTCGGCCAGCAACCTTTCGCCCTGGAACCGGGTGAGCGTGTACCTCAGCCTGTGCGCGGTCTCCAACCACATCCAGCGCGCGCGCCGGCCCGAGTACATCGCGCATCGCGACTTCACCCCCATCAGCTGCCTGCCCGACGACTGCCTGGTTCGCGACTATCCGGTCGAGCTGCCGTGGAAGGATGGCGTGCCGGCCAGCGCGCTGCAGACCAGCGATACGCCCTTCACCGACCGGAAGCTCGCGGCATGAACCTGCATGCCAAGCTGCGGCAACGGGCCGCCGAAGGCCGGCCGGTGCGGGTCGGCCTGATCGGCGCGGGCAAGTTCGGCTCCATGTATCTCGCGCAGATCCCGCGCACGCCGGGCGTGCACCTTGCCGCCATTGCCGACCTCTCGCCGGTTGCGGCCAGGGCCAATCTCGCCCGCGTGGGCTGGCCGGCCGAGCGCACCGCGGCCTCCAGCATCGAGGCCGCCCTCGCCGCCGGCACCACCCATGTCGGGGACGACTGGCAGGCGCTGGTGCGCCATCCCGCAATCGATGTGGTGGTGGAGTGCACCGGCCATCCGGTGGCCGCGGTCGACCACTGCCTCGAGGCCTTCGCCCACGGCAAATCGGTGGTCAATGTCACGGTCGAGGCCGATGCCTTCTGCGGGCCGCTGCTCGCCCTGCGTGCGCAGCAGGCCGGGGTGGTGTATTCGCTCGCCTTCGGCGACCAGCCAGCCCTGATCTGCGATCTGGTCGACTGGGCGCGCACCTGCGGCTTTCCGGTGGTGGCCGCTGGCCGCGGCCACAAGTGGCTGCCGCATTTCGCGCAGTCCACCCCTGAAACCGTCTGGGGCCATTACGGCCTGACGCCGGAGCAGGCCCAGCGCGGCGGTCTCAACCCCAAGATGTTCAACAGCTTCCTCGACGGCTCCAAGCCGGCGATCGAAAGCAGCGCGGTCAGCAACGCCACCGGCCTGGGCGTGCCGTCCAACGGCTTGCTCTATCCGCCGGCCAGCGTCGAGGACATCCCCTTCGTCACGCGGCCGGTAGCCGAGGGCGGCGTGCTCGAGCGCAAGGGCATGGTCGAGGTGATCTCCTCGCTCGAGCCTGATGGTCGACGCATCCCCTATGACATCCGCATGGGGGTGTGGGTGACCGTCGAGGGCGAGACGGACTACATCCGCAACTGCTTCGAGGAATACAACGCCCACACCGATCCGAGCGGGCGTTACTTCACGCTCTACAAGCGCTGGCACCTGATCGGCCTCGAGGTGGGGGTGAGCGTGGCCAGCGTGGCGCTGCGCGGCGAGCCCACCGGCGTGGCCACGGCCTGGAACGCCGATGTGGTGGCCACTGCCAAGCGCGACCTCGCGGTGGGCGAAGTGCTCGACGGGGAGGGCGGCTACACGGTGTGGGGCAAGCTGCTGCCCGCGGCCACCTCGGCGGCGATGGGCGGGCTGCCCCTGGGCCTGGCCCATGATGTGCGGGTGATCCGACCGGTGCGCCAGGGCCAGAGCCTGAGCTGGGACGATGTCGCCATCGACACCGGCACCCGTGCCTACCGGCTGCGGCGCGAGATGGAGTCGTTGCTCGGCTCGCGTTCGGCGGGCAGTCTGGCCGCCTGAGGGCGGGTCTGGGCGAGGTCGAGCGTCACCGCCCGGCCGAGCTCGCTGCCCACCCGCAGCAGGTCTCTGGCGGCCCGGCCAAGCTCGATCATGGCCTCGGCCAGCGCCAGGGTCGCGCCTTGCAGCCGCGCATCCCTGTCCTGTCCGGACAGACGCCGCTCCAGCCGGTCCAGCGCCCGTCGTGCCCGGGCATTGGGCGGCGGTCCGATGCGGGTGAGTTCCAGCAGCAGCACCGCCCGGCGGCGCGCGTCGAATCCCGACGGGTGACGGCGCGCCAGGCGCCGCCACTGGTCCGGGCGAAAGTGATCCATGCGATTCCCGTCTCGCCGGCCGACAATCGGCCGCTTGTCGGAGCATAGCGGCCGCTGATCGGCGGCTGGCGTGACCGGCGTCACGCCGGCGGGAGATCCGCCTGCAGGGGAACTACTTCACCAGCAGAACCGGCACCTTGCTGAGTTCGCTCACGCGCTGCGCGACCGAGCCGATGAGCAGGTCCTTGAGGCTGGAGCGCCCCTTGCTGCCGAGCACCAGCAGGTCAAAGCCGCCTTCGCTGGCCGCCGCGGCGATCTCGGCGGCGATGTGGCCGGTGCGGATCACCATGTCGTGCCGGACACCGGCCTTGTCGAGCAGCTTGCGGGAAGCCGCCAGATCCTGGTCGGAGAGGTCACGCAGGTAATCGTTGACCGCCTTGCGGCCCACGAAACGCTCGGCATGACGCAGGGCGGTGCCGTCATGCACGCTGATCAGCGTGACCGTGCTGGGCGACTTCAGCTCGGCCACCAGCTTGGCCGCGTGACGGACCGCCCTCAGAGCATGCTTGGAGCCGTCGGTGGCGAGAAGGATCTTCATGGCGGGGATTCCTGGGGTTGACGAGGGGACGGACCGGCGCCGGGCGCGCCCGCCCCGGACAGCCGGTCAGGCCGCGGGCGGTGCGGGAAGCAGCTTCTGCAGTTCGCCCGACTGGTACATCTCGGAGACGATGTCGGAGCCGCCGATGAACTCGCCGTTGACATAGAGCTGCGGGATGGTCGGCCAGTTGGCGAAATCCTTGATGGCCTGACGCACCTCGTCGTCCTCGAGGACATTGACGGTGACCAGGTTGCGGATGCCGCAGGCCTTCAGGATCTGCACGGCGCGCCCCGAGAAGCCGCATTGCGGGAACTGCGCCGTGCCCTTCATGAACAGCACGACCGGGTTTTCGGTGACGGTTTTCTGGATGAATTCCTTGGCGTCCATCGCGTGTCTCCGTGAGTGGAGACGCTATTCTAGGCCAGGACTCGGCCAGAGCCGGTCATGACCCGTCAGGCACCCGACAGGATCGCGGTCACCCGATGCGGATCATCGGGCCTGCCGTCGGTGCCGCCGTTGAGCCTGCCCAGCGTCACCCGTTCCCGATCCTCGGCGTCGCGTTCCGTGCGCACGCTGCTCAGCCCGGCCTCGGTCAGCAGGGCCCGCACCGGGGCGCCCTGATCCATGCCGTGCTCGAGCAGCAGCCATCCGCCGGGTTCGAGGTACCGGGGTGCCGCCCGCGCAATGCGCTGCAGGTCGGCAAGGCCGGCCTCATGGGCTACGAGCGCTTCCCGCGGCTCGAACCGGAGGTCGCTGGCGAGGTGGGGATCATCTTCGGCGAGGTAGGGCGGGTTGGCCGCCACCAGCCCGAATCGGGCCGAGGCGGGCAGCGCCTCCCACCAGTCGCCCTGCCGGAACTCGATCCGCCCGGCCCCACCCTGGCCGAGCAGGGACTGCGCATTGCGTCGGGCCACGGCCAGCGCGGCTGCACTGCGGTCGGTGGCGCACAGCCGCAGATCGGCGCGGGCGCAGGCCAGGCTGATCGCGATCGCGCCGCTGCCGGTGCCCAGATCGAGCACCCGGGCCTCGGGCGGGGCGAGCGCCAGGGCGAGATCGACCAGGATTTCGGTGTCGGGCCGCGGCACGAGCACCGCCTCGTCGACCCTGAACATCAGCCCGCGGAACTCGCGCCGGCCGGTGAGATAGGCCATCGGTTCCCCGGCCAGTCGGCGGCGCGCGAGTGCCAGGAAGCGCGCGGCGAGTCCGGCATCCACCGGCTCGGGGCCGTGGGCGATCAGCCATTCCCGAGGCCGGCCGCTCAGCGCTTCGAGCAGCATGCGGGCCTCGAGCCGGGGCAGGCCGGCGGCAGCGATCAGCTGGTCGTGACTCGGGGGGTTCATGCGGCGCAGGGTTCGGCCTGGGGCCTGGGGCAGGGCGGTCGCGCCGCTCAGACGGCCTCGGCCAGCGCCGCGAGCTGCTCTGCCTGGTGGGCACTGCCCAGTGCCGAGAGCACCTCTTCGATGTCCCCGTCCATCACCCTGTCGAGCTTGTAGAGGGTGAGGTTGATGCGGTGGTCGGTAAGCCGGCCCTGCGGAAAGTTGTAGGTGCGGATGCGTTCGGAGCGATCGCCCGAGCCGATCAGCGACTTGCGGTGCGCCGCCTCCCTGGCCTGCGCCTCGCGCATCTGGCGGTCGCGCAGCCGGGTGGCCAGCACCTTCATGGCCTTGTCTCGGTTGCGGTGCTGCGAACGGTCGTCCTGGCACTCGACCACGATGCCGGTGGGCAGGTGGGTGATCCGCACCGCCGACTCGGTCTTGTTGACGTGCTGCCCGCCCGCGCCCGAGGCGCGAAAGACATCGATGCGAAGGCTCTCGGGGTCGATCTGGACGTCGCTGGCGTCATCGGCCTCGGCCATCACCGCCACCGTGCAGGCCGAGGTGTGGATGCGGCCCTGGGCCTCGGTCTCGGGCACCCGCTGCACCCGGTGCCCGCCGGACTCGAACTTCAGGCGCGAGTAGACCCCATCGCCGGCGATGCGCACGATCACCTCGCGGTACCCGCCGAGCTCGGAGGCGCTCTCGGACATCAGCTCGGTCTGCCAGCCCTGGCGCTCGGCATAGCGCAGGTACATGCGCAGCAGGTCGCCGGCGAACAGCGCCGATTCGTCGCCGCCGGTGCCGGCCCGGATCTCGAGCATGACATCGCGCTCGTCGTTGGGGTCGCGCGGCAGCAGCAGCCGCTGCAGGGTGTCTTCCTCGGTGCGCAGGCGCTGCAGCGCGGCCTGCGCCTCCTCGTCGGCGAATGTCCGCAGCTCGGGATCGGTGCGCATGGCCTCGGCCGCCTCGCGGTCGGCCTGGGCCTGCTTCCACGCCGTGAGGTGACCCACCACCTGGGTGAGCTCGACCTGCTCGCGGTTGAGCCGGCGCAGCGTGTTCAGGTCGCGCGCCGCTTCCGGCCCGGAGAGCAGCAGATTGACTTCGGCCAGGCGCTGCTCGAGGCTTTCGAGCCGCGCCAGCATCGACGGTGTCATGGCGGAACGGGCAGCGGGAAACCCGGCGCGGGCCTGGCGGGCGGAGCGCCCTCAGGCCTGACCGGGAAAGAGACGGTCGATCAGGCGGACGAGCGCCTCATGGTCTTCGCCCGGCCGCTGCAGCATGGCCGTGGGCGCATGCAGGAACTTGCCGGTGAGGCCGCGCGCGAGGGATTCGAGCACCTCGGCCGGATCGTCCCCGCGGGCCAGCAGCCGCCGCGCGCGCTCGAGTTCGGCCTGGCGAAGGGCTTCGCCGCGGGCATGGAGTTCGCGGATGACCGGCACGGCCTGACGCGCGCTCATCCACTGCATGAAGGCATCGACCCGGGTCTCGATGATGGCCTCGGCCTGCGCCACCGCCGCGCGGCGGTTCTCGGCGCCGCTCTGCACCACCTTGCCGAGGTCGTCGACGGTGTAGAGGAAGACATCATCGAGGCGCGCCACTTCGGGCTCGATGTCGCGCGGCACGGCCAGGTCGACCATGAAGATGGGCCGGCGACGACGGGCGCGGGTGGCCCGCTCGACCATGCCCAGACCGATGATCGGCAGGGTGCTGGCGGTGCACGAGACCACGATGTCGAACTTCTCGAGCGACTCGGGCAGCTCGTTCAGGCGCAGGGTGCCGCCGTTGAACTGGCGGGCGAGCTTCTCGCCGCGTTCCTCGGTGCGGTTGGCGACCACGATGGCCTTGGGGTGCTGCGCGGCGAAGTGGGTGGCGCACAGCTCGATCATCTCGCCGGCGCCCACGAACAGCACCCGGGTGTCGCGCAGGTCTTCGAAGATGCGCCGGGCCAGCCGCACCGCGGCCGCGGCCATCGATACCGAGTGGGCGCCGATCTCGGTGGTGGAACGCACCTCCTTGGCCACCGCGAAGGAGCGCTGGAACAGCTGGTGCAGGTGCGTGCCGAGCGAGCCGGTGTCCTGCGCCACGCGCACCGCCTCCTTGAGCTGGCCGAGGATCTGCGGCTCGCCCAGCACCATGGAGTCGAGGCCCGCGGCCACGCGGAAGGCGTGCCGCACCGCCTGGCTGTTGGGCAGCACATAGAGGTGCGACTGCAACTGGCCGGCGGCCAGCCCCTGGCGCTGCGCCAGCCATCCCGACACCGCCGGGGGCACCTCGCCGGGCTGCTCGCTGGCGCAGTAGATCTCGGTGCGGTTGCAGGTGGACAGGATGGCACCCTCGGGCACCAGGCTGCGCAGGCTGGCGCGAAGATCGGCCAGGGCGTCGCGCAGGCCCTCGCCCGGAAAGGACACCCGTTCACGCACGGCAACCGGCGCGGTGGTGTGATTGAGACCGAGGGCGATGAGATTCATGGACACCGGGATTGTAACGCCAGGTTGACGCTTGCGGAACTCCCGCGGGTTCTCAGGCGCTGTGCGCGCCCAGGAACAGCCGGTAGGCCGGGTGTCGGCTGACATCTTCATGGGCGTAGCCCAGGCCGGCAAGGAAGTCCCGCAGGGCGCGCTTCTCGCCGGTCGGCACCTGCAGCCCGACCAGGATGCGGCCATAGTCGGCGCCATGGTTGCGATAGTGGAACAGCGAGATGTTCCAGTTGGGGCTCATGCTGGACAGGAATCGCATCAGTGCGCCGGGCCGCTCCGGGAACTCGAAGCGGTACAGAATCTCGTCGCGGGCGAGCGGCGAGTGCCCGCCCACCAGGTGACGGATGTGCAGCTTGGCGAGTTCGTCATCGGTGAGGTCCAGGGTCTCGAAGCCGGCGGCGCGCAGGCCTTCGGCGATGGTGACGGCCTCGGCGCGGCGCTGGATCTGCACGCCGACGAACACATGAGCCTGGCGGGCATCGGCGATGCGGTAGTTGAACTCGGTGACATTGCGCGGACCCACGGCCTCGCAGAAGCGGCGGAAGCTGCCGCGTTCCTCCGGGATGGTCACCGCGAACACCGCCTCGCGCTGCTCGCCGATCTCGGCGCGCTCGGACACGAAGCGCAGCCGGTCGAAGTTCATGTTGGCGCCGCAGGCCAGCGTGACCAGGGTCTGGTCGCGCAGGCCTTCGCGCTCGACATAGGCCTTGGCGCCGGCGATGGCCATGGCCCCGGCCGGCTCGAGAATGGATCGGGTGTCCTGGAAGACATCCTTGATGGCCGCGCAGAGCTGGTCGGTGTCCACCAGCACGATCTCGTCGACATGCTCGCGGCACAGCCGGAAGGTTTCCTCGCCGACCTTCTTGACCGCGGTGCCGTCGGAGAACAGCCCGACGTCGGCCAGCTCCACCCGCCGGCCCGCCTTGAGCGAGCGGGCCATGGCGTCGGAGTCGGTGGCCTGCACGCCGATGATCCGGATCTCGGGCCGCACCTGCTTCACGTAGGCGGCGATGCCGGCGATCAGGCCGCCGCCGCCGATGGCCGCAAAGATGGCGTGGATGGGGCCGGGATGCTGGCGCAGGATCTCCATGCCGATGGTGCCGTTGCCGGCGATCACATCGGGGTCGTCGAAGGGATGGACGAAGGTCAGGCCCTCGGACTGCTGCAGGCTCAGGGAATGGGCGTAGGCGTCGCTGTAGCTGTCGCCGTGCAGCACCACCTCGGCGCCGCGGGCGCGCACGGCATCGACCTTGACCTGCGGGGTGGTCACCGGCATGACGATCACCGCCCGGCAGCCCAGGCGGCTGGCGGCCAGCGCCACCCCCTGGGCATGGTTGCCGGCCGAGGCGGCGATCACGCCGCGGGCGAGCTGCTCGGCCGGCAGATGGGCCATCTTGTTGTACGAGCCGCGCAGCTTGAACGAGAACACATCCTGCATGTCCTCGCGCTTGAACAGGATCCGGTTGCCCAGCCGCGCCGACAGCAGCGGCGCGGGCTCCAGCGGGGTTTCGCGGGCCACATCGTAGACGCGGGCGGTGAGGATGCGCTTGAGGTACTGGGCGGACATTCCCTCATTTTAGTCCCGTCGGCTGGCGTGCCCTCAGCGATGCACGGCAAGGCCGCTGCTAGACTCGGTCGCGATGGAAGCGTT
Organism: uncultured bacterium; assembly: GCA_903934795.1. GTDB lineage: Bacteria > Pseudomonadota > Gammaproteobacteria > Burkholderiales > Burkholderiaceae_E > Quisquiliibacterium. The sequence goes on along the minus strand of CAIZPE010000042.1, from coordinate 21,856 downwards.
CATGACCACCGTCATCGACTGGTTCGCGCTGCCGAGGAACGGCCTGTCCTCGGTGTTCGTGATCGCCTTCGTGTCGGCCACCCTGCTGCCGATGGGCTCGGAGCCGGCGGTGTTCGCGTATGCCAAGCTCAATCCCGACCAGTTCTGGGCGGTGGTGGCGGTGGCCACCGCCGGCAACACCCTGGGCGGCGCGGTCGACTACTGGATGGGGCGGGGCGCCAGCGCCGCCATCACGCGGGGCCGCAATCACCGTTTTCTGGGCTGGTTCGAGCGCCTGGGGCCCAAGGCGCTCCTGGTGTCCTTCCTGCCCGTCATCGGCGACCCGATGTGCGCGGTGGCCGGCTGGCTGCGACTGCCCTTCTGGCCGTGCATCGGCTGGATCGCGATCGGCCGGGTGCTGCGTTATTCGCTCGCCACCGGGGCGCTGCTGTGGGTGCCCAACGACTGGTGGCGGGCGCTCGGCCGGCCGTTCGGTTTCTGAGGCGGCGCTAATCCCTGCCCGCCGGGCTGCCATGGCCGACCGCCCCGTGGCCCCGCGATAGAATGCTCTTTTAAGGGACGCACGATGAATGCGCCGCTGCCTCTGAGCGCGCTGCGGGCCGATGCCGAGAGCCCGGTCCGCCTGCGCGAGATCCCCTACAACTACACCTCCTTCAGCGACCGCGAGATCGTTGGCCGGCTGCTGGGCGAAGACGCCTGGCAGCTGCTCGACGAGTTGCGCGGCGAGCGCCGTACCGGCCGTTCCGCGCGCATGCTCTTCGAGGTGCTGGGCGACATCTGGGTGGTGCGCCGCAATCCCTACCTGCAGGATGACCTCATCGACAACCCCGGCCGCCGTCGGGCGCTGGTGTCGGCCCTGCATCACCGGCTGCACGAGATCGAGCGGCGCCGCACCCGTGACCGCGATGCTGCCGAGGAGGCGGTCGCGGTTGTCCGTGCCGAGCGGGTCGGGCGGCTGGTGGCCATGGCCACCGAGGCGGTCAGCGCCTTCGAGGCCGAGTTCGTGGCCACCGCGCGCCTGCGCCGCGCCGCGGTCCGGCTGCTGGGGCGGCACACCCATCGCGACAACATCCGCTTCGACGGCATGTCGCGGGTTTCGCATGTGACCGATGCCACCGACTGGCGGGTGGAGTACCCCTTCGTGGTGCTCACCCCCGACACCGAGGCCGAGATGGCGCCGCTGGTGTCGGCCTGCATCGAACTCGGGCTCACCATCATCCCGCGCGGCGGCGGCACCGGCTACACCGGGGGCGCGGTACCGCTCACCGCGCTCTCCGCGGTCATCAACACCGAGAAGCTCGAGCGGCTCGGGCCGGTCGAGCCCATGACCCTGCCCGGTGTGGCCACCCCGGTGCCCACCGTGTTCGCCGAGGCGGGCGTGGTCACCAAGCGCGTCACCGAGGCCGCCGAGCGCGCCGGTCTGGTCTTCGCGGTCGACCCCACCTCGCTCGAGGCCTCCTGCGTGGGCGGCAACATCGCCATGAACGCCGGCGGCAAGAAGGCGGTGCTCTGGGGCACCGCGCTCGACAACCTCGCCTGGTGGCGCATGGTCGACCCGCAGGGCCAGTGGCTGGAGGTCACCCGCCTCGACCACAACCTCGGCAAGATCCATGATGCGCCGCTCGCATGCTTCGAGCTGCGCTGGTATCGGCCCGGTCAGCTCGGCCCCGATGGCCTGATGCGCGGCGAGCCGGTGCGCACCGAGCGACTCGAGATCCCCGGCCGGGTTTTCCGCAAGCAGGGCCTGGGCAAGGATGTCACCGACAAGTTCCTCGCCGGCCTGCCCGGCATCCAGAAGGAAGGCTGCGACGGTCTGATCACCGCCGCGCGCTGGGTGCTGCATCGCATGCCCGCCCACATCCGCACGGTGTGCCTCGAATTCTTCGGCCAGCCGCGCCAGGCCGTGCCGTCCATCGTCGAGATCAAGCGCTACCTCGATGGCCTGTCCGCGGCCGCCGGTGCCGGCCCTCGGGTGCTGCTCGCCGGCCTCGAGCATCTCGACGAGCGCTATCTGCGTGCGGTGGGCTACACCACCAAGTCGCGCCGCGGCGGCCTGCCCAAGATGGTCCTGATCGGCGACATCGTCGGCGACGACGACGCCGCGGTCGCGCGCGCCGCCTCCGAGGTGGTGCGCATCGCCAACAGCCGCGCCGGCGAGGGCTTCACCGCGGTCTCGGCCGAGGCGCGCAAGACCTTCTGGGCCGACCGCGCCCGCACCGCCGCCATCGCCCGCCACACCAACGCCTTCAAGATCAACGAGGACGTGGTCATTCCGCTGGAGCGGATGGGCGAGTACACCGACGGCATCGAGCGCATCAACATCGAGCTGTCCACCGGCAACAAGCTGCGCCTCGTCGACGAACTCGAGGCGCTGCTGCGCGACACCCCGGTGCCGGCCCCCGCCGACGATGCTGCCGCCGACGACGAGCTCTTCGCCGAGCGGCTGCGCCAGGCCCGCGAGCTGCTCGCGCTCACCCGCGCCCGCTGGCGCTTCCTCCTCGATCGCATCGACGCGCCGCTGGCCGGGCTGCGCGAGGTGCTCCCCGGCTTCGGCCTGGCCGGGCACCAGGCCGCGCTCGATGCCCGCCTGCAGGTCGAGCCCGAGGCCACGCTGTTCACCCTGCTGCAGGATCGCAGCATCCGCGTGTCCTGGAAGACCGAGCTGCGCGAGCCGCTGTCGCGCATCCTGCAGGGCCAGGCGCTGCAGGCCCTGCTGCGCCGCTGCGACGAGACCCACCGCCGCGTGCTGCGCAGCCGGGTGTTCGTGGCGCTGCACATGCACGCCGGCGACGGCAATGTGCACACCAACCTGCCGGTGAACTCCGACGACTACGGCATGCTCAAGGAGGCCGAGGCCGCGGTCGCGCGCATCATGGCCCTGGCCCGCCGCCTCGATGGCGTCATCTCGGGCGAGCACGGCATCGGCATCACCAAGCTCGAGTTCCTCACCGAGGAGGAGCTCGCCGGCTTCCGGGCCTACAAGCAGCGCATCGACCCCGAAGGCCGCTTCAACCGCGGCAAGCTCATGCCCGGGGCCGACCTGCGCAACGCCTACACGCCGAGTTTCGGCCTGATGGGCGCCGAGTCGCTCATCCTGCAGGCCTCCGACATCGGCGCCATCGCCGATTCCGTCAAGAACTGCCTGCGCTGCGGCAAGTGCAAGCCGGTGTGCGCCACCCATGTGCCCGGCGCCAACCTGCTCTACTCGCCGCGCAACAAGATCCTGGCCACCTCGCTGCTGGTCGAGGCCTTCCTCTACGAGGAGCAGACCCGGCGCGGCGTGTCGATCCGGCACTGGGATGAATTCTCCGATGTCGCCGACCACTGTACGGTCTGCCACAAGTGCGAGTCACCCTGCCCGGTAGACATCGACTTCGGCGATGTCTCCATGAACATGCGCAACCTGCTGCGCAAGATGGGGCGCAAGAAGTTCAATGCCGGCAATGCCGCGGCCATGTTCTTCCTGAACGCCCGCGACCCCGACACCATCAACGCCACCCGGGCGGCGATGGTCGGCGTGGGCTATCGCGTGCAGCGCCTGGCCAACCGGGTGCTGGGCAAGTTCGCCCGGCGCCAGACCGCCCGGCCGCCGGCCAGCGTGGGCAAGCCGCCGATCAAGGCGCAGGTGATCCACTTCGTGAACAAGAAGATGCCGGGCAAGCTGCCCTTGCGCACCGCGCGTGCGCTGCTCGACATCGAAGATTCGCGCTACGTGCCGATCATCCGCGACCCGCGCGCCACCAGCGCCGACGCCGAGGCGGTGTTCTACTTCCCGGGCTGCGGCTCCGAGCGCCTGTTCTCGCAGGTAGGCCTGGCCACCCAGGCCATGCTCTGGCATGTCGGTGTGCAGACCGTGCTGCCGCCGGGCTACCTGTGCTGCGGCTACCCGCAGCGCGGCTCGGGCCAGTTCGACAAGGCCGAGCAGATCATCACCGACAACCGCGTGCTGTTCCACCGCGTGGCCAACACCCTCAACTACCTCGACATCAAGACGGTGGTGGTGAGCTGCGGCACCTGCTACGACCAGCTCCAGGGCTATGAGTTCGACAAGGTCTTCCCGGGCTGCCGCATCATCGACATCCACGAGTACCTCATGGAGAAGGGCGTGCGGCTCGAGGGCGTGACCGGCTCGCGCTACATGTACCACGAGCCCTGCCACACCCCCATGAAGACGCACGCCTCGAGCAAGGTGGTCAACACGCTCATGAACGAGCAGCTCAACGGCCGCATCGAGCGCAACGACCGCTGCTGCGGCGAGAGCGGCACACTTGCGGTCACCCGGCCCGACATCGCCACCCAGGTGCGCTTCCGCAAGGAGCAGGAGATGCGTCGCGGCGCGCAGGCGCTGCGCGCCCTGCCGGTGCTGTCGGCTCCCCCGGGGGCCGCGGCCGAGGCGCCGGTCAAGGTGCTCACCTCCTGCCCGTCGTGCCTGCAGGGCCTGTCGCGCTACGAGGACGACACCGGGGTGCAGGCCGACTACATCGTGGTCGAGATCGCCCGCCACCTGCTCGGCCCCGACTGGATGGCCGACTATGTCGCCCGCGCCAACGACGGCGGCATCGAGCGGGTGCTGGTCTAGACCGCCACCGCCGCGCCGGGCGGCAGCGCCCGGCGCATCCCGGTGGGCACGGCGGGCGCTGCCGCCGCGGAACGGCGGCCCCGGGGGCTTCGACTAGAATCGGTCGACCCCCCCAGGAGACCCCACCATGTACAAACCCTTCGATCTCACCGGCCGCTGCGCGGTCATCACCGGCGGCAACGGCGGCATCGGCTTCGGCATGGCCCGCGCGCTGCTCGACAGCGGCGCCCGCGTCATGATCTGGGGCTCCAATCCCGCCAAGACCGATGCCGCGCGCCAGCGGCTCGCCGACGGCGGCGGGCAGGTCGACGCCCTGGTCTGCGATGTCGGCGAGGAAGCCGCGGTGGAGGCTGCGTTCGCCGAGTCGGTCTCGCGCATGGGCCGGGTCGATGCCTGCTTCGCCAACGCCGGTGTCTCCGGCAAGGGCAACCTGCTGGTCGACATGACCCATGAGGAATTCCGCCGGGTGCTGCGCATCAACCTCGACGGGGTGTTCTTCACCTTCCGAGCGGCTGCGCGCCACATGATGGAGCGTGGCGGTGGCGGCTCGCTGGTGGCCACCGCAAGCACCGCCGCGGTCGAGGGCGCGGCGCGCAACAGCCACTATGGCGCTTCCAAGGGCGCGGTCACCGCCTATTGCCGGGCGCTCGCGGTGGAGCTCGCCCGCTACAAGATCCGGGTCAACTCCATCCTGCCGGGCTGGATCGAGACCGAGATGACCGAGCCCTCCTTCAGCAATCCGCGCTTCCGTGACAATGTCATGCCGCGCATCCCGGCGCGGCGCTGGGGTCATATCGATGACTTCGGCGGGGTGGCGGTCTGGCTGATGAGTGACGCCTCGTCCTACCTCACCGGCGAGCAGATGCTCATCGACGGCGGCTACACCAAGTTCTAGGGCAATCCCCCGGCCGGCACGATCTTCGCCGGTTCGTGCAGTTGGTCAAGGTGCCCGGTCTGCGGGTGCGGCACAGTCGGGGCCTTCGTCCGCGAGCGCTCCGAGCCCGTCCATGCACGCCAAGTCCGCTGCTGTCCCCTCCGTGCCGTCCGTCCTCGACGGTCCGGCCTGCCGTCAGTGGCTGGCTGCGCAGGATCCCGCCGATCCGCGCCTGCTGTCCTCGGTCGAGGCCCTGCTCGCCAGCATCGGCGAGTCTGCCCGGTCGCCCGATCTGCGTCTGGAGATCGCCGAGCAGGCCCGGCCGGTGCACCTGCGCGCGCTCGAGCGCCTGGCGGCCGACCTTCGCGCCTGCCCTTTCCCGATGCCGCAGCCGCAGCGCCGGCTGGCGGCGCGCCTGGTCGCCGGGCTGCAGCTCGGCCGCGAGGTCTTCGAGCGCCTGCACAACGAGCTGCGCGAGCATACCGATGCCGAGGTGCGCACGATCATTCCGGGCACCACGCTGTCGCTGCGCGCCATCCTGCCGCTCATCCGCGCGCTGGACTACCAGTCGCGTCTGATCGTCACCCAGCAGCATGCCCGCTTGCGCGTCGGTCATCAGGACTGGGATCGCCTGTGTCTGCTGGCCGCCGATGTGCGCGCCAGCACCTTCCAGGATGTGGTGCTGCCCGATCTCGCCACCTTCGGCCGCGCGCCCACGGCGCGCGCGCTCTTCATCTATCCGCTGCTGATGGCGCTGATCAGCCCCGGCGCGCGCAGCGAGACCGAGCTCGCGCTCGCCGCGCGGCTTGCCCGTCGCTGGGCGCCGCGGGTGGGCTTCCTGATCGCGCCGGGCAGCCGCGTGTCGCCCTGTGCCAGCGGACCGGTGCTCGGTCTGGGGCCGCGGCAGGCGGTGCGTCTCGACAGCCATCAGCTGCTGCCCCGCCTGGCCATCCAGCGCGATCAGGTCGACCGGCTCGCCCCGGGCAGCCGTACCCGGCTCCCGCGGGGGATGAGCCTGGGCACCACCCGTGACCTGCTCGCCCTGCTCGCCGAGCGCTGGTCGCCGGGCTATGTGGCCCTCTCGCTGCCCGATGCGCCGCTGGGCATGCTGCGCGCGAGCATCGGCTTTCCGGGTCCCGGACTGCCGGTGCGCGGCGGCGACCGCCGCGCGGGTCCGTCGACGGCCTTGCGTGACTGGGCTCTGGCGGGCGAGCGGGTCGACTGGGTGGCGCAGGAGCATGGCCAGTGGTTCATCGAGCGCGAGTTCGCCGCGGCGCTCGGTCTGGGGGATCTGCTCACGCTGGCGCTGATGGCCGGCGACGGCCGGGGCCGCGCGCACGGCCCCGAGGCGGCCGAACCGACCGTGCGGCTGGCCCGGGTGGTGTCGCTGTCGCAGCGCCTGGGCGACGACCTCGCCCTGCCGCCGGTGCAGCGGGTGGGTCTCGCGGTCTGGCCCGGCGAGCCGCGACCGCTGCTGGTCCGTGCCGATGGCGCGAGGGCATCGACCGATGCGGTGCTGCTCGCTGCCGACCCGGTGAGCCGGGAACCCGAGTCGCTGATCCTGCCTGTGCATCCCGAGGTGCAGCGCGGCGTCCGCCTGTGGCTGGGCGAGACGGGGCATGAAGGCCGGATCGAGCTGGTGGCCTCGGTGCTTGGTTCGCCGACCTTCCGCCAGTGGCTGTTCCGGCGTCTGCCGGACTGAGACATGCCCCCGGGAGGGTCGGCGCGAAGCCGCGTCGGGAATCCGCTACCATCGACCGGAACGGCTGCCTCGGCGGCCGGCATTCGCGGCGCCTGCCGCCCCTGACGATCCTGGTAGCCCATGGCCGGTCTAGACAAGCAAACCCCGACACCCACCCGCATCGTCGTGCACCAGCAATCGCGGGTGTTCGAGATCGAGTTCGATGACGGCCGGCACTTCCGGCTGCCCTTCGAGTACCTGCGCGTTCATTCGCCCTCGGCCGAGGTCCGCGGCCATGGCCCTGGTCAGGAGACGCTCCAGGTGGGCAAGCGCGATGTCGGTATCGACCGCATCGAGCCGGTCGGGCACTACGCGATCCAGCCCTACTTCAATGATGGCCACTCCAGCGGCCTCTACTCCTGGGACTACCTCCACTGGCTCGGCACCCAGGAGACCCGGCTCTGGCAGGAGTACCTGCGCAAGCTCGCCGAGGCCGGCGCCAGCCGCGATCCTGCCGGTTCGGGTGCCGCAACCGATGCCGCGCCCCTGCAGGCCACCGAGGTGCGCCGGGGCGGCGCATGAGCGTGTCTTCATCAGATCAGGGTTCCGCGGCCCCCGGGCCGGAAGCGGCCACGCATTTCGGTTTCGAGTCGGTCGATCCGGCCCGCAAGGCCGAACGGGTACGCGGGGTCTTCGACTCCGTGGCCGCGCGCTACGACGCCATGAACGACCTGATGTCGGTCGGGCTGCACCGGGTCTGGAAGGCTGCCACCGTGGCGCACGCCGCGGTGCGCCCCGGCATGCGGGTGCTCGATGTCGCCGGCGGCACCGCCGACCTCTCCCGGCAGTTCGCCCGTCGCGTGGGCCCCACCGGCGAGGTCTGGCTCACCGACATCAACCCGTCGATGCTGGCCATCGGCCGCGACCGTCTGCTCGATGACGGACGGCCCGGCCCGGTGGTCTGCTGCGATGCCGAGCGGCTGCCCTTTCCCGATGCCTACTTCGATCGCTGCGTGGTCGCCTTCGGCCTGCGCAACATGACCCACAAGGATCGCGCCCTGGCCGAGATGACCCGGGTCCTGCGCCCCGGCGGCCGGCTGCTGGTGCTGGAGTTCTCGCGGGTCTGGAAGCCGCTCGAGCCGGTCTACGATGCCTATTCCTTCCGCGTGCTGCCCTTCATGGGCCGCGCCGTGGCCGGCGACGCCGAGAGCTATCGCTATCTCGCCGAGTCGATCCGCATGCACCCAGACCAGGAGACGCTTGCGGGCATGCTGCGCGAGGCCGGGCTGGCCGGGGTACGCTACTTCAACATGGCCGCCGGGGTGGTGGCCCTGCATGAGGGCGTGCGCATCTGAGTCCGCGCCCTCATCCCGCTGAAAGCCGTCCGTCCGTTCCACCGACTCATCCGAAGTCCGTAACACCCAGGAGCACCTGTCCATGCGCAATCGTCTTCTCGGCCTGATGGCCGTCGCCCTCATCGGCACTTCCATGGTCGTGGCCGATGCCGAGGCCGCGCGCGTCGGTGGTGGCCGCAATGTCGGCCGCCAGTCGAACACCGTCCAGCGCGATGCCACCCCCCAGCAGGCGCCGCAGCAGGGTGCGCCCGCCCAGCAGCAGGCGCCGGCCCAGGCCGCGGCCGCCCGCCCGGCCACGCCGCCGGCGGCTGCGCCGCAGCCCGCCCGCAACCGTTGGCTCGGTCCCATTGCCGGGCTGGCTGCCGGTCTGGGTCTGGCTGCCCTGTTCAGCCACCTGGGGCTTGGCGCCGAGTTCGCCAATGCGGTCATGAGCGGCCTGCTGCTGCTGGCCCTGCTCGCCGTCGGTCTGGTGGTGTTCCGGATGATCATGGCCCGTCGCCAGGGCGGTGCCCGTCCGGCCATGGCTGCGCCCGGCTACGGCAACACCGCCATCGGGCCCGAGGCCTCGGTCAGCTATCCGCCGGCCAGCGCGCGCAGCGCCGATGCCGTGTTCGGCGGGGCGGCCAGCACCGCCGCCGCGGCCGCGCCGGTCACCGGTCTGCCGCCGGGGGTCCCTGCCGACTTCGATGTCGAAGGCTTCCTCAAGGGGGCACGCCAGCAGTTTGTGCGTCTGCAGGCCGCCTTCGATGCGGCCGATCAGGCCGTGCTGCGCGAGTTCGTGTCCGACGACCTGCTGCCGGAACTTTCCCGGCAGATTGCCGAGCGTGGTGCCGCCCCGCAGCGCACGGATGTCGTCAGCCTGGAGGCCGAGCTGCTCGGCATCCACCCGCAGGGCCTGGATCATGTCGCCAGCGTGCGCTTCCATGGCCTGATCCGCGAGGTCGAGTCCGCGGCTGCCGAGCCCTTCGACGAGGTCTGGAACCTGGTCAAGCCGATGGCCGGCGACTCGGGCTGGATGCTCGCCGGCATCCAGCAGCTCGCGTGAACCCCGCGCCCGGGGCTGAAGATGCCGGCGCCTTCGAGCGGCCGGGCAGCCCCTGGCGAGCCCTGACGGCTGATGCCGTCCTGGCCGCGCACCGGGGCGCAGTGCAGGCAGTGGCGCTGGCGCTGGGTCATGTGCTGCGCCAGCAGGCCTGGGCGCGCGACCGTCTGCGCATGCATGCCGGCGCGGTGGTGCGCGTCGGGCTCGTCGTGCCCGAGCAGCCCGGCCTGCCGGCACCCGAGGCCCGCCTGATGATCACGCCCGAAGGTCTGCTCGAACCGGCCGAGGGCACTGCGCCGCCGCGGGCCACGCTGCTGCTGCAGCCCTCGGCGCAGGCGCTCAAGGCCTTCGCCACCCAGGGCGTGAACGGGCTCACCCGGCACCTCCGGGTCGATGGCGATGTCATGCTCGCCGCCGCCCTGGGCGAGCTCGCGCGCGACCTGCGCTGGGATGTCGAAGAAGACCTCAGCCGGCTGGTCGGCGATGTGGCCGCGCATCGGGCCGCCGGCCTGCTCGACGGGCTCGTGCATCGCCTGAAGAACCTGCCTGCGGTGCTTGCCGGTGCGGCTGCGAACGGTGATGCGCCGGGCGCCGGCCCGGCGGTGTCGCGCGCCGCCATGCGCGGGCTGGGCGAAGCGCTCGGCGCGCTCGATGATCGGCTGCGGCGGCTCGAGGCGCGCGCCGATCGTCTGTCCTAGGTCGGACCGTCGGGCTTGCGTTCGGCGGGCGGGAACAGGAACCCGCCAGGGTCGGCCCGCCACTGGCGCAGCAGCGCGCCCAGGAACTCCCGTCGCCGGGTCAGCCGCAACTGGCGCGCCTTGAGCGCCGTGCTGAAGGCAAGCCCGAAGCTCACGGTCAGGTTGGTCACGCCCACCAGGGCCACGCCGATCGCGGCCATGGCGAGCTCCGGCCAGGGCACGGCAAAGCCGAGCCCGGTCCAGCCGTAGGCAAGATTGGCCGCCGCGAAGGTCACATGGCGGATGTCGAGCGGCAGCCCCAGGATGTGGCCGATGAAGCCGACATAGCCGAGCATCAGGCCGAAGGCGATGTTGCCCACGATGGCGCCCAGGTTCTCCTCCACATACCGCGCCAGGCCCGCTGCGCCGGCGTCACCGAGCAGGCGGCGCAGCCAGCCCAGGCGTGCGATGCGCGCCGGGATGCGCGAGTACACGCAGCGGTTGTCGTAGTAGCCCGACAGCACGCCGGCGAGGAACAGGCACACCCCCGCGATGGCCGCGTGCGGCACCGCGGCCGACAGCGGATGCAGGTCGGCCAGCAGGTGCGCGGACTTCTCGGCGCCGGTGAGCGGCTGGCCGACACCCTGCAGCCACAGCCATGCGATCAGCAAGGACACCGGGAGGGCGAGCAGCACATTGCCGGCAATGGCCACCAGCTGCGTGCGCGAGATCTGCGCGGTGAGCAGCGCGAGTCGGTCGAGCGAGCGAGCCCGGTCGCGGCTTTCATCGATGGCCTGGGCGATGCGCGAGGCGGTCATCGCCGGCTGCTTGGTGGCGATCGTGAAGTGCAGCAGGTGCACCAGCACGAAGCCCGCGGCGTAGTTCAGGCCGAAGCCCAGCGCCTCCCAGAAGGGTGGCAGGTGAAGGCCCGCGATCAGGATCTTGAACAGCGCCATGATCCCGACGATCACGCCGGCGCCCATGGCCGAGCGGGCCATTGCCCACCAGCCGGCCCGGTCTGTCGTCACATAGTGCTCGCCGGTCCGGCTGGCATTCTCGGTGACCTGCAGGGCGAGCAGGTCGGTGCTGCGGGCCATCAGCTCGCGCAGGCTGTCGCGGCCGCATTCCCCGCGGATCAGCGTCTCGAGCAGGCGCGCACCCGCCAGCGAGCGCTCGTGCGCACCGCCCGGCGCCGCCGCGATCGCCAGCAGGCTGCGGATGCGCGCCACGCTCTGGGCGCACTGCTGCAGCAGCTGCGTGAGGGCGATGCTGGTGCCCTGGCTGCGCGCCAGCTGGCGCACGGTGGTCACGACGCCATCGCAGCGGTCGAGCTGAGCCGCCAGGCGCTCGAGCCGGGGCGGGTCGACATCGACCAGAGCCTGGTCCGAGCCGGCCGCCTGCGCGCACCAGGCCAGCAGCTCGGCCGCCTGCCCGAGGAAGGGGCAGTCATGGTCCGGCGGCGGGGCGTGGTGACGCAGCAGCAGGGGATCGACACCGAGGGCGGCCAGCCGATGGGCGAGCAGGCGCAGTGCCTCCAGGCACTCGCTGCGCAGCCGGGCCCGCCCGCCGGCGGCCAGCGGCCGGCGCACTGCGGCTTCGTCGATCAGATGGATGAGGCGCGCCCAGCGGGTCTCGCCCACCGCCCGTACCCAGTCGAGATCGTCGCGCCGGTGGAACAGCTCGCCCAGCACATCCACCCACAAGCCGTTGTCGGGAATGGTGGGCAGCCAGCGGCGCGAGAGGCGATCGGCCAGGCCGCGCAGGAAGCCGGGTTCGAGCACCACGCCGGTCTCAGCCAGCAGGTGGCGTTCGCGCCGATGCTCGAAGAGCAGGAAGAGATGGGCGGCGAGATCTTCGGCCACCCCGGGCTCGGCCTCCAGCCGCAGGCAGAGCCGCTCCACGGTTTCGGCTGCCGCCGCCGGCGGGCGGCCGGGCGGCGGACGCAGGGCGTGCACGAACTGCCCCAGCCACGCGGTGTCATCGGCCGGCGCGCGCCGACCGAGATCGGCGAGCAGGGTGTCGAGCTCGTTCATCGTGCGTGGCGATGCCGCAACGCGAGCGGGCTCACGATCTGAGCCCGCGGCATGGCATACTGTTCATACATACAGGAGATCGTCATGCATTCGTCCCGTGTCCAGTCTCGCATCCGCTTCAGCGCTCTGCCGGTGCAGCCGCCGGTGCGCCGCATCATGCGGCCTTCCCGGCCTCGGCTCGATCCCGACCGCATCGTCGGCCTGGCTTGCGTCGCGGCCATGGCTCTGGTGGCGCTGGTGCTCTGAGCCCGGCGCCCGGTACCCTGCAAGCGCTCGGGCAGGCCTGCGGTCCGGGCTGCCGAGGCCTGCCTGCGAGCGTCCTCAGGCGCCGGTGTAGCGCGGCGGGCGGCCTTCCAGGAAAGACCGCGTACCCTCCTCGAAGTCGCCCGACAGCGCCGCGAGCGCAAACTGGTCGAAGTCGGCATGGCTGGTGGCCCGGTCCAGCGCAAAGGCGCTGGCGTTGATCGCCTGCTTGATCATCCGCAACTGCACCGGCGGCAGGCTGGCCGCCCGATGCGCCAGGCTCAGGGCCTCGGCCAGGGCGGTGCCCGGCTCGCAGAGTTGATCCACCAGGCCCCAGTCCTGGGCGGTGGCTGCCGGAATCTTCTCCGACAGGATGATGATCCGCTTGGCCTTGGCCGGCCCCACCAGGTGCGTGATGCGCGGCACCGCGCCCCAGGACAGGTTCATGCCGCGCTCGATCTCGGGCACATAGAAGGTGGCGCTGCGCGATGACACCCGCAGGTCGCAGGCCACCGAGATGGCCGCTCCCCCGCCCACGCACCAACCCTCGATGGCGGCGATGGTCAGCGGCTCCAGTTCTTCCCAGGCGCGGCACATCGTGCCGCCGGCCTGCATGGCCAGACGTCGCCGCGACATCGGCCAGCCCCGCGAGACCTCGCGTTCCGGGTCCTTGAGGTCGGCACCCATCGAGAAATTCTCGGCGGTGCCGGTGAGCACCACCGCGGCCAGGGTGTCGTCATCCTCGAAGCTGCGCGCGGCCTTGGTGAGCTCGCGCAGCAGCGCCGCCGACATCGGGTTGGCCCGGGTGCCGCGATCGAAGCGCACGATCGCGATCCGGTCCTGGCGTTCAATCGTGACCATCGCGGCCTCCGGCAGGAATCAGGGGGTGATGATGACCTTGCCCATCACCTTGCGGTTCATCATGTCGTTGATGGCCTGTGCGCCCTGGGCGAGGGGGTAGCGGGCCGAGATGTGCGGCCGCAGCTTGCCCTGCTGCACCAGTTCGAACATCTCCTGCACATCCTGGCGGTAGGCCTGCGGCTCCTTGCTGCAGAACTGGCCCCAGAACACGCCGACCACCGAGGCGCCCTTGAGCAGCATCAGGTTCAGCGGCAGGCGCGGGATCTCGCCGTTGGCAAAGCCCACCACCAGGAAGCGGCCGCGCCAGCCGATCGAGCGGAACGCCGGCTCGGCGAACTTGCCGCCCACCGGGTCGTAGATCACATCCGGGCCCTTGCCGTCGGTGAGCTCCTTCAGACGCTCGCGCAGGTCCTCGGTCTCGTAGTTGATGGTCATGTCGGCGCCGTGCTCGCGGCACACCGCCAGCTTCTCCTCGGTGGAGGCAGCGGCGATCACCTTCGCGCCGAAGGCCTTGCCGATCTCCACGGCGGCCAGGCCCACGCCACCGGCTGCGCCCAGCACCAGCAGGGTCTCGCCCGGCTTGAGTTCGCCGCGGTCCTTCAGGGCGTGGTACGAGGTGCCGTAGGTGAGGATGAACGCGGCGGCAGTGTCGAAGGGCAGGGTGCGCGGAATGGGGATGGCGCGCGCGGCCGACATCTTCACCTTCTCGCAGAAGGCGCCATAGGTGGTGGAACCGATGATGTGGTCGCCGACCTTGAGGTGCGTGACCCCGGCGCCCACCGCCGAGACGATGCCGGCGAATTCAGCGCCCGGCGAGAACGGCAGTTCGGCCTTGAACTGGTACTTGTTCTGGATGATCAGCACATCCGGGAAGTTGACGCCGGCGGCTTTCATGTCGACCACGATCTCGCCGGCGCCGGGCACCGGATCGGGCACTTCCTCGACCACCAGCGTGTCGGGAAGGCCGTATTGCTTGCAGAGCAGGGCTCTCATCGGGGATCTCCTGGAATGGGGCGCGAAGGCGTGCCGGCGGCGCTCGCCGGGGTTCGGCCGATTATGCCCGCGCGCCTGCGGGCCCGCGGTCCGTTCGCGGCGGCGCGTCTCGCTTCCGGGTGCCCGGCGCGGTGCCTTATGCCGGGGCCCCGATCAGCCCGCCTGCGCCAGCCGCACCAGCGTGCTCAGCGCCCGGTTGACCGGAACCGGTACGCCGGCTGCTTCGCCCAGGCGCACCACCAGACCGTTGAGCGCGTCGATCTCGGTCGGTCGGCCGGCGGCGAGGTCCTGCGCCATCGAGGAGGTGGCGCCCGACATCGCGGTTCCGAGGCGGATCGCATCGGCGACCAGTTGCTCGGCCGGGGGCAGCGGCACGCCTTCGCTGCCGGCCACGGCCACGCACTCGGCCACCACCTCGGCCATGAGGGCGCGGGCGCCGGCGTCGGCCACCAGCCGGGCATAGCGAGACCGTCCGAGCGCGGAGAGGGCATTGAACACGCAGTTCATCACCAGCTTTTCCCAGAGCGCCGGTCGCGCATCGGGCACCACCGGGCAGGGCACACCGGCCCGCTCGAAGAGTGCAGCCACGCGCTGCGCCTCCACAGGGCCCGAGGCCCCGCTCGCGCCCGGCACCGGACCGAGGATGAGATCGCCCCGACCGGCGTGGCGCACCTCTCCCGGGGCCGACATCGAGCAGGCCACATACACCGCGGCCGCAAGCGCATCGCGACCAGCGGCTGCGCGCAGCCGCACGGGGTTGTCGACACCGTTCTGCAGGCTCACCAGCACCGCGTCAGGCCGCAGCAGCGGGGCGAGCGCCCGTCCGCCGGTGTCGGTGTCGCGGCTCTTCACGCAGAACAGCACCACCTGGGCGTCGGCCAGCGCCGCCGGTTCGGTGTCGGCGCGCACCGCGGCGACCCGTCGCTGACCGCCGGCATGCAGAACCAGCCCCTGTGCCCGCATGGCCTGCACATGCGGCCCGCGCCCCACCAGCGTCACCGGCGCGCCGGCGAGCGCCAGCCGGGCACCGTAGTAGCAACCCACCGCGCCCGCGCCGAAGACGCCGATGCGAGGCCAGTCGGCTGGCCCTGCCGGGCCTTTCGGCATCTGGGTCGGGGAAGCTGGTGGGTCCTGGGTCTGGGATGTCACGAAGAGATTCTCTCGCCGCCTGGATCGAGGCGAGAGGGTAGCGCACCCCGTTCGGAGCGCGTCGTTCGTGAGCTCAGGGCGCTGCGTTCGGGAAGAACAGCGCCTCGCCGCCAATGGTGTAGGCCGCGATCGCGCGCTGGCCCGCCGGTGACACCACCCAGTCGGCGAACTGCTGGGCCAGTGCGGCCTTCACGTGCGGGTGGCGTGCCGGGTTGACCACCATCACGCCGTACGGGTTGAAGAGGCTGCGGTCGCCTTCCACCAGCACCGCGAGCTCGCCGCGGTTGCGAAAGCTCAGCCAGGTGCCGCGATCGGTCAGCACATGGCCGTTCAGCGACGAGGCCATGTTCAGCGCCGGCCCCATGCCGCAGCCGCACTCTCGGTAGCCGGCCGGGCGGGCCGTGGCCGGATCGATGCCGGCCGCGCGCCACAGCCGCAGTTCGGCGGCGTGCGTGCCGCTGCGGTCACCGCGCGAGATGATCGGCTGGGCGCTGGTGGCCAGGCGGCGCAGGGCGGCGGCGATGTCGTTGCCGCGCACGCCGGCCGGATCGGCGCGCGGCCCCACCAGCACGAAGTCGTTGTACATGACATTGCGCCGACGTGTGGCGAAGCCTTCGGCCACGAAGCGCTCCTCGGCGGCGGTGTCGTGCACGAAGACGAGATCGGCGTCGCCCCGGCGGCCGATGTCCAGCGCCTGGCCCGTGCCCACCGCCACCACCCGCACCTCGATGCCGGTGGCCTGCCGGAAGGCCGGCAGCAGGTGGCCGAACAGACCCGACTGCTCGGTGGAGGTGGTGGAGGCCATCACGATGAATCGCTCCTGCGCCCGCGGGCCGTCACCGATCGCCGTCAGCGTGGCGAGCACGACCAGCAGCCCGCTCACGAGCGCCGCGCCAGCACCCCTCGTCCATCCCGCCATCTTCGCTCCCGCCGCGTTGCATCCGGGGCGGATTGTTCCCGAGCCGGCTCGCGCAGGCGATATGTCGGGCCGGACATAGGTGACTCAGGCTGAGGTCAGCGGCGCTCCCCGCCGAGGGCGGCCAGCACCTCGGCGGCGGCTGCGGTGTCGTGTTCGCTCAGGCCGAGCGCCATCGCCGAGGTGTAGATCGCGGCACAGGCGTTGAAGAGCGGCGTCGGGCAGTCCACCGCCAGGGCCGTGTCGCCGATCACCTTCATGTCCTTCTGCCAGACCGAGACCTTCATGGTCGCCGGCAGGTAGTCCCGCCGGATCATCATCGGCATGCGGATGCCCATCAGCCCGGTGCCGATGTACGGGCTCGCGCCCATGTGCTCGAGCGCCACGGCGGGGTCCAGCCCCATGCGCCGGCACAGGCCGACCATCTCGGCGTAGGCCACGTTGTAGATCGCCACCAGATGGTTGGCCGCGATCTTCAGCTGCATGCCCGCCCCGAAGGCGCCCACCCGCGGCGCCTTGAGCGTGAAAGCCGCGACCAACGCCGCGGCCTGCCGGCAGGCCGCAACCGGCCCGCTGAGGTACATGATCCAGGTCGCCTGCGGCGTCGGCGTGGCGGTGCCGCTGATCGGCGCATCCAGCATCAGCCGACCCTGGCGACGCAGCGCCGCGGCGGCGCGCTGCTTGTCGGCCAGGGGCAGGGTGCTGGTCTCGATGACCAGCTGTCGCCGGCCCTCGCAGGGCACGTCCTGCAGTTCAGTCACCACCGCATCGAGCGCGTCGGCGCTGGGCAAGGACAGCAGCAGGATGTCCGACTGACGGGCCACTGCGGCATTGCTGCCGGGGGTGAGCACTCCCACCCGCCGGCAGCGCTGGCGGGGCGGGGCGAGCGGGTCATGACCACTCACGGGATGGCCGGCGCGGTGCAGGGCTCGCGCCATCGTGCCGCCCATGATGCCCAGGCCGATCACCCCGATGCGTGCGGGCGCGGCGCTCATGACCAGGCCTCCTCGACATGGCGGCAGATCGCCCCCGGCGTGGTCAGCCACACCTGGCCGCCGTCACGGGCCCGCGCGATGTGCTGCAGCGCGCGTCGCAGGTGCCGCAGCCGATAGGGCTGGCCGACGATGTAGGGATGCAGCGCAATGCCCATCACCAGGGCCTGCCGCTCCGACTGCACCCGCATCTCGTCGAACTGGTCGACGATCATGTTGGCGAAGTCCTTCCCGTCCATCTGCCGGGCCATGATCATCGGGATGTCGTTGAGTTCCTGCGGATAGGGAATCGACCACAGCCGCTGCCCGCCGCGGGTCTGCATCGGCACGGGCTGGTCGTCGTGGCACCAGTTGAGCGTGTAGGCGTAGCCCGTCTCGGCGAGCAGATCGGGGGTCAGGCGGCTTTCGCTGATCCACGGCGAAAGCCATCCGGTGGGCGCGGTGCCGCTGTCAGCGCGGATGCGGTCACGGCATTGCACGAGCAGGTCGCGCTCGGCGACCTCGGTCCACTGCCCCTGGCGTTCGGCGTTGGTGTGGCCGTGCCCCACCAGTTCATCGCCGCGGTCCACGCAGGCCCTGATCAGTTCCGGGCAGTGGTCGTAGAGCGCGGTGTTGATCAGCGCCGCGGCTGGCAGGCCGAGCTGGCCGAAGAGTTCCAGACAGCGCCATGCGCCCACCCGGTTGCCGTACTCGCGCCAGCTGTGGTTCAGCACATCGGGTTGCGGGGAGGCCGGGCCGAGCATGGCGCCCAGGCCCTCGCCGAAGGCGAAGTGCTCGAGGTTGAAGCCGAGGTACACGGCCAGCCCGGCGCCACCCGGCCAGCGGCGGAAGGGCCGTCGCGTGATCGGCAGGTAGGGGAAGCGCCCGTGGTCGGGCAGGGCGCCCGGGTAGGCGGGGGCGGTCATGGTGCGGATCTCCGATGGGTGCCAGGCGCACAGGGTGCCATGCACCGGGTTTGCCGGCGGCGCACCGAAACAGGGCGCGCACGGGCTGACCCGGGCGGGCAGCAAGTCCCGTTCCAGGGCCTTCCCGCCGATTTCGCCGCGGGCGGGGCTCACGCGTGCGTGGCACGGATCGTGCACTCGGTGGCGCATCCGGAAGCCGCATTCCGCCGTCAACCACTGTCGCCCGCCGCTGAGGCGGGCTCGAGGAGCCCTGATGAATCGTCGTGAATTCCTGGCGGCCAGCGCTGCGCTGGCCAGCACCCCGGCCTGGGTCGGTGCCCAGCAGGCTGCCTGGCCCACCCGAGGCCCGGTCAAGCTGGTAGCCCAGTTTCCCCCGGGTGGTCTGGTGGATACCGTGTCCCGGCTGATGGCGCCCCACCTGTCGCAGGCTCTTGGTCAGAGCGTGCTGGTGGAGAACCGCGCGGGCGCCGGCGGACTGATCGGCACCGACCATGTGTCCAAGCAGCCGGCCGATGGTTACACCCTGCTGGTGAGCCATGCCTCGGTGCACATCTATGCCGCGGCCACCCGCAAGGTGATGCCCTTCGACCCGGTGGGCGACTTCACCCACATGGCCATGCTGGTCGAGGCGCCGATGGTGCTGCTGGTGCGTGCCCAGTCACCCTTCCAGACCCTGGCCCAGTATGTCGCCGCCGCCAAGACCCGGCCGGTGCGCTACGGAACCTCGGGCATTGGTTCGGCCAATCATCTGTTCGGTGAACTGCTCAAGATCGAGGGCCAGGCACCCCAGCACGATCATGTGCCCTACCAGGGCAGCGCGCCCGCCATGCAGGACCTGCTCGGCGGATCGATCGACGGCCTTTTCGACCCGGTGACCACCAATGTCGCCCAGCTCAAGGGTGGATCGCTGCGTGCCCTGGCGGTGTCCACGCCGCAACGCCTGCCCGCGCTGCCTGGCATCCCCACCTTCGCGGAGTCGGGATTCCCTTCGCTCACCGGTTCGCAGTGGCTGGGCCTCTCGGCGCCGCGCAGCATGCCGGCCCCGATCGTGCAGCGGCTCACCGCGCTGGTGCCCGAGATCCTGCGCAAGCCCGACATCGCCTCGCGCCTCGACGAGCTGCAGACCCTGCCGCCGAAGAGCCCCGTGATCGGTGACGAGTTCGTGAAGGTGATCCGTTCGCAGATCGACACCTGGACCCAGGTGGCTCGCCGCGCTAAGGTCGAGGTCATCGTCTGATCCGGCCCTGAGGGCCGGCAGGCCCCGGGGCGCGCGCCCCTTGCGCATGGAGAGGCGCGATGCCCTTGCGAGATCTGCTGGCCCGGTTCCTGCCGCGGCGACCCCGGCCCCCTGCGCCGCGGCCGTCCGCGTCGGTGGACGCACCCGCGCGCGCGGCCTCGGTGGCCCAGGCAGACCTCGAGGCCGCACGACGTCTCGCTGACCTGCGGCGCGCCGCCGCGGCTTCGCCGGGTGAGCCGGAGCCGGCACTGGCCCTCGGCCGTGCGCTCGCGGAGCTGCGCGCGGATGACGAACTCGCCGGCGTCATGCGCGAGCTGATCCGGACGGCGCGCCGCCAGGGCCGCACCGAGGTCGAACTGACCGCATGCCGGTTCTGGCACGAGCAGCAAGGCGACAATCCCGAGGCTGATCTGGCGCTGGCCCGGGCGCTCGCCGCCACTGGCGATGTGGCCGAAGCGGCGGCCGCTTTCGAGCGGCATCTGTCCCGGCATGGCCCGGATCTTTCCGCGTTGGTCGCGCTGGGCGCGGCGCGCGAGGAGATGCTGCGCTTCGAGGACGCGATGGCGGCCTATCGGCAGGCGCTATCCCTGGTGCCGGACCATCCCGGCGTTCTGATCCATGCCGGTCTGTGTGCGCGCGATCTTGGCCGCTCGGCCGAAGCGCGCGAGTGCCTCGAGCGTGCGGTGGCGCTCGACGCCAGCTCGCCTCACGCGCAGTTCAATGCCGGTCTGGTCCGGCTTGATCAGGGGTGTCTGCCCGATGCCGCGCAAGCCTTCGCGAAGGCGCGCGCGCTGCGGCGAGGCGATCCCTGGCAAATCGCCGCGCTCGATCAGCACTTCGCCGCCTGTCGTCCCGATGTCAATGATCCCGACTGGGGCTGCTCGCGCCTGAAGCTCATGCATGACATCGAGCAGTTCGAGCATCTGCGCGCGCGGGGCCGGCTGGGCCCCGACTTCGATCCGGTGATTGCCGACTATCGGCGCGCCCTCGAAGATCCGGTGCTGCCCGAGGACCCGTATGCGATGGTGGCGCTCGATCCAGCCCGCTATCCGCTGCTCGCTGCCACCTGGAAGCGCCCGCTGCATGTGACCGATCCCGAGCCCCCGCCCGGTGCCCTGATCAACCCTGATCTCGACTGGGGCGCGATCGAGGCCAGCTACCTCGATGCCCAGCCGAACATGGTCACGATCGACGGACTGCTGACACCTGCGGCGCTGTCGGCCATTCGCCAGTGGTGCCTCGAGAACACCGTCTGGAACGACCCGAAGGGCGGCTATCTGGGCGCTTATCTGCAGGACGGCTTCTCGTCACGACTGCTGTTGCAGACCGCCCTCGAGCTGGCCGCGCGCATGCCGCGGGTGATCGGTCAGCGCCGGCTGGGCATGATGTGGGGCTACAAGTACGACTCGCGCTACGCCGGCATTGGCGTGCATGCGGATGTCGCGGCCGTGAATGTGAACTTCTGGATCACGCCCGACGAGGCCAACCTCGATCCCCACTCCGGCGGCCTGGTGGTCCACTCCCATGACGCGCCCTCCGACTGGGGCTTCCGGCGCTTCAACGCCGGGCATGAGGAGATCTACCGCTATCTCGAGCGGGTGGGCAGCCGCGCGGTCCGCGTGCCGCATCGAACCAATCGGGCGCTGCTGTTCGACTCCGACCTGTTCCACGAGACCGACGCCTTCCGCTTCAAGCCCGGTTACGAGAATCGCCGCATCAACATCACGATGCTGTTCGGAGCCCGCGAGCCGTAGTGCGCCGCAAGGGTGACCGAGCGCCGCCGCTCGTTTAACAGCAGCGCCTGCGCCTGGCTGATCTGGCCGTGCACCAGCATCAGCAACTCGCCCGGATCGCCGAAATCGCCGCGTTGCGGCGCTCCACACCCCGGCCTGGCTGCGGTTCAACGGCTACGAGCCCACCGTGCTGCTCCTGGGGACGCTGGTACGGTTCGGCGCTCGGGTCTCATCGGCCAACATCGCCTTCGACGATCACCCCAACGACAAACGCTTCAGCGACCGCATCGAGACCGCCACCGTCGATTCGGTCTTCTGCCCCGTCAGGGGCATCTCCGGCACGCATGGCGCTGACGCTGGCGTACCGTGACCCTGCGCCCATCCACGCCCATTGAGGCCAACCCCCATGCGCTCCGACCCCAACGCCCATCCGAACCAGTTCGCGCTGCTTGGCCAGCGCCGCTTCGCGCCCTTCTTCTGGACGCAGTTCACCGGGGCCGGCAACGACAATCTCTTCAAGTTCGCGTTCACGGTGATGATCACCTACCAGCTTCAGGTGAGCTGGCTGCCGCCGTCGATGGCCGGC
>CAIZPE010000041.1 GCA_903934795.1 uncultured bacterium | reverse complement strand
TGGCCTCGATGTGCTCGATGTCGTTGACGGTGGTGGTCAGCGCGCGCTGGTAGAGGGTGCTGATCCGGCCGGCCATCTGCTCGGGTGGCAGGCCGGTGTACTGCCAGGCCACCGCGATCACCGGGATGCGGATCTCCGGAAAGATGTCAGTGGGCATGCGCAGCGCTGCCAGCGGGCCGAGGATGAGCAGCAGCAGCGCCATCACCACGAAGGTGTAGGGCCGGCGCAGGGCAACGCTGACGATGTCGACGAACATGCCTGGGAGATGGTGGCGGGCGCGCTGCGGCGGGTGGGTAGCACGCGAAGCCGGCGGCGCCCTGCCGAAAACGATCGCGCATTATGGGGCGAAGACGCGATCGATCGCGTCTTGACCTTGCCGGGATCCGGAAGCCCGGGCCCGTGGTACAGAGCTTGCGTGACCCGCACGCAGGTCCACCGATGACGCCGCCGGCGCACGCCCGCGGTGCGCCCCGAGGTCTTCCGATGGCGAAATCCGCACCGAAACCCACTGCCGCCCCTCGACACCGGGAGCCCGGCGACACCGACGAGGCGCTGATCGCCGACATCCGCTTCCTGGGCCGCATCCTGGGCGATGTCATCCGCGAGCAGGAGGGCCGCGAAGCCTTCGAGCTGATCGAGCGGGTGCGGCAGCTGTCGGTGGCCGGGCGCCTGAAGCGCGACGCGGCCGCCGGTCGCACCCTGGATCGCCTGTTGAAGAACCTGGGCATCGATCAGACCGTGTCGGTGGTACGCGCGTTCAGCTACTTTTCCCACCTGGCCAACATCGCCGAAGACCGGCATCAGGTCCGCCGCCACGAGGCGCAGGAGCGCCGGGGCGTGCTCGAGGAAGGCTCGCTCGCGATGACCATGGAGCGGCTGGCCGCCGGCGAGATCCGCGCCGCCGACATCGCCGACGTCCTTGCCCGAGCGCATATCTCGCCGGTGCTCACCGCCCATCCCACCGAGGTGCAGCGAAAGAGCATCCTGGACGCGCAGCGGGCGATCTCGGAACTGCTCGGCGCGCGCGACGGCCTTCGCACCGAGCGCGAGCGCCGCGACAACGAGTCGCTGATCCGCGCCCGGGTGACGCAGCTCTGGCAGACCCGAATGCTGCGCTACACCCGCCTGACGGTGGCCGACGAGATCGAGAACGCGCTCAGCTACTACCGCAGCACCTTCCTGCGGGAGATTCCACGCCTCTACGCCGAGCTCGAGGAGATGCTGCCCGGGCACGACATCGCGACCTTCTTCCGGATGGGCAACTGGATCGGCGGTGACCGCGACGGCAACCCCAATGTCACCGCGGCCACCCTGCGCGCTGCCTTGCGCAGCCAGAGCGAGACCGCGCTGCGCTTCTACCTCACCGAGGTGCACGAACTCGGCGCGGAGTTGTCGATCTCGGCACTGCTGGCGCCGATCACCCCGGCCATGCAGGCCCTGGCCGAGCACTCCCCCGATCGCAACGCGCACCGCGAGGACGAGCCATACCGACGCGCCCTCACCGGCATCTACGCGCGCCTCGCGGCCACGCTGCATGAGCTCACCGGGACCGAGGCGCTGCGCCACGCCCTCGCCCCGCAGGAGCCCTACCCCGATGCCGCGCACTTTCTCGCCGACCTGCAAGTGATCGCGCAGTCGCTGCGCTCGCACCACGCGCGCGCCCTGATCGCACCACGTCTCGCGCCGCTGATCCGGGCGGTGCAGGTGTTCGGATTCCATCTGGCCACCGTCGACCTGCGCCAGAGCTCGGACAAGCACGAGGCGGTGGTGGCCGAACTGCTGGCCGTGGCCAGCCTGGAGGCCGACTATCCGTCCCTGGACGAGGCTGCTCGGCGCGCGCTGCTGCTGCGCCTGCTCGACGATCCGCGCCCGCTGCGCGTGCGCAGCGCGGCCTACTCGGACCTGTGCCGCGATGAGCTGGCGATCTTCGACGCCGCGCGCGAGATGCTCGAGCGCTACGGCCCGGCGGCGCTGCGCCACTGCATCATCTCGCACACCGAATCGGTGAGTGATCTGCTCGAGGTGCTGCTGCTGCAGAAGGAGGCGGGCCTGATGCGCGGCACCCTGTCGCGGGAAGGCATCGCCGACCTGATCGTGGTGCCGCTCTTCGAGACCATCGGCGACCTGCGCAATGCCGCCGAGATCATGCAGGCCTTCTACCAGCTGCCGGGCGTGCCCGCGCTGGTGGCCCGCTCCGGCGCCGAGCAGGACATCATGCTCGGCTACAGCGACAGCAACAAGGACGGCGGCTTCTTCACCAGCAACTGGGAGCTCTACCGGGCCGAGACCGCGCTGGTGTCGGTCTTCGAGCCCTTGCGGGCCGCGCACGGCATCCGCCTGCGCCTGTTCCATGGCCGCGGCGGCACCGTCGGCCGCGGTGGCGGGCCGAGCTACCAGGCCATCCTGGCGCAACCACCCGGCACGGTGAACGGCCAGATCCGGCTCACCGAGCAGGGGGAGGTGATCAACAGCAAGTACGCCAACCCGGCGATCGGCCGACGACACCTCGAGGCGCTGGTCGCAGCCACCCTGGAGGCCACGCTGCTGCACCCGACCGCGAGCGCCCCCAGGACCTTTCTCGACGCCGCCCAGTCGCTCTCGGATGCCGGCATGGCCGCCTACCGCGAACTGGTCTACGGCACACCCGGATTCGTCGACTACTTCTTCGACACCACGCCGATCCGCGAGATCGCCGAACTGAACATCGGTTCGCGACCTGCCTCGCGCAAGGCCACCCGGGCCATCGAGGACCTGCGCGCCATTCCCTGGGGCTTCAGCTGGGGGCAGTGCCGGGTGATGCTGCCGGGCTGGTACGGCTTCGGTTCGGCGGTGGAGGCCTTCCTCAACCAGGGCGATCGCGAACGGCGGGTCGCGCTGCTGCAGCGCATGCACCGGCAGTGGCCGTTCTTTCGAACCCTGCTGTCCAATCTCGACATGGTGCTGGCCAAGAGCGACCTCGGCATCGCCACCCGTTATCTGGAGCTCGGCGCCGACCGCCGCATGGGCAAGCGCATCTTCACGGCCATCCAGTCCGAGTGGCAGCGCACGCAGTCAGCGATGGCGACGATCACCGGCGAGACCATCCGGCTCGCCTCCAGTCCGGCGCTGGCCCGCTCGATCGGTCATCGCTTTCCCTATCTCGACCCGCTCAACCATCTGCAGGTGGAGCTGATGCGTCGTCACCGCCAGCGCAGCCCCACCGAGCCGCTCAACGAGCGGGTGCGTCGCGGCATCCACCTCTCGATCAACGGCCTCGCTGCCGGTCTGAGGAACACCGGATGAACACGGCAGGCCCCGCGGTTGCCGAGCTCGTCATCGATGTGCTCGGGCACTGTCGCCTGCCCTCTCCGGTGGCGCGCCATCTTGGCGAGCGGGCGGTGCACTTCGTCGGCTCGGCCGACAAGGTGCTGCTCGACGATGCACTGTCGTCGCTGCGCGGCGCGAAGGGAGATCCTGATTCGCTCCCGGCTTTCGAGCTGGCCGGACCGCGCGACCGGATCTTCTTCGATCCGCGCACGGTGCGTGCCGGCATCGTCACCTGTGGCGGGCTGGCGCCGGGCCTGAACAATGTGGTGCGCGGGCTGGTGCTGGAGCTCTCGGTCGGCTACGGCGTGCGCCAGGTGCTCGGCTTTCGCTTCGGCTACGAAGGGCTGATCGCCCGCTTCGGCCATGTGCCCCTCACCCTGACACCGGAGTCGGTGGCGCACATCCATCACGAGGGCGGCACGGTGCTGGGCACCTCGCGCGGCTCGCAGGATGCGGCCGAGGTGGTCGACAACCTCGAGGCCAATGGCATCGACATCCTGTTCGTGGTCGGTGGCGACGGCAGCATGCGCGGCGCGATGCGCCTGTGCGCCGAGATCGCACGACGCGGGCTGCGGATCGCGGTGGTCGGCGTGCCCAAGACCATCGACAACGATGTGCCCTTCATCGATCGCAGCTTCGGCTTCGTCACCGCCTACTCCGCGGCGGTCGACGCCATCCGCAGCGCCCGGGTCGAGGCGCTCGCCGCCCGCGACGGGATCGGCCTGGTCAAGCTGATGGGCCGGCACTCCGGCTTTCTCGCCTGCCAGGCCGCGCTGGCCTCCACCGAGGCCGATCTGGTGCTGATTCCCGAGGTGCCGATGCGTCTGCAGGGCGACTCGGGCGTGCTCGCCTGCCTGGGTCGGGTGCTCGACCGCAAGGGGCACGCGGTGGTGGTGGCCGCCGAGGGCGTGGCGCAGGACCTGATCGCCCCCGCGGCGGACGCTGAATCGGTGGACAAGAGCGGCAACGCCCGGCTGAAGGATGCCGGGGTGTTCCTGCGCGATCGCATCGGTGCGCACTTCGCGCAGGCCGGACGCGAGGTGACCGTGAAGTACATCGACCCGAGCTACACCATCCGCAGCATCCCGGCCTGCGCCTCGGACAGCGTGTACTGCTGGAACATGGCTCGTCACGCGGTGCATGCGGCGATGGCCGGCAACACCAGCATGCTCATCGGCCGCTGGCACGGCCGCTTCGTGCATGTGCCGATGGCGCTGGCCACGCGCGAGAGCCGGCGGGTGAATCCGGAGGGCGACCTCTGGATGTCGGTGATCGAGAACACCGGCCAGCCGCGCACCTTCGGCTGAGCCGCCAGCGCCGGCACCTGGCGCGGCACCGCCGCCTCAATCAAGCGGTGTGCGGACCCGCGACTGCTGACGCTGCACTTCGCGGGTCTTCATGGCGATGTATTCCTTGCGGGTGACCTCCTGCAACTGGCGCGGATAGCGCTCGGTGGCGGTGAACCACTCCTCGAGCGCGCGGTGCTGACGCTCGGATGGCGCCAGCCCCAGCGTGCCCAGCCAGGCCTCGATGGCGAGGTAGTAGCGCATGGCATTGCGCTCGAGCGAGCCCCGCATGCCGCCCACGAACGGCGCCGCAGCGCCTGCGCCCTCGCGGCTGAAGCCGACCTTGTCGCTGCCCGCGGTGGCAAGGTAGACCTGCATGGCCGCCCGTGCCGTCCAGCTCGACTGATAAGCGTAGGTGACATGCAGCAGGGTCTCGCGCTCGCCCTGGGGCGCGGCCTCGAGGGCGATGCGGTAGTTGCGCGTGCCCAGCGGCCCCTCGGCCGCCTCGAGGCCGACCGCAAAGCGCT
>CAIZPE010000040.1 GCA_903934795.1 uncultured bacterium | reverse complement strand
GGCACGCAGCGCGTTCACGCTGGTGGCCGGGCGTTCCGAACTGCTGGGCACGGCCGTCGGGCGGCTGACGCGGCGGGTGAGTGGTTTGCGGGCGCGGCTGTGAACAGCTTGCCGGCGGGTGCTGCCTCGGGGTCGGCGCGGGTCGGCTCGAGGCTATCCGTATAAAAGTTTACATAATACACATTATGCGCCATTATGCCGAGGGCGCTGGCGCCGCCAAAAGCTCGATCAGGGCCGAGGCGCCGCCGGGACTGGCGCGTCCTGGGTGCCGTAGCGACGCAGGAACGCCGACGCCTTCTCGGCGAGAAAGCGGGCTTCGTCGGCCTGGTCGCGCCGGAGGAAGTACTCGGGCGCACCCAGACCGGCCTGATTGCGCAGACTCGGATCGGCCCCGAGTTCCACCAGCAGGCGCGCCGCCCTGGTCTGACCCTCCCGGGCCGCCATCATCAGTGGCGTGGTGCCATTGGCCGAGGGCGCGTCGATGTAGGCATGCTGGTCTTCGACCAGGAAGCGGATCATCCCGAGTTGTCCGGTTGCCGCCGCGTAGTGCAGTGGCGTCCAGCCGGGCTGGTTCACCTGGGCGCCACGGCGGATGAGCGCACGGGCCAGCTCCGTCTCGCCGAACATCGCCAGGTACATCAGTGCGGTCTCGCCTTGCGGATTGACCGCGGTGACCTCGGTGATGCGCGAATCGAGGAGCGCCCGGATCGCCCCGAAGGCCTTCGCCTGCGCCGCCATCACGATCACGGGGCCCTGCTGCGGGTGGTGCAGGTTGGGCGACACACCGCGCACCAGCAGCTTGCGCTCGGTATGGATGTCGTCGGTGGCCAGCGCCGCGAAGAACTCGGCCTGGTCCTGCTCGGGGCCGGCATGGGCAAGCGGCGCCGTCAACAGGGCCAGCGCGAGTGCCAGCCTCCGCAAGAACGCGCGGAGCCGGTGTGCGCCCAGCAACACGGGGCGATCACCCATGCGGGCGCAGCGCGACATGCCTTGCCCTCAGGCCTCCGGGCCCAGCGCATCGGCCGGGATCCGGAAGGTACGCAGGAAATTGGCGGTGGTCTGGCTGGCCACCTCGTCAAGCGGAACCCCCCGGACCTGCGCCAGCATGGCGGCCACCCTGGGAACGAAGGACGGCTCGTTGGTCTTGCCCCGGTAAGGCACCGGCGCGAGATAGGGCGAGTCGGTCTCGATCAGCAGGCGGTCGGCCGGAACCCGGGCCGCCACCTCGCGCAGGGACTCGGCACTCTTGAAGGTGACGATGCCCGAGAACGAAATGCAGAAGCCCAGGTCGATGGCGGCGCTCGCCGTGGCCCAGTCTTCGGTGAAGCAGTGCATCACGCCGCCAACCTGATCGGCACCCTCCTCCCGCATGATGCGCAGCGTGTCCTCGGCCGCGGCGCGGGTGTGGATCACCAGCGGCAGGCCCGTGGCCCGTGCGGCACGGATGTGCACGCGGAACCGCTCGCGCTGCCAGCCGAGGTCGCCGGTGAGACGGTAATAGTCGAGCCCGGTCTCGCCGATGGCCCGGATGCGCGGATCATCCGCCAGCCGGACCAGTTCTTCGACACCCGGCTCCGGGATGTCGGGATAGTCGGGATGCACGCCCACCGTGGCCCACAGTTGCGGGTGGGCATGAGCCAGCGCCAGCACCGCCGGGAAGCTGGCGAGCTCGACGCTGATGCACAGGGCCGCCCGGACATCGGCGGCGCGCATGCGCTCGAGCAGCGCGGGCAGCTGCGGCGCGAGCTCGGGGAAATCCAGGTGGCAGTGGGAGTCGACGAACACCCCCGGAGTGTACCCGCAGGGCGCGCCCGCCCCCCGGCTCACAGCGTGGAGGTGGGGCGATCTGACCCGAGCGCGCTGCCCAGGATCTTCTCGATGCGCAGACGGGCCTGCTCGCCGGCGTCATTGGCTGCGAACTGGATGCCGATGCCCTGAGGGCGACCCGGCACCCCGCTGGGCGTGATCCAGCAGACCTTGCCCGGAATCGGCAGCTTGGCCGGGTCATCCGGCAGGCTGACGATGGCGAAGACATCGTCGCCCAGGCGGGCTGCGCGCGGCGTGGGCACGAACAGTCCGCCGCGGGCAATGTGGCTCATGTAGGCGGAATAGAGGGCCGCCTTGTCGCGGATGCTCAGCTGCAGCACGCTCGGCCGCAGTCCGCTGGTGCCCCCCTGCGCGGCACTGCCCTGCCCTGCGGCCGCCTGGGATTGGCCGGTGGGGCCGACGGTCTTCGGGTCGGGTTGGGTCATGGAGATGGCCCCGGTGAGGGTGGTGGCACCGGCCTGGCTGATCGTGCTCACGATGGACTCTTTCTCCGGGATGGGCGGATGGCGGGGGCCCGGCGTCAGCGCTGGAAGAGGGATTCATAGCGCAACCACAGGTCTTCGGCGTAGAGGCGCGGATTGAGTGGATGGCTGCTCACCCGTGCCTGCTGATCGAGCCAGCTGCCATAGGCGGCGACCCTGCGAAGCCGAGTGCGCTGCCCAAGCCGCTGCAGCACCGCCTGTTGGCCGGGAAAGCGTTGAGCCTGGGCCCCTGCCAGCACACGCGCCAGATCGGCCACCCATGACTGCAGCAGCGGTACCCAAAGTGGCGCCGCCTGCGCGCCAAAGCCCTCGGCAATCCTCATGGCTCCAGTCTCGGGGATTTCCTGAACGGCCTGCATCAGCATCCGATGAGCGGCCGCCGCCCCGGGTTCAGCGAGTGCCAGAGCCCGCAAGGGTGCGCCATCGGCCAGGGCCAGCCAGTCGGCCGCCTGCGCCGCTTGGTCAGCGCCCAGCCGTGCACTCAGCCAGACCCGGGCGGCCTCGGCAGGCGGCGCCGGTACCCGCCAGGGCACGCAGCGCGACCGTACCGTGGGCGCCACCGGTGCGCCCTGCGCCGCCACCAGCAGGAACACGGTGTCGCCCGGTGGCTCCTCCAGCGTCTTGAGCAGGGCGTTGGCAGCCGGCAGGTTGAGCCCCTCGGCCGGGTCGATGAGCACGGGCTTGCGCCCGCCCCGGTGACCGCCCACCCCGACGAAGCCGGCAAGGGCTCGGATCTGGTCGATCTTGATCTCCGGGCGGGTGCGCTCGGATCGGGTCCGTTCCGCGCGTTCGCCGCCGGCGTCTTCATCGCCGAGCGGCGAGACCTGTCGGTAATCGGGGTGGTTGCCCGCGACGAACCAGCCGCAGGCGTCGCAGCGATCGCAGGCGCGGCCGTCGGCCAGGGGCGACTCGCACAGCAGGCACTGGGCGAAGCGCCGGGCAAGGCGCCCCTTGCCGATGCCGCGCGGCCCCTGGATCAGCAGCGCATGCGGCAGGCTGGGACGCAGCGCGAGCAGACCGCTCAGGCTGGGTTCGAGCCAGGATGGCAGGGCGTCGAGGGTATCGTCTGAGCTCAAATCAGTAAATAATCCAACGTATTACGTAATAGAACTTATGCTTTAGTGCCCTGCATTGTGGCCGAGCAGCCCTTGCGTGGCCAGGTCATCCGCGATCCGCGCGCGAAGCGTGTCGACCGTCTCGCGCCCATCCAGCCTCAGGAATCGCTCGGGGTCCTGTGACACCCGGCGTGAATACGCCGCCCGGACCCGCTCGAAGAAATCCAGATCCTCCTGTTCGAAGCGGTCAGCCTCACGCGCGGCGGCGCGTCGCCGGGCCGCGATGTCGGCAGGCAGATCGAACAGGTAGGTGCGATCAGGCCTCAGCCCGCCCAGCACCACGGCCTCGAGCTGATCGATCCAGCCCGCCTTCAGGCCGCGCCCTCCCCCCTGGTAGGCATGGGTGGAATCGGTGAAGCGGTCGCAGATCACCATCGCGCCACGCGTGAGCGCGGGCCGGATGAGTTCGTTCACATGCTCGCAGCGGGCGGCAAACACCAGCAGGAGTTCGGTCTGGACGCCCATCGTTTCATGCAGCAGGAGCTCGCGCAGCCGCTCCCCCAACGGCGTGCCACCCGGTTCCCGGGTGACGATCACCTCGCGTCCCGACTGGCGGCAGTGTTCCGCCAGCCAGTCGAGGTGAGTGCTCTTGCCGGCGCCATCGATGCCTTCGACGCTCAGGAAGCGCCCAGGCAGCCCGTGGCCGCGCACGCCAGTGCGAGCCAGGCCGTTGGCAGGAGAGGCGTCATTCATGAGCCGCCCTTTCGCTGATAGCGGTCGACGGCCCGCTGGTGGGCCGACAGATCGTTGGAGAACTCGCTCGAACCGTCGCCCCGGGCCACGAAATAGAGCGCACCGAAGGCGTGGGGGTTGAGCGCCGCCGCAAGCGAGGCCTTGCCCGGCAGCGCGATGGGTGTGGGCGGCAGGCCGCGGCGGGTATAGGTGTTGTAGGGCGTGTCGGCTCGGAGGTCAGCGCGGCGCAGGTTGCCGTCGAAGCGCGCCCCCAGCCCGTAGATGGTGGTGGGATCGCTCTGCAGCATCATGCCGATGCGCAGGCGGTTGGCGAACACGCCGGCAATGCGCTCGCGGTCAGCATCCCGGCCGGTCTCCTTCTCGACGATCGATGCCAGCACCAGAGCCTGGTAGGGGCTGGACAGCGGGACTGCCGCCGAGCGCGCCGACCAGGCCTCGTCCAGCGTGCGCTTCATGAGCCGGTACGACTGCCGATAGATGTCCAGGTCGGCCGTGCCCGGGGCAAAACGGTAGGTGCTGGGCATGAACAGACCTTCCGGGTGCGGCTCGCTGGCACCGATCCGGGCGAGCAGCTGCGCGTCGCTCAGGGTGGCTGCGTCCTGCTGCAGATCGGGGTGGCGGGCAAGCGCCTGCCGCATCTGCAGGAAGGTCCAGCCCTCGATGATCCGGACCTCGGCCATCAGCACCTCGCCGCGCAGCAGCTTGCCCATCAGGCCGCGCCGGCTGAGCGGCCCGCGCAGCTCATAGACACCGGCCTGGATGCGATGAGACTCACCGCGCAGGCGGGCTGCAAGCTGAAACTGCCACGACGACCAGCCCGCGCCGGAGCGCGCCACCGCGTCGCCGATGGCTGACAGGCCCATGCCGCGCTCGATGCGCAGCCGGGCGGGCGGATCGCTGACGCTCAGCGGGGCATCGCGCAGGCTGAGGAAGGCGAGCGTGCTCAGGCCGGCGAGCAGGACGAAAATCGGGACGAGGAATCGGGGCATCGGAAGACGGCAGGATCGGGTTCCTATAATACGGCGATGACCTTGCCCCGCCCCGACGCCGCTTCCCCCGCGCCCGCACCGACGCCTTCCGGCCCGCCCCTGCCTGCCTTCGGTTTCGATCGCGAGCCGCTCCAGGCGCTGGCCGATGCGCTGGGCGTCTCGCTCATCGATGACCCCGCCGGGCCGCTCGCCGCGCATCCGCTGCCTGGCCCCGCCCCCTGGCCGCAGGGTCTGGTCGTGCCGGTGTTCGATCTCGGCCTGTTGCGGGCGAGCGGCCCCGAGGCGCTGCGCTTTCTGCACAGTCAGCTCACCAATGACATCGAGAAGCTGGCCCCCGGGTCGGCGCAGTGGTCGGGCTACTGCACGGCCAAGGGGCGACTGCAGGCGAGTTTCCTGGGCTGGCGGGCCGACACGCCCGAAGCGCCGGCCGTGGAGCTCGCCCTCACCCTCCCGCTGGCACCGGTGCTGCGCAAGCGCCTGTCGATGTTCGTGCTTCGGGCCAAGCTGAAGATCACCGACGAGAGCAACGACCGCGCCTTCTTCGGTCTGACCGGTGAGGCGGCCGGCCGCTGGTTGGCCAGCCGAATCGGCAAGGCGCCCACCGAGGGCGAAGTGCTGCTGTCGGCGGACCTGACCGCCATCGGTCTCCCGGCCGTCTCCCTCGAACCCTGTGGCCTGAATGTCGCCCTGCCGCGCTGGCTGCTGAGCTGCCCCAGGGACCAGGCAGCCGCGTTGTGGACGGCGGCTTGCGAGGCATTGCCCGCCGGGCCTGGTGCGATCTGGCGCTGGCTGGAAGTGCTGTCGGCTGTGCCCAGGGTGGTGCCTGGCACCTGGGAGCACTTCGTGCCGCAGATGGTCAACCTCGAACTGGTCGGCGGGGTGAACTTCAAGAAGGGTTGCTATCCCGGTCAGGAGGTGGTCGCGCGCAGCCAGTACCTGGGCAAGCTCAAACGCCGCATGCACCTGGGCCGGGTGTCGGGCGAGCCGCCGGCACCTGGTACCGATGTGAGTGCGCCAGGCGGACACGAGCCCTGTGGTGAAGTGGTGCTCGCGGCGGCCGATCCGGTGCTGGGCGGGGCGCTGCTGCTCTTCGAGTCCCAGACCGCGGCGGTGCAGGCCGGCCCGATCGAGGTCGGTGGCCGCCCGATCACCCTGCTGCCCCTGCCCTATTCACTGCCCGCCTGAGAAAGCGTACCGCGGCCGCAGACGGCCCTCCGCCCCGTTGCCTGCGCCCGCTGCGAGCGCCCCGCCCATGTGCCTGATCGCCTTCGCGCTCGCCGCCCATCCCCGCTACCGACTGGTGCTCGCCGGCAACCGCGACGAGTTCCTGCATCGGGCCAGCGCGGCGCTGGGCTGGTGGCCGGGCGAGGCCGGCCTCATCGGCGGACGCGACCTCGAGGCGGGCGGCACCTGGCTGGCGATGCACCCCGAAGGACGGATCGCGGCCCTCACCAATCTGCGCGATGGGCGTCCTGGCTCGGGCTCGGGTTCGGGCTCGGGCGGTAGGTCGGGCTCGGACCCGTCAGCATCGCCCGCCCAGCCATCGCGTGGCGCCCTGCCGCTGTCCTTCCTGTCCCAATCGGATGGGCCGCATCGTCATGCCGAGCGGCTTGCCGAGGGCGCGCTGGGCGATCTCGGCGCGTTCCGCGGCTTCAACCTGCTGATGATCGACCTGCGCTCCCGCGAGCCCGCGGCGGTCTGCCTGAGCAACCGACACCCCGACACCGCGCAGCCGGGAGCCGGTGTGCATGGGCTCTCGAATGGCGCTTTCGATGCGCCCTGGCCCAAGCTGCTCGCGCTCAAGCGCGCGATCACCGCCGCGTTGGCCGATGAGGCGCAGGGTGGGCTCGAGTCGCAGGTCCTCCAGTCGCGCCTGTTCGCCGCACTGGCCGAGACCTCGCCGGCGCCTGATGCCGACCTGCCGGATACCGGCGTGGGCCTGGTGCGGGAGCGCATGCTGGGCAGCCCCTTCGTGCGCTCGGTCGATTACGGCACCCGCTGCTCCACGGTGCTGCTGGTGGACGACCAGGACGAGGTGACGCTGGTTGAGCGAACCTGGCGCTGGGAGGGACACCCCCGGGATGAGGCTGCCCTGCAGCCCGGGGCACCGCTGCCGCCCTGGACCGAGCGGCGTCACCGGTTCCGGCTCAGGGCGCCGGGCAGCTGAATTCAGGCGTCGGGCAGATGCGCGATCAGCCCGCCACGCCCGGCAGACCCATCACCGCTTCGGCCACCGCCGCTGCGGTGATGCCGAAGTGCGCATAGAGCACATCGGCCGGGGCCGACTCGCCGAAGCTCGCGATGCCCACCACCGCGCCCTCGCGGCCGACATACTTGCGCCAGAAATCGGGGTGCGCCGCCTCCACCGCCACCACCGGCAGGGCCCGCGGCAGCACGGCATCCCGGTAGGTGGCCGGCTGCCGGTCGAAGACCGTGGTGGCGGGCATCGAGACCACCCGCACCGGCACGCCGCGTTCGGCGAGCAGACGCTGCGCGGCCAGGGCCAGGCTGGTCTCGGAGCCGGTGCCGATGATCACCGCGCGGGCGTCGGGGGCGTCGGACAGCACATAGCCGCCCTGCCGGATCGCCGCCTCGGCGGCGGCGTCGGCGTGCAGCCGCGGCAGGTTCTGACGCGACAGCGCCAGCGCGCTGGGGCCATCGCGGCGCTCGAGGGCGCAGGCCCAGGCCACCGCGGTCTCGAGACCATCGGCCGGTCGCCAGACATCGAGGTTGGGAATCAGGCGCAGCGAGGGCACATGCTCCACCGCCTGGTGGGTGGGGCCGTCTTCGCCCAGGCCGATCGAGTCATGGGTGAACACATGCACCACCCGCTGCTTCATGAGGGCGGCCATGCGGATGGCGTTGCGGCTGTAGTCGCTGAAGGTGAGGAAGGTGCCGCCATAGGGCAGCAGCCCGCCATGCAGGGCCATGCCGTTCATGATGCCGGCCATGCCGAATTCCCGCACCCCGTAGGAAAGGTGGTTGCCGGGCTGATCGCGGCCGGCCCGCACGCAGCCCTTGAAGTTGGTGAGGTTCGAGCCGGTGAGGTCGGCCGAGCCGCCGAAGAGCTCGGGCCAGAGCGGCGCGAGCGCATCGAGCGCCTGCTGGCTGGCCTTGCGCGTGGCCACCGCCTCGGGCCGCGCGGCGATGGCCGCGAGCATGGCGGGCAGCTGTTGCGCATGAGCGGGCGGCAGCTCGCCACGGCTGCGGCGCAGGAACTCGGCGGCCAGTTCGGGGTGGCGCGCGCTGTAGGCCGCAAAGCGCGCCTGCCAGGCCTGCTCCAGGGCGGCGCCGCGGGCACGGGCATCCCAGGCGGCGCGGATGTCGTCAGGCACCTGGAAGGGCTCGTGCGACCAGCCCAGCGCCGCGCGGGTGGCGGCCACCTCGGCCGCGCCGAGCGCCGCGCCGTGCACATCATGGGTACCGGCCTTGTTCGGCGAGCCGCGGCCGATCTCGGTCTTGCAGACGATGAGCGTGGGCCGGCCGTCATCGGCCCCGGCCTGCGCGCGGGCCGCCGCGATGGCGGCATCGACCGCATCGGCGTCATGGCCGTCGATCGGGCCGATCACCTGCCAGCCGTAGGCGCGGAAGCGGGCCGGGGTGTCGTCGGTGAACCAGCCCTCGACATGACCGTCGATCGAGATGCCGTTGTCGTCGTACAGCGCGATCAGTCTGGACAGGCGCAGCGTGCCGGCGAGCGAGCAGGCCTCGTGGCTGATGCCCTCCATCAGGCAGCCGTCACCCAGGAACACATAGGTGAAGTGATCGACGATGACGCCTTCGGGGCCCTCCTGGGGCCGGTTGAATTCGGCGGCCAGCAGTTTCTCGGCCAGCGCCATGCCCACCGCATTGGACAGGCCCTGCCCCAGCGGCCCGGTGGTGGTCTCGACACCCGGCGTCACGCCGACCTCGGGGTGCCCGGCGGTCTTGCTGTGCAGCTGGCGGAAGCGCTGCAGCTCCTCGATGGGCAATGCGTACCCGGTGAGATGCAGCAGCGCGTAGATCAGCATCGAGCCGTGACCGTTGGACAGCACGAAACGGTCGCGGTCGGGCCAGGCCGGATTGCCGGGATGGTGGCGCAGATGCCGGTTCCACAGGGCCTCGGCGATCTCGGCCATGCCCATGGGCGCGCCGGGATGGCCTGAGCGGGCCTTCTCGACCGCATCGACGGAGAGCATCCGGATGGCGTCGGCCATGCGGGCGGCGAGGCTGGCCTGGGTGGCCGGGAGGGTGTTGACGGTCATCGGGCGAGGCTCCTGACACTCATGGGGTGACCCGCCGCTTGCGCTCCATCATGCGCCAGATGAACGGGGTGAAGATCAGCTGCATGGCGAGCTCCATCTTGCCGCCCGGCACCACCACGGTGTTGGCACGCGACATGTAGGCATCGTGGATCATGTTCAGCAGGTACGGAAAGTCGATGCCCTTGGGGTTGGCGAAACGGATCACCACCATGCTCTCATCGGCCGACGGGATGTCGCGCGCGATGAACGGGTTGGAAGTATCCACCATCGGCACGCGCTGGAAGTTCACATGGGTGTGGGCGAACTGCGGGCAGATGTAATTCACGTAGTCGGGCATGCGCCGCAGGATGGTGTCGGTCACGGCCTCGGTGCTGTAGCCGCGCTGGTGCTTGTCGCGCCACAGCTTCTGGATCCATTCGAGGTTGATCACCGGTACCACGCCAATCAGCAGGTCGGGGTGCTGCGCGATGTTGTGTTCGGGGGTCACCACCGCGCCATGCAGGCCTTCGTAGAAGAGCATGTCGGTGTTGTCAGGGATGTCCTCCCAGGCGGTGAAGGTGCCGGGGGGCTGGCGGTAGGGCGCCGCCTCCTCGTCGTTGTGCAGGTACTTGCGGATGCGACCGTGGCCGGTCTGCGCATAGCCCCGGAACAGCGCCTCGAGTTCGCCGAACAGGTTGTTATCGGGCCCGAAGTGGCTGAAGTGCTTGTCGCCGGCCTTCTCGGCGTCGGCCAGGCGCTGCTTCATCTCGGCCCGGTCGTAGCGATGGAAGCTGTCGCCCTCGACGATGGCCGCGCGCACGCCCTCGCGCCGGAAGATGTTGGCGAAGGTGCGGGTGACGGTGGAGGTGCCGGCGCCCGAGGAGCCGGTGATCGAGATGATCGGATAGCGTTCGGACATGGGTCGGGTTTCCGGATTCAGTGGCGAAACAGGCTGCGGGTGCCGAACAGCGGATTGTCTTCGCTGACCAGCGGTGCCGGCTCGTGGTGGTAGCGCTCGATGCGCTCGACCTCCTCGCGCGAGCCGAAGATCAGCCCGATGCGCTGGTGCAGCCCGCCGGGCTGCACCGCGAGCATCGGGTCGCGGCCGGTGCTGGCGCGCCCGCCGGCCTGCTCCATGATCATGCCGATCGGGTTGGCCTCGTACAGCAGTCGCAGCCGTCCGGGCTTGGCCGGATCCTTGCTGTCGCGCGGGTACAGGAACACGCCGCCGCGCATCAGGATGCGATGCGCCTCGGCCACCAGCGAGGCGATCCAGCGCATGTTGAAGTCCTTGCCGCGAGGGCCGGTGCGTCCGGCGAGGCACTCGTCCACGTAGCGGCGCACCGGTGGCTCCCAGAAGCGCGAGTTCGAGGCATTGATCGCGAACTCCTGGGTCTGGGCCGGCACCTGCAGCCGGGGATGGGTGAGCATGAACTCGCCCAGCGTGGGGTCGAGGGTGAAGCCGGCCACACCGTCGCCCACGGTGAGCACCAGCATGGTGGTGGGGCCATAGATCGCATAGCCGGCGGCAAGCTGCGCCGTGCCCGGCTGCAGGAAGTCCTCGGCGGTGACCTCGCGGCCGCTGGCCACCACCTCGGCCGGCGCGCGCAGGATCGAGAAGATGCTGCCCACCGAGACATTCACATCGATGTTCGAGGAGCCGTCCAGCGGATCGAACACCAGCAGGTACTTGCCGCGCGGCTGACCGGCCGGGATCTGCGCGGGCAGCTCGAGCTCCTCCGAGGCCATGCCGGCGAGATGACCGCTCCATTGCGCCACCTGCATGAAGCAGTCGTTGCTCAGGACATCGAGCTTCTTCTGCACCTCGCCCTGCACATTGACCGCACCCTGCGCGCCGGGATGGTCGCCGAGCAGGTCGCGCAGGGCGCCGAAAGCGACGGTGCGTCCGATCGCCTTGCAGGCGATGGCCGCGTCATGGATCAGCGCGTTGAAGTCGCCGCTCGCGCCGGGGAAGCGCCGGCGCTGCTCGATCAGGTACTGGGTCAGGCTGACCCGTCGGGAAAAGGGCATGGATGGGCTCCGGAGCGATCAGGCGGAAACTTCCTCGAAGGCGACCATCAGGCTCGCCAGCGGCATGTCGGCGAGATCGGTCAGCACCCGCCAGGCGCCGCCGAACTCGTGATGACGGGTGAACTCATTGGGCGTGACCAGCACGGGCAGGCCGGCAGCGCGCGCCGCGCGCAGGCCGTTGGCCGAGTCCTCGATCGCCAGGCAGCGCGCGGCTGGCAGCCCCAGCCGGGCGACCGCCTGCTGGTAGGCCTGCGGATCCGGCTTCTTGCGCGGCGCGGTGGCCGCGTCTTCCACCACCGGAAAGATCTCGCGCCAGCGGCTGCCGATCGCCGCGCCGAGCAGCGCTTCGATGTTGCCGGTCGAGGTGGTGGTGGCGATCGCGAGCGCGAGCCCGGCCTGTCGGGCCTCGTGGATGCGCGCCAGCACGCCTGGCCGCAGGCTCACCTCGCCCCGTGCCACGGCCGCCTCATAGGCCGCGCTCTTCAGGGTATGCAGACGAGCGATGGTGGCGTCGAGAGCAGCCTCGTCGAGCCCTCCGAAGGCCGGATCGGCAGCCTGCCAGTGATGGCGGATGCGCTCGCGGCCACCGGCCACCTCAAGCAGGCGGGTGTAGCCGGCAAGGTCCCACTGCCAGGGCAGACCGGCCTGCGCGAAGGCCTGGTTGAAGGCGGCGAGATGCGCATGCTCGGTGTCGGCGAGGGTGCCGTCGACATCGAACACCAGCGCCGCAAGCCGCGGGGCGTTCATGCGCAACGCCTGTGACCGGCACGCAGGCTCATGACCGGACCTGCGCCTGGCCGAACACCCGGCTGGCGAGAATGTCGCCGGCCTCGATGGTGCACAGCTCCTCGGCGCTCAGCACCCGGTCGGGCTGCGCGAACAGGCGGCTGGCCTGACGAAGCCGGGCGCGGTCGAGCGCGTTGCGCACGCTGCGGGCATTGGCGAAGTGCGGCTGCGCCACGCGCAGCGCCAGATAGCGCTCGAAGGCGGCCTGGGCACCCTCGCCGAAGCGGTAGTTCAGGCCGGCGAGCATGCGGCTGCCGATCTCGAGGAGCTCGGGCGGCGCGTAGTCGGGGAAGTCGAGGTGATGGGCGATGCGCGAGCTCATGCCCGGGTTGGACTGGAAGAAGGTGTCCATGCGGTCCTTGTAGCCGGCGAGGATCACCACCAGGTCGTCGCGCTGGTTCTCCATCACCTGCAGCAGGATCTCGATCGACTCCTGACCGTAGTCGCGCTCGTTCTCGGGTCGGTAGAGGTAGTAGGCCTCGTCGATGAAGAGCACGCCGCCCATCGCCTTCTTCAGCACCTCGCGGGTCTTGGGCGCGGTGTGGCCGATGTACTGCCCGACCAGGTCATCGCGGGTGACCGCCACCAGGTGGCCCTTGCGAACATAGCCCAGCCGATGAAGGATCTGCGCCATGCGCATCGCCACCGTGGTCTTGCCGGTGCCGGGGTTGCCGGTGAAGCTCATGTGCAGGCTGGGCGTCTGCGCCTGCAGACCGAGGTTCAGCCGAAGCCGGTCGATCACCAGCAGCGCCGCGATGTCGCGGATGCGGGTCTTCACCGGCGCGAGGCCCACCAGGTCACGCTCGAGTTCCTGGAAGACCTCGGTGACCTGCGACTCGGCGAGCACCTGCCCCACGGTCATCGGCTGGCCGGTGGGCGCCGTCGGAGCTGTCCCGATCGACGCACCCGCCGCAGGCGATACGGCCGCGCTCGGGGGGCTCGCGGCGGGCATTGCGCGGCCGGCGGGGGCTGCGGGCGGTGTCGAACCGACCGAGCCCGGGATCAGGTAGCTGGGTGCGCTCATCGTCGGATTCTCCCCGGTTCGCGGTGATCAGCCGGCCTGCCCTGCTCGGCCGGCCAGCCGCCCGTCTCAGTAACGCTCGCCTTCAGGCTTGTTCGCGGCATAGCCGCGGGTGGTGTAGCGCACCGAGCGGCCCTGCACCTCCTGCCGCTCGAGCATGAAGCCGGGCTCCTGGGCGGGGCGGTTGACAATGAAGCTCATCGCGATCGATTCGACGCCACGGGTGGAATCGAACGCCATCAGGCGGATGTAGTGGTTGGGGAAGGCCGCGCGGCAGTTGTTCAGTTCGTGCATCACGCCGGCCGCGTCGTTCAGGTCGAACATCGGCAGCCCGTACATCTCCCAGTAGGTGTTGCGCGGATGCGGGTCGTCGGTGTACTCCACGCTCCAGGCATAGCCCTTGCCCAGGCCGTAGTCGATCTGCAGGCCGATCTCGGCGTCGGTGAGATCGGGCAGGAAGCTGAACTGGCCCTGGGTGAGACGGCCGGTGGGGTTGGTCATCATGGCGGCTTGCTCCGGTGACGGTGAACTCAGGCGGTGGTCGGGGTGACGGCGTAGTCGCTGCTGTCGGTGGAGGCGTAGTTGAAGGAGATGTCGCCCCAGGTGTCGAGCGCGGCCTTCAGCGGGCCGCAGCCCTGCGCGGCCTTGCGCAGGATCTCGGGCCCGCGGGCCCGGATGTCCTCGCCCTCGTTGCGCGCCTTGATCATCGCCTCGAGGGCCACGCGGTTGGCCACGGCGCCGGCCTGGATGCCCTGCGGATGGCCGATGGTGCCGCCGCCGAACTGCAGGATCACGTCGTCACCGAAGAGATCGATCAGCTGGTGCATCTGACCGGCATGGATGCCGCCCGAGGCCACCGGCATCACCTTGCGGGTGTCGGCCCAGTCCTGGTCGAAGAACAGGCCGCGCGGCAGATCGGTGCGGGTGTAGCGGTCGCGGCAGATGTTGTAGTAGCCCTGCACGGTCATCGGGTCGCCCTCGAGCTTGCCCACCGCGGTGCCGGTGTGCAGGTGATCGCAGCCGGCCAGGCGCAGCCACTTGGCGATCACCCGGAAGCTCACGCCGTGCGACTTCTGCCGGGTGTAGGTGCCATGACCCGCCCGGTGCATGTGCATGATCATGTCGTTGCGCCGGCACCATTCCGCCATCGACTGGATCGCGGTCCAGCCGATCACCAGGTCGACCATCACCACCACCGAACCAAGCTCCTTGGCGAACTCGGCCCGCTCGTACATCGCTTCCATGGTGCCGGCGGTGATGTTCAGGTAGCTGCCCTTCACCTCACCGGTGACCGCCTGCGCCTTGTTGACCGCGTCCATCACGAACAGGAATCGGTCGCGCCAGTGCATGAAGGGCTGGCTGTTGATGTTCTCGTCGTCCTTCATGAAGTCGAGGCCACCCTTGAGGCCCTCGTAGATCACGCGGCCGTAGTTGCGCCCCGACAGGCCGAGCTTGGGCTTGGTGGTCGCGCCCAGCAGCGGGCGGCCGAACTTGTCCAGCCGCTCGCGCTCGACGATCAGGCCGGTGGGCGGACCCTTGAAGGTCTTCACATAGGCCACCGGGATGCGGATGTCCTCGAGGCGCGCCGCCTTCAGCGGCTTGAACGAGAACACATTGCCGATCAGCGAGGCGGTCATGTTGGCGATCGACCCCTCCTCGAAGAGGATCAGGTCGTAGGCCACCCAGGCGAAGTACTGGCCAGGATTGCCCGGCACCGGCTCCACCTTGTAGGCCTTGGCGCGGTAGCTGTCGCAGGCGGTGAGGCGATCGGTCCAGACCACGGTCCAGGTGGCGGTGGACGACTCGCCCGCGACCGCTGCGGCGGCCTCTTCGGGATCGACACCGTCCTGCGGCGTGATGCGGAACAGGCAGATCGTGTCGGTGTCGATCGGCTGGTAGTCGGGCATCCAGTAGCCCATCTGCTTGTACTTGAGCACGCCCGCGCTGTAGCGCTTTTTCGCGTCGGTGATCTGGGTCGGTTCGCTCATCGGGAGGCTCCGTCGGGTGTCGGGTGGGGTGACCGCACTGTAGGCAGCCTCAGGAAACAGGTAAATTCACTTATTTCAGGCTTTCGATTCAGGAACGCTTAATTGAAGAACGCCACCATCCGCCAGCTGCGGGTCTTCAGCGCCGTGGCAAGGCACCTGAGCTTCGCCCGCGCGGCCGAGGCGCTGCACCTCTCACCACCGGCGGTGACCATGCAGGTGAAGGAGCTCGAGGCCGACCTCGGCATGCCGCTGTTCGAGCGTCGCGGGCGGCGCATCGCGCTCACCACCAGCGGCGAGTACATGCTGGTCTATGCGCGACGCATCCTGGCCACCCTGAAAGACGCCGAAGACGCCGCCGCCCGACTTCAGCGGGTGCAGAGCGGCCGGCTCACCGTGGGCATGGTGCGCACGGCCAAGTTCTTCCTGCCGGCGCTGCTCTCGCGCTTTCTCGCCGAACACCGTGGCGTGGACCTGCGTCTGGCGGTGGGCAATCGCGAGGAGCTGGTGTCGCTGCTGCAGGCGAGCGAAGTGGACATCGCGGTGATGGGGCGTCCGCCCTCCGAGATGTCGACCCGCTCGGAGCCCTTCGCCGCCCACCCGCATGTGTTCGTGGCCGCGCCCAGCCATCCGCTGGCGGGGCAGCGCGCGCTGGCGCCCGAGGCGCTGCGCGAGCACGACTTCCTGGTGCGCGAGCCGGGTTCGGGCACCCGCGCCGCCATGGAGGCCTTCCTGCAGCAGGCCCGGCTCGCGCCGCGCTACCGGATGGAACTGCCGAGCAACGAGCTGATCAAGCAGGCGGTGATCGCCAACCTGGGCATGAGCTTCCTGTCGCTGCACACCGTGGGCATGGAGCTGCGCCACGGCCAGCTGGTGGTGCTGGATGTGGCCGGCACGCCGGTGGTGCGGGCCTGGAATGTGGTGCACACCCTGTCGAAGCTGCTGTCACCGGCGGCCGAGGCCTTCCGCTACTTCGTGCTCGAGCATGCCGAGGCGATGCTCGCCGCACAGTTCAGCGGGATCGGGCACCTGCCGACAGCCGCTCCCGCAGCCAGTGATCGAGGTCGTCGAGCAC
Source organism: uncultured bacterium (assembly GCA_903934795.1). GTDB lineage: Bacteria > Pseudomonadota > Gammaproteobacteria > Burkholderiales > Burkholderiaceae_E > Quisquiliibacterium. Next base: position 4,728 of record CAIZPE010000040.1, on the reverse strand, counting down.
CGCGTCGCGCCCCGGCTGCGCCTCGTTGAAGAGCTCGTGGTACAGGCCGTCATACCCGTGCAGCCGGACGGTGCCCGCCGGGGCTGCGCGCGCGAAGGCGTGGCTGCCCTCGGCCTGCACCATGGCATCGTCACCGGCCACCAGCAGCAGCGTGGGCACGGTCAGCGTGCTGGCGCCAGCCCGGGCCCGCTCGCCGGCCTGACGGATCCAGCCGATCAGGCGGGCGCTGATGCGGTCATGCACCAGCGGGTCCTCGCGATAGGCCCGCACCGCGGCCGCGTCATGCGACAGCCGGTCCGCGTCGAGCCCGTTGCCCAGCGCGAGCGACGGTGCCAGCGCCTGAAGGACCGACACCGCGGCGCGCATCGGGGCCGCAAGATCCACCGCCAGCGCGGGCGAGGACAGCACCAGCCCCGCCACCGGCACCCGCTCGGCAGCCACCAGCTCGGCGGCCATCGCGCCACCCATGCTGTGGCCGAGCAGCCAGGCCGGCCGCCCGAGTTCGGCGGCAAAGCCGGCGAGCTGCGAGGCGGCATCCCGGCGCAGGCGATCGGGCCGGTCGAGCACGCCGCGCGGTCCGCCCGAGGCACCGTGGCCGGCATGGTCATGCGCGCGCACCGTCCAGCCCCGCGCGCACAGCCAGCGCGCCAGCGCGTCGTAGCGGCCGCTGTGCTCGCCCAGCCCGTGCAGCAGGTACAGCCCCTCGCCGTGACCGCGGGCCGGTCGCCACTCGCGCACCTGCAGCGTCTGCCCGCCCTCGCCTTCGCCGCGCGCGGTCCACTCGCGCAGGGTGATGTCGCCCCCCCAGAGCGCGCGGCTCATCGCCTGATGCGGGATGCCGACCTCGTCGTAGACCTCGCCCTCGGGCAGGAAGCCGTGGGCCCGGTAGAAATCACGCACCGCCGTCTGCGCGCTGAGCGCCACCCGCGCATCGCCGCGCTGCGCCGCGGCCTGCATCAGCGCGAGCAGCACCAGGCTGCCCAGGCCAGCGCGCCGATGCGCGGGCAGCACGGCCATGCGTCCGATGTGTCCGTCGGGCAGCAGGCGGCCGGTGCCCGCCGGTTCGCCATCGACCAGGGCGAGGCAGTGCACGCAGTGCGCGTCGTTCTCGTCCCATTCCAGCTCGGGCGCGATGCCCTGCTCCTGCACGAAGACCGCGGTGCGGATCGGACCGGCCTGCGCCTGCAGCGCCGTCCAGTCGCCCAGCCGGATGTCGATGCGCCGCGCGGCCTTCACCCGGGCGGGCTCGGCGCGCGCCGGGCGGGTCGTGGCGCGACTCGCGCTGTCCTTGGCGGCATTCATGGGGATCTCCGGGATGGGGCTTCGACAGGGCGTGGTACGGCAGCATTCAGTCGGTGTCGCGCAGCGCGGCGCGCAAGGCGGCGGCGGCCTCCTGCGGCCCGCGCCGCGCCGCCAGCACGAAGCCGGCGTGCTGGAAGAAGGCATGGATCATCCCGGGATAGACCCGGCAGTCCACCGGCACCCCTTCGGCGCGCAGGCGTTCGGCGTAGGCCAGGCCCTCGTCGCGCAACGGATCATGCCCGGCCAGCGCCAGCCAGACCGGTGCCACCCCGGCCAGCCGCGGCGCATTCAGGGGCGCAAAGCGCCAGTCCTCGCGATCGGCAGGGCTGCGCAGATAGTGGCCGAAGAACCACTGGATGAGCTCCGCATCGAGCAGCACGCCGCGCGCGAATGCCCGATGCGAGGCGCTGTCCTGATGGGCGGCAAGCCCGGGATAGATCAGCAGCTGCAGCCGCAGCGCGATGCCCTGATCGCGGGCGTGCAGCGCGGTGGCGGTGGCCAGCGTGCCGCCGGCGCTGTCGCCGCCGACCGCGAGCCGTGCCGGGTCGATGCCCAGCGCCGGCGCCTCGGCGAGCAGCCAGTGGAGGCTCTCGAAGGCATCATCGACCGCGGCTGGAAATCGGTGCTCCGGCGCGAGCCGATACTCCAGCGAGCAGACCTGGCAGCCGGCATCGGCCGCCAGCTGCCGGCACAGGCGGTCGTGGGTGTCGATCGAGCCGATGGTGAAGCCGCCACCGTGAAAGAAGAGCAGCGCCGGCTGCGGCTGCGCCCAGCTGTGCTCGACCGGCACATACTGCCGCAGACGCAGGCGCCGCTGCGGCAGCTCGAGCGCATGGTCATGCACGGCGTGCAGTGCACGCTCGGGTTGATCCAGGATGCGCACCGCGCGGGCGTAGTGCGCGCGGGCGGCGACCGCGCCAATCCCGGGAAAGGAAGGCGCCTGCGCGCGCAGCGCGCCCGCGATCAGGCGGGCCACCTGCGGATCGAGCTCAGCCATGGCCAGGCTTTCTGCTGGGGAGTCGCGCTCAGCCATGGCCGGGCCGCGGCCCTGTGACGCGGGCCAGGGTGCTGCGCAGCGGGCGCACCTCGGCGCCCTGCAGCAGCCCCTGGGCCTGCAGGGCGCGATGCAGTGCCGGCAGGCGATAGTGCGGCACCGCCGGGTAGAGATGGTGCTCGAGGTGGTGATTCACATGGTGCGGGAAGAGCATCGCCCGCAGCAGCCAGCCCAGCGGGCCGGCCGGCAGCCGGTTGCTGCGCGCCGCCTGCAGCGGCGAGTCGAGCGCGCCCGGCGCGCCATGTTCGGCCACCGCCCGCAGGCGCAGCAGGGCCTGCAGCACGGTGGCCCAGGGCAGCAGCCAGAGCAGCGCGTAGAGCAGCAGGCCGGTGGCGCCGCCCGCCATCGCGCAGGCCAGCGGTGCGGCCAGCTGCCACAGCGCGAGCAGCCGGCGGTCGGTCTGTGCCTGCGCGCGCAGCCGCGCCGAGGTGTCGTCGAGGGGCCGCAGGGCCTGCCCGGTGCTGCGGTCGGCCGCCGGCGCGCCGAGGAAGTAGGCCGCGGTCTTGGGCGCGGTGCGTCCGCTGAGGTCGGTCAGCAGCTTGCGCAGCAGATAGCCCTCGCCGCGCGGATAGCCGCCATGCAGGGCGATGTCGGGGTCCTGCGGGCCATACAGGTGGTTGTGATGCAGACGGTGCGTGACCCGGTAGGTGCGCATCGACAGCCCGGCCATCCATCCGGCCAGGCAGCCCACCGCCTCGTTCAGGGCGCGCTGCGGCAAAAGGCGGTAGTGCGCGGCCTCGTGGGCCAGGATGAAGAGCGCGTGCTGCTGGCCGGCCATCAGCGGCACAAGCAGCAGCAGCCAACCCCACTGCCCGGCCGCCCAGGCCCAGGCGCCTGCCGCGGCCAGCATGGCCACCGTGCCGAGCGTGAGCACCGGCGCGAGCGCGCCGCGCCAGGTGCTCAGGCGCGTGAGCTCGTCAAGCGCGGCGGGGTCGAGCCGACGCGCGGCCCGGCCATCCGCGCGGAACTCCTCGCCCGGCTGCATGCGCCGCTGCCAGCTCAGCCCAGCTTCACCAGCTGCTTGCCGAAGTTGCGGCCCTTGAGCAGGCCCTTGAGCGCCTCGGGCGCCGCGGCCAGGCCCTGCGCCACGGTCTCGCGGTAGCGCAGGCGGCCGCTGGCCACCATCTCGCCGAGTTCGGCCAGCGCCGGCGGCCAGAACTGGGGATGCTCGGAGATGATGAAGCCCTGCACTTTCAGCCGGCTGACCAGGATGGCGCGGATGTTGTTCACCGGGATGGGCTGACCGTCATAGCCGGCGATCAGGCCGCAGACCGCGATGCGCCCGAAGGCGTTCATGCGGGCCAGCACCAGATCGAGGATCTCGCCGCCGGTGTTCTCGAAGTAGCCGTCGATGCCGTTGGGCGTGGCCTCGGCCAGCGCCTGGCGCAGATGGCCGCCGCGGTGATCGATGCAGGCATCGAAGCCGAATTCCTCGACCACCGCCTTGCACTTCTCGGGCCCGCCGGCCACGCCGACCACACGACAGCCCATGGCCTTGGCAAGCTGCCCCACCACCGAGCCGACCGCACCGCTGGCGGCCGAGACCACCACGGTCTCGCCGGCCTTGGGCGCGATGATCTGCTTCAGACCGTACCAGGCGGTGACGCCCGGCATGCCCACGCAGCCCAGGTAGGCCGACAGCGGCACGCGCGAGGCATCGACCTTGCTCAGGCCGGTGCCGTTGCTCACCGCCCAGCTCTGCCAGCCAAGACGGCCGACCACGGCATCGCCCGGCTTGAAGTCGGGATGACGCGACTCGACCACCTCGCCGGCGGTCCCGCCCTCCATGACCTTGTCGAGGGCCTGCGGCTGGGCGTAGGACTTGCCGTCGTCCATGCGGCCGCGCATGTACGGATCGAGCGACAGCCAGAGGTTCTTCACCAGCAGCTCGCCCTCGGCGAGCGGCGGCACCGGCGCGTCCTCGAGCCGGAAGTTGTCGGCGGAGATCTCGCCGCGGGGGCGGCTGGCGAGCACGATGCGCTGATTGAGGCGGGTCATGGGGATTTCCTGGCGGTGATGAACTTGAAGGTGCCCGAGGCCCGGGCCACCAGCCCCGACTGCTCGTCGCGCACCTCGGCCTCGCAGAAGGCCAGCGTGGCGGTGCGGTGCAGGCAGGTGCCGCGCGCGGTGAGCGTGCTGCCGGTGCCGGGGCTGAGAAAGGTGGTCTTCATCTCGACGGTGGCCACCCCGAGATCGGGCTGGCCGTCGCTGCGGCGCCGGGCCCGGGCCGCGCGGGCCATGCAGACATCAAGGATGGTCATGACCACCCCGCCGTGGGCCACCTGGCGGGAGTTGCAGTACTCGGGGCGCAGCTCGATCACCACCTCTCCGCCCTCCTGCAGGTCGGTGATGCGACCGCCGAGGTGCAGCAG
>CAIZPE010000039.1 GCA_903934795.1 uncultured bacterium | reverse complement strand
GCGCCGGCCCTGAACGGCAAAAAGGCCGGCTTCCTCGCGGAAACCGGCCTCGGGTCTGGCTGAGCCCCCCGGCATCACGCCAGGCGACCCGTACCTTCAGACATCAACGGCAGTCGGCAGGACGGAACTTCGACGCCAGCGTGCCGGCGCAGGCCCAGGTGATCTGCGAGGAAACCGGCGCGCCGGTGGTCGGCAGAGCGTTGCCGCCGGACGACGGGGTCAGCGTGATGGTGCTGCCGTCAGCGATCTTGGTGCCGTAGGTGATGGTGATGACTCCAGTGCCGGTGGCGATGCCGATCGACTTCACCTTCTGGGCGTCGGTCGCAGGCGAGGTGTAGCCCTTGCTGTAGTCGGTGGCGCCGGCAGAGGCATTCTCGACCACCGCGTTCTTGGCCTCGCTGGCCAGACCGAAGCCCTCGGACACCCGGGCGCGAACGGTGTAGTCCTGGTACGCGGGGATGGCAACCGCGGCCAGAATGCCGACGATGGCCACGACGATCATCAGTTCGATGAGGGTGAAACCTTGCTGAACTTTCTTCATGGATGGCTCCTGGATGGAACGGCCGCCTGGCCGGTGGTTCTGTGAAAGACAGGGATCTGACCCTCTCGGTCTCAGGGAAGGCAGAGCCCGTGCCACTCGCCGCCAGCGGTCACGCCGGGCCGACGAACGGCTGTCATGTACACAATGTCACCGACCAGCCTGACCGATGTCGCCTGACCCGGCCCGAGCAAAGCCCGGGGGTGACCATGGCCGTCATCCGGCGTGACGCTGCGCGTCAGGGTGTGCCGCGGCGGGCCTGGCATGACGCAGCAGGGCAGGCGCGGCCGGCGCCAGAAAGCACAAGGGCCGGCATCCTCTCGGACACCGGCCCAGGCATGTCGGGCCCCCGGCATCACGCCAGGCGACCCGTACCGTCAGGCATCAACGGCAGTCGGCAGGACGGAACTTCGACGCCAGCGTGCCGGCGCAGGCCCAGGTGATCTGCGAGGTCACCGGCGCGCCGGTGGTGGGCAGCGCCGCGCCACCCGCCGACGGGGTCAGCGTGATGGTGCTGCCGTCAGCAATCTTGGTGCCGAAGGTGACGGTGATCACACCGGTGCCGGCAGTGATGCCGACCGACTTCACCTTCTGGGCATCGGTCGCCGGCGAGTTGTAGCCCTTGCCGTAATCGGTGGAGCCGACACCGGCGTTCTCGACCACCATCTTCTTCGCCTCGCTGGCCAGGCCGAAGCCTTCCGCAACCCGGGCGCGCACCGTGTAGTCCTGGTACGCCGGGATGGCAACCGCGGCCAGAATGCCGACGATGGCCACGACAATCATCAGCTCGATCAGGGTGAAACCGGCTTGCACGCGCTTCATGGAAGACTCCTTGGGTTGATCTGACAGATTTGTAACAGCTGGAGGACGGCATGATTGCCGGCCTTGACCTACCCACAGCAGGGACCATGCCTGACCCGGTGGAGCGCCGTTGATCCGCCGACGAACGGCGGTTTCGTGACAGGATGCCGTCAGCCGCAGGCAGGCAAGGCCCGAGAGGGCTCATGACAGGCGCGTGCCGCTGCCCGCCGCCGCCAGAAACTGCCGCGATGCGTCAGTCGGGGTGCCCTGCTGCGTCAGCCCGGCCTCAGAGCGTCAGCAGATCGCCGCGCTCGAGCAGGCCCGGCGCGAAAGCGCCGGCCCAGTCCTGCAGCTCCTGGGCAATGAGATGGCGGTCGGACGGCTTGAGATGGGTGATCAGCACCTTCGCCGGCCGGGCAAGCTTGGCCAGCTCTTCGGCCAGCTGCACCGGATACAGGTGCCGCGACGCGATGGCGAGATCGCGCTCGCGGTTCGCGAAGGCAGTCTCGATGATCAGGAATCGCAGGTCAGGGATCTGGTTGACCACCCGCCAGAAGGCGTCGTTCGGGCCGGTGTCGCCCGTGAAGACCAGGCTGGCCCGCGGACTGGCAACCTGATAGCCCAGCGCAGGCACGGTATGGCTGGCCGGCAGGGCCCGCAGTCGGCGCTCGCCGAGCATCACCGTCTGGTCCAGGGCGATCGGCTCGAACACCAGCCAGGGCGCATTCACCTGCGGGATCTCGGTGAAATCAGGCCAGATCACCCAGTTGAAGACATGCGCGCGCAGCGCCGCGATGGTCTCGGGCAGGGCATGGACCACCAGCGGTCGGCTACGCAGCGCGCCGGCCGAGTCGACCAGCAGCGGCAGGCCGGCGATGTGATCGAGGTGCGAATGGGTGAGGAACACATGGTCGATGCGCGCCAGTTCCTCGAGGCTGAGATCCTCCACCCCGGTGCCCGCATCGAGCAGGATGTCATGGTCGATCAGGAAGGCGGTGGTTCTGGAGTGGCCGCCGATCCCGCCGCTACAACCCAATACCCGCACCTGCATCGACCCGGTCCTTGTTGGTGGCTGGCATGACATCGTCCATGCCGTCTTGCATCGGGATCGTGTCGCTGGCTGCCAGGGAAACCGGGGTGAAGATCAGCACCGGCTCATGGCGGCCGGCCAGCGGGGCCTTGCCCAGCGGCGCGAACCGATGGCCACGCGCCTGCTGCGCGGTGGACTCACCGACGATGATCGGCTGATCGTACAGCTTGGTCAATGCTTCGAAGCGCGCGGCCAGATTCACCGGGTCGCCGATCACGGTGTAGGTGCGCCGCAGGCGCGAGCCCATGTCGCCCACCCTGACCAGCCCGGTGTTCACGCCCACGCCGACATGCATCGGCGGCAGGCCGCGCAGCCGCAGCACGCGGTTCAGGCGGCTCACTTCGTCGAGCATGGCCAGCGCGGCGCGCACCGCGTGGTCGGCGTGATCACGGTCGGGCAGCGGGGCGCCCCAGAAGGCCATCACCGAGTCGCCGATGTACTTGTCCACCGTGCCCCCGTGGCGATGGACCACCTCGGTCATCGCGGTGAGGAAGGTGTTCAGGTATTCGCGAAGGCCTTCCGGCGGCATGGTCTCGGCAATCCGGGTGAAGCCGCGGATGTCCACGAACAGGATGGTCAGCACCCGGTTCTCGCTGCCCGAGGCCGACAGGCGTGCCGGGTCGCGGACCATCCGCTCCACCAGGGCGGGCGAGAGGTACTCGCCGAACAGGTCGGCCATCGCCCGACGGGTGCGGCCCTCGACGAAGTACCCGGCGGTCAGGTTGAAGATCAGCAGCAGCACCACCAGGCCCTGCGCGGCCGAGACCGGGATGACCATGCCGAGGTTGTTCCAGGCGATGCCGGCCGAGCCCCAGATCGTGAGCGCCGCCGCACCGCTGAGGGTGACTGCACCCAGCGCGCCCAGCACCGGCATGGTCATGGCCAGCGCGGCGCCCACCACCAGCACCACCAGGGCCCCCAGCCCGGTGGCTGCAGCCGACCGGGTGAGCAGCAGGGCTCCGGCATGCGGGTCGGCATTGACCGAGTCGAGCGCGGCGGCGATCAGCGTGGCGTGGATCTCCACCCCGGGGAACGCGGCGCGGATCGGCGTGGCCCGCAGATCGGTGAGACCCGGTGCCGAGGAGCCGACCAGCACCACCCGATCCCTGAACCGCGCCCAGTCGACCCGCCCCTCCAGCACATCGGCGGCCGACACGTAGTCGAAGCGCGATGCCCGGCTGTCCATGCCGCTGATCTTGCCGGCATAGGGCACCAGCGCGGTCAGGCCATCGGACAGGGGCAACCGGACCGTGCCGCGCTCGCCGTGCAGGCTGAGTTCATCCGCATCGAGGCGCACCCGCGCCGAGCCCAGCCAATGGCGCAGCACCGACACGGCCAGGGACTCGTACAGACCGCCCTGGTACTGCGCCATCAGCGGCAGCGCCCGAACCGTCCCGTCGGGATCGATCAGCGGATTGAAGAAGCCGGCGCCTGCCGCGTTCTTCTGCAGTGACGCGAGGTTGGCGCCAAAGCCGTCCCAGCGGGTGATGCCGCCGGTATCCAGGCCGACGAGCATCTCGCTGCCCAGCACCGGATCGGGCAGCGCCCCGCTGGTGCGACCGCCGCGGTCGGCCGTGAAGTAGTAGCCGAGCACCACGGGGCGCCCGGCAAGCTGGCGAGCGAGATCGGCATCCTCGTCGCCGGCATGCTGCGGTTCGGCGAACACCAGATCCAGTCCGACCACGCGCGCGCCGCCGCGATCGATCAGGGCTCCGGCCAGTTCGCCCATGCGTGCGCGCTGCCAGGGCCACCGGCCCACGCGGGCGATGCTGGCCTCGTCGATGTCCACGATCATCACCCGGCGATCGGGCGGCGCCACCGACATGCGCAGGCGGCCGTCGTAGACCGCGTTGTCGAGCGTATCGATCAGCGAGACCGGCAGCAGCCCCAGGGTGCCCGCCGCGGCCGCGAGCGTCAGCAGCAGGCCGGCGAGGCGGCGGCGCAGGCAGGCAGGGCCGGAGCGGGAAGGCGTGGGCCAGCGCATGGATCGGTTCGGGTTGCCGCAGGCCGCCCGGATCAGCCCCCGCCGTGCGAGCCAGGGGGCAAGGGCCCCAGGACCAGCGCGGTGATGTTGTCGACACCCCCCTGGAGCAGCGCCTGCACGACCAGCGCCTCGGCGAGGTCCTGTGCCGAGCCGGGCTGTCCCAGGCAATCGGCGATGGTCGCGTCATCGAGCATGTCGGTGAGGCCGTCGCTGCACAGCAGGATCCGGTCGCCCGGATCGAGGTCCACGCTGCGGGCATCGACGCACAGGCCGGGATCGACGCCCAGCGCCCGGGTCAGGACCCCGCGCATCGCCGGGATCGATGCGGCCCCTTCACGGAGCAGGCCGGCATCGATCATCGCCTGGCCGATGGAATGATCCCGGGTGAGGCGGGTCAGCCGGCCGCACCGCCAGCGGTAGGCCCGCGAATCGCCAACATGGGCGACGAGCAGGCGGTCGCCGCGCACCCAGGCAACCACCACGGTAGTCCCCATGCCGAGGCATTCCGGACGCTGGCGGGCCGCGCTGATCACCGACTGGTTGGCAAGCTCGACCGCCCGGACCAGGGTGGCAAAAGCGGGGTCGGACAGGGGAGCAGCAGGCGATGCGGCAGCATGCGCCGGCACGAGATCACCCAGGCCGGCCGGTGCATCACCGGGTTCGAAGGCGACTTCCGCGGGCGCCGGTGCCGTGAGCCCGAGGGTCAGGGCATCCGGCAAGGCGTCGATCACGGCCGCCACCGCCATGGCACTGGCCACCTCGCCGGCCTGGTAGCCGCCCATGCCGTCGGCGAGCACCATCACGCCGGTGGCGTGATCGATACGCCAGGCATCCTCGTTGTGCGGACGGACATGGCCGACATCGCTGGCCGCACCTGTGCCACGGCCCTGGCACACAGCCAGAGGCGGGGCTGACGGATCAGCGAGGAGGGCGGCATGGGGGCTCATGCCGCCGACTCTAGGCGCAGCGTACCGGTCGGCAGACGCCCGGCTACATGAACGGCCAGCGACCTCCGCCAGGCGGCGAAGGCACCGTTCGTCGGGGCTCAGGCCGCCCGATTGGCGGCATCCTTGCGGGCGCCAGACCGCGGCGCCCGGGCGTGCTCAGTGCCCCGACGGACCGTGGCTGCCCGCCTTCTGGCGCCGAGACATCACCCAGCCGATCAGGAGAACCAACGCCACGCCGAGCAGGCCCGACACCAGGCCCAGCTTGTCCGCAGGCAGACCCAGCTGACCGGCGCCGGCGATGAGGGAGTCCTTGATCGCGGGGTCATCCACGACGATCTCTCCGGCGATGAAGCCGAGTAGCCCGGCGCCCAGCCAGACCACGATCGGGAAGCGCTCGATCACCTTGAGCAGCAGGGTGCTGCCAAAGATCACCAGCGGAATCGACATGGCCAGACCGATGATCAGCAGGAGCGTGTCGCCCTTGGCGGCAGCCGCCACCGCGATGACATTGTCCAGACTCATGACCAGATCGGCGATCAGGATGGTGCGCACGGCTGCCACCATGCCGCTGGCCTCCTTGCCTGCGCCCTCCTCCTCATCCTCGGGCAGGACCAGGGTGACGCCGATGTAGACCAGCAACGCGGCGCCGATCAGCTTGAGCCAGGGCAGCTGCAGCAGTTGCGCGGCCACCAGGGTGAGCCCGATACGCATCACGATGGCTGCGCCGGAGCCGATCATGATCGCCTGCTTCTGCTGCTTGGGCGGCAGCGATCGGGCGGCCAGCGCAATCACGACGGCGTTGTCGCCCGACAGCAGAATGTTGATCCAGACAATCTGACCGAGGGCCAGCCAGAAGGCAGTGGAGCCGATTTCCATGGTCGCTCCTGCTAGAGCACGCTCTTCAGCAATCGACCCATCTCGGAGGGGTTTCGGGTGACCTTGAAGCCACACGCCTCCATGACGGCCAGCTTGGCGTCCGCGGTGTCGGCGCCACCCGAGATGAGCGCACCGGCGTGGCCCATGCGCTTGCCTGGCGGCGCGGTGACGCCGGCGATGAAGCCGACCACCGGCTTGCGCATGTGCTCACGCGCCCACTGCGCAGCCGCGGCCTCGTCGGGACCGCCGATCTCGCCGATCATGATGACGGCATCGGTGTCGGGGTCGTTGTTGAACATCTCGAGCACTTCGATGTGCTTGAGCCCGTTGATGGGATCGCCACCGATGCCCACGGCGCTGGACTGGCCCAGCCCGAGTTCGGTGACCTGCGCCACCGCCTCGTAGGTCAGCGTGCCCGAGCGGGACACGATGCCCACCCGACCCTTGCGGTGGATGTGGCCCGGCATGATGCCGATCTTGAGTTCGTCGGGGGTGATCAGGCCGGGGCAGTTCGGTCCGAGCAGGATGGTGCGCTTGCCGCCGGCGGCCTCCTTGGTCTTCATGCGGTTGCGCACCTCGAGCATGTCGCGCACCGGGATGCCTTCGGTGATGCAGACCACCAGGTCGAGGTTGGCGTCCACGGCTTCCCAGATGGCCGCGGCGGCGCCGGCCGGGGGTACGTAGATCACCGACACCGTGGCGCCGGTGGCGCGGGCGGCCTCCCCGGCAGTGGCGTAGATGGGAATGCCCTCGAAGTCTTCGCCGGCCTTCTTGGGATTGACCCCGGCCACATAGCACTGCCGGCCGTTGGCGTACTCGCGGCACATGCGGGTGTGGAACTGCCCGGTCTTGCCGGTGATGCCCTGCGTGATGACCTGGGTGTCCCGGTTGATCAGGATTGCCATTGCGTGATCTCCGATGTCAGGGGCGCGCGAGGCTCAGCGCGGACCGGCGGCCGCAGCCACCACCTTCTGCGCGGCTTCAGCCATGGTGTCGGCCGCGATGATCGGCAGGCCGGAGTCGGCCAGCATCTTCTTGCCGATGTCCTCGTTGGTGCCCTTCATGCGCACCACCAGCGGTACCTTCAGGCCCACCGCACGCGACGCGGAGATCACGCCCTCGGCGATGACATCGCAGCGCATGATGCCGCCGAAGATGTTCACGAGGATCGCCGCAACCTTCGGGTTGCGCAGCATGATCTTGAAGGCCTCGGTCACCTTCTCGGTGGTGGCGCCACCGCCCACATCGAGGAAGTTGGCCGGCTCACCGCCAAAGAGCTTGATGGTGTCCATGGTGGCCATCGCCAGGCCGGCGCCGTTCACCAGACAGCCGATATTGCCGTCGAGCTGGATGTAGGCAAGGTCGAACTTGCTGGCCTCGATCTCGGCGGGATCCTCCTCGTCGAGATCGCGCATCGCGGTGATCTCGGGGTGGCGGAACAGCGCATTGGCATCGAAGTTGAACTTCGCGTCGAGCGCGATGATGTCGCCGCTGCCGGTGAGGATCAGGGGGTTGATCTCGGCCAGCGAGGCATCGGTATCCCAGTAGGCGCGGTAGAGGGCCTGCAGCACGACCCGTGCCTTGGGCACCGAGGCGGCGGGCACGCCAATGCCGCTGGCCAGGCCGTCGGCTTGCGCATCGGTGAGCCCGGTGGCCGGATCGACGAAGACCTTCAGCAGCTTCTCGGGGGTGTGCGCGGCCACCTCTTCGATGTCCATGCCGCCCTCGCTCGAGGCCATGACGCACACCCGCTGCGAGGCGCGATCGGTGACGATGCCGACATAGAGTTCCTTGCGGATGTCGGCGCCTTCCTCGATCAGCAGGCGACGGACCTTCTGCCCCTCCGGTCCGGTCTGGTGGGTGACCAGCTGCATGCCCAGGATGGACGAGGACAGTTCGCGCACCTGATCGACGGAGCGGGCGAGCTTCACGCCGCCGCCCTTGCCGCGACCACCGGCGTGGATCTGCGCCTTGACCACCCAGACCGGGCCGCCAAGCGCCTGGGCGGCACTGACCGCCTCGTCGACCGTGAAGCACGGAATGCCGCGCGGCACCGGCACGCCGAAGCGCTTCAGGATCTCCTTGCCCTGATACTCATGGATCTTCATGGGTGATCACCTCGAACACGGGATGGGCACGGCAGGTCGTGGCCTCGGCGCGCGCCGGAACAGGAAGAAACACGCTGGCTGGGCGCAGTGCGCGCAACCCGGGCAATCCGGTTGCCGGGGAAATTGTTGCGCCGCGCAATCCAAGATGTTACCACAGGGCAGTGGGGTCTTTAGCCCGCCCACCGCCCGCCTCGGGCAGCGCAGGACGGGCGAACTCACTCGGCCGGTGGGGCGTCGGGATGGTCGGCAGCCTGCCCAGCCTGGCCAAGGCGTATGCGCCGGAACACCGACGCCACTGCCTCGGCACCAAAGCCGCGAGCCATGAGAAAGCGGTGCTGCCTTGCCCGCTCGGCGAGATCGGCGGGCGGACGCCCGAAGCGCCGCTCCCAGGCTTGCCAGGCGAGGTCGGGCTCGGCACGCCGCAACTCCGCCAGAGGTTCGGCACTGAACTCACCGCCGAGCCGGTGCTCGGCAAGTTCCTGCTCAAGGCGTCGCACGCCATACCGCGCCCCACGACGACGCACCAGACTTTCGACGAACCGCTGGTCGCTCAGCAGGCCCTCCTGGACCAGCCCATCGAGCAGCGTCTCGAGCGCATCGGGTTCGGACGCGTGGGCGGCCAGCTTGCGGGCGAGTTCGAGACGGCTGTGCTCGCGTCGCGCGAGATGGCCCAGCGCCCGCGCCCTCAACGAGAGCGAGTGAGCGGCGGGCCGCCTGCCGATCAGGCGGCCTCCTCGGCGCCGCCGCGGTGGCTGACCCCGAAGTGCTCGCGGACCTTGTTCTCGATCTCGCGGGCGAGTTCGGGGTGCTCGCGCAGGTACTCCCGGGCATTGTCCTTGCCCTGGCCAACGCGTTCACCCTGATAGCTGTACCAGGCGCCGGATTTCTCGATCACCGAGCACTCGGCGCCGAGGTCGAGGATCTCGCCCTCGCGGGAGATGCCCTCGCCGTAGAGGATGTCAAAGGCAGCCTGCTTGAAGGGTGGCGCGACCTTGTTCTTCACGACCTTGACCTTGGTCTCGGAGCCAACCACCTCTTCGCCCTTCTTGATGGAGCCGGTGCGCCGGATGTCAAGCCGCACCGAGGCGTAGAACTTCAGCGCATTGCCCCCCGTGGTGGTCTCGGGGTTGCCGAACATGACACCGATCTTCATGCGGATCTGGTTGATGAAGATCACCATGCTGTTGGTGCGCTTGATGGTGCCGGTGAGCTTGCGCAGGGCCTGCGACATGAGACGGGCCTGCAGACCGGGCAGTGAATCACCCATCTCGCCTTCGATCTCGGCCTTGGGGGTGAGCGCCGCGACCGAGTCAATGACGATGAGGTCGACCGAGCCGCTGCGCACGAGCGCATCGGCGATCTCGAGCGCCTGCTCGCCGGTGTCAGGCTGCGACACCAGCAGATCGGAGAGATTGACCCCGAGCTTGGCGGCGTACTGGACATCGAGCGCGTGCTCGGCATCAATGAAGGCGCAGGTGCCGCCGAGCTGCTGCATCTCGGCGATGACCTGCAGCGTGAGGGTGGTCTTGCCGGAGGACTCGGGGCCGTAGATCTCGATGACCCGGCCACGCGGCAGGCCGCCGACGCCCAGGGCGATGTCCAGGCCGAGCGAGCCGGTGGAGACAACCTGGATATCGGCCGCGACTTCGCCGTCGGCCAGCTTCATGATGGAGCCCTTGCCGAACTGCTTCTCGATCTGGGCCAGCGCGGCGGTGAGCGCCTTGGCGCGCTCGGTTCTGGATTTGGCGTCTTCCATCTTGATGACCTTGTCCATGGCGTTTTCCGGTGGGGTGAGGCACGAAGTATCCCACAGGAGTACTGTATAAACAATCAGACCTTTGGCTGATCCGGCGGGGTGTGGCGGCTGACCGACAGGCCTCAGGGCTCATCCATGGCGCCGAGCGGGCGAGGGGCCACGCGCTGCAGCGCGCCCCGCAACGAGAACAGCGCCGCCTGCCGGCGCACCGCCGCGCGGTCGCCGTCGAAACGGTGCGTCACGCTCTGCGCCGGCTCGCCTCGCCGCGCCCAGCCGAAGCACACCATGCCCACCGGCTTGTCGGGGGTGCCGCCGCCAGGGCCGGCCACCCCGGTGACCGACATTGCCAGGAAGGCCGTGCTGCGGGCCAGCGCACCCTCGGCCATGGCCCGGGCGACCGGCTCGCTCACCGCGCCGAACTGCGCGAGCAGCGACTCGGGCACTCCGACCAGATCGGTCTTGGCCTGGTTGCTGTAGGTGACAAAGCCGCGGTCGAACCAGGCGCTGGATCCGGGCGTCTCGGTGAGCGCCCGGGCGATCAGCCCACCGGTGCAGGATTCCACGGTGGCAAGCATGCGGCCCGAGGGCACCAGCAGCCGGCCGAGCCGCGTGGCCAGGGCGACCACCGCGGCATCGTCCGCAGCGAAGTCAGGGATCAGGGTCATGGCCTCAGAGCCAGGGGCGCGCGAGCGCGAGGAGGAACAGCGTGACGAAGGCCGCCAGCAGGTCGTCGAGCATCACGCCCAGACCACCCGGCACTCGGCGGTCGGCCCAGCCGATCGGCGGCGGCTTGGTGGCATCGAGAAGGCGGAACAGGGCAAAGCCGGCCAGCTGCCAGCCCAGCGTGGCCGGCAGCACCATGAGCACGATCCAGAAGGCGACGATCTCGTCCCAGACGATGGCGCCGTGATCCTTCACCCCGAGATCATGCGCGGTGCGCGCGCAGGCCCAGGGCCCGATCGCCAGGCCCAGGGCGATGAGCGCCGCCTGGGCGCCAGCCGGCCAGTGCGCCGGCAATGCCAGCCAGGCCACCCAGGCCCAGAGGGTGCCGACCGTGCCGGGCGCGCGCGGCGACAGGCCGCTGCCGAAACCGAGCGCGATCCAGCGGGCGAGCCTCGGGCGCATGAAGGCGAAACCGGGTCGGCGCACAGCCGCTGACGACGCGATGTCATCGGGCTGCGCGACACCGCCCGTGGCAGCGCCGCCCCCGGCGAGGGAGATACCGTCGGGCGAGCGGCCGTCTGGCCGGGAATCGCCGGGCCGGGAATCGCCGGGCCGGGAATCGCCGGCGTCAGCGGAAGTGATCGAAGGCGTGGAGCTCATCGGTGTCGATGGTAGCCTCATCGTCATCGATCAGCCGGATTCCCGGCGTATCGACCAGGCTGCCGATGCGGGCAGGCGCGGCGCCGTCTCCGGCCAGCGCGGCGATCGCGGCCCGGGCCCCGGGTGGCGCACTGAAGAGCAATTCATAGTCATCGCCGCCCGCCAGGGCGAGCGCCCGCCGACGCGATGCGGGAAGGCGGGCCAGCGAGGGCGACACCGGCACCGCCGGCCAGTTCACCCGTGCACCGACGGCTGAGCGCTCGCAGAGATGGGCAAGATCACCCCACAGCCCGTCGGAGAGATCGATCGCGGCATGCGCCCGGCCCAGCAGGGCTCGCCCCAGGCGCAGGCGCGGGCCGGGTCGCTCCAGCCGGACTCGGGCGGGATGCCCCTCGGGCAACGGCCGACCGTCCAGGCGCTCGGCCACCGCGAAGGCCGCCGCGCCCAGGGGGCCCGAGACCCAGAGATCGTCGCCGGGCCGGCCACGGTCGCGGCGCAGGGCCTGCGCGGGCGGCACATGCCCGAAGACCGTGATGCCGATGGTGAGCGGACCACGGGTGGTGTCACCGCCGATCAGCTCGCAGTCATGGCGCGCGGCCAGGGCGAGCAGGCCGGCGGCGAACCCGGCCAGCCAGCCCTCGTCGGCCTGCGGCAGCGCCAGGGCCAGGGTGAAGCCGATCGGCGCGGCCCCCATGGCGGCCAGGTCGGAGAGATTGACCGCCAGCGACTTCCAGCCCAGCGCGGCAGGATCGACATCGGCGAAGAAGTGCCGCCCGGCCACCAGCAGGTCGGTGCTCACCGCCAGGCATTCCCCTGCCGGAAGGTCGCCGAGCAGGGCGCAGTCGTCACCGATGCCCAGACGGGCGCGGCGCAGCGGGGCGCCCGCGAAGTGCCGCCGGATGAGCTCGAACTCGCCCATCAGTGGCGCCGCGCAGCCACCTCCGTGGCTCGCAGCCTGCCTGCCACCCGATCGAGCACGCCGTTGACATAGCGGAAACCGTCGGTGCCGCCGAAGGTCTTGGCGAGTTCGACCGCCTCGTTGATGACCACGCGGTATGGAATCTCGGGATGCCGGGCAAGCTCGTAGGCGCCCACCAGCAGGGTGGCGTGCTCGACCGGACTCAGCTCGGCGAGGGTGCGGTCGAGGTGCGGCACGAGGGCCTCGTGCAGGGTGTCGAGGTCACGGATGACACCGTGCAGCAGCGCAGACAGGTGCTCGCGGTCGGCCTTGCCGAACTCCGGAGCCTCGGACAGATGGGCTTCGATGGCGCCGCCATCCTCGCGGGCGACCAGCCACTGGTAGAGACCCTGCACCGCGAGCTCGCGGGAGCGGCGCCGGGCGCTGCGCTGCGCCGGGCGCGGCGGGCCGGACGCGGGGCGCTCGGCCATGGATCAGTCGTCCTCGAGCTCGTCGTCGTCGGCGCCGCCGCCGAGCGACGCGATCGAGGCGGTGAGGTTGGCCATCTCGACGGCCACGCGGGCGGCATCGGCGCCCTTCTCGGCGGCCCGCACCATGGCCTGCTCGTCGTCCTCGGTGGTGAGGATGGCATTGGCGATGGGAATGGAGAAGTCGAGCGACACACGGGCGACGCCGGCTGCGCTCTCGTTGGAGACCACCTCGAAGTGATAGGTCTCGCCGCGGATCACCGCACCCAGCGCCACCAGGGCATCGAACTCGCCGGTCTGGGCGAGCTTCTGCAGCGCCAGCGGAATCTCGAGGGCACCCGGCACCGTGCAGACGAAGATGTCCTCCTCGCCCACGCCCAGGCGCATGAGCAGCTCGAGGCAGGCCTCGCGCAGCGCCGCGCACACCGGCTCGTTGAACCGGGCCTGGACCACGCCGATGCGCAGGCCCTCGCCGTTGGTTCCGGCGTCGAAGATGTCAATGCTCACCACTCACCTCACTCCCCGGACTCGAAGCCGGCAATTTCCAGGTCGTAACCCGCCACACTGGGCAGCTTGCGCGGCGCGGACAGCAGCCGCATCCGCCGCACGCCAAGCTCCTTGAGGATCTGCGCGCCGGTGCCGTAGGTGCGCAGGTCGAACTTGCTGGTACGACGCTGGGACCCGTCACCGCGCGCCAGCTTGATCATGGCATCGGACTGGGCGAACACCGCCTCGGCGCCGAGCGCGCAGTTGAGCATGACCAGCACGCCGTGGCCGCGTGCGCGGATCGCCTGCAGCGAGCGATGGATGCTCCAGGCATGCGTGCCGCGGGCGGTGTCGATCAGGTCGAGCACCGAGGTGGGCTCGTGCACGCGCACCAGCGTCTCGTCGGCGCCGGCGGGATCGCCGAGCACCAGCGCCATGTGCGGCTGGCCGGTGGGCTTGTCGCGGAAGACATGGAGCTGGAACGCGCCATGGGCGGTCTCGACCTCGCGCGTACCCACCCGTTCGACCAGGGTCTCGTTGGCGCTGCGGTACTCGATGAGATCGGCGATGGTGCCGATCTTCAGGTCGTGCTGGGCGGCGAACTCGATCAGGTCAGGCAGACGGGCCATGGTGCCGTCCTCCTTCATGATCTCGCAGATCACCGATGCGGGCGTCAGCCCTGCCAGCGCGCCGAGGTCGCAGCCAGCCTCGGTGTGCCCGGCGCGGCTGAGCACGCCGCCCGGCTTGGCCATCACGGGGAAGATGTGGCCGGGCTGCACGATGTCTTCAGGGCGCGCGTGGCGCGCCACCGCCGCGGCCACGGTGCGGGCACGGTCGGCGGCCGAGATGCCGGTGGTGACGCCTTCGGCGGCCTCGATGGACATGGTGAAGTTGGTGCCGGTGCGCGCGCCGTTGCTCGCCGTCATGAGCGGCAGCGCGAGCTGCCGGCAGCGTTCCTCGGTGAGGGTGAGGCAGATCAGGCCGCGGGCATGCCGCGCCATGAAGTTGATGGCCTCGGGCGTGACGAAGTCAGCCGCGAGGACCAGATCCCCTTCGTTCTCGCGGTCTTCCTCGTCGATGAGGATGACCATCTTGCCGGCCCGGAACTCGGCGAGGATCTCGGGTGTCGATGAAAGCGCCATGGCCGCATTCTACCCCGCGGCCCACCACCGGGCCGCTCAGGCCAGTCCGCGATGCCAGCGGGCGAGCACACGCAGGTCATCGCCCACCCGGTCGACCGCATGGAAGGCCAGGCGCTGACGGGCCTCGAGGTCGGGCAGCGCAGGCAGGTCGAACATGCCCGCGGCATCGCCGATGAGGCTGGGCGCGAGATAGACCAGCAGCTCGTCGACGCAGCCCTCGCGCACCAGCGACCCATTGAGCTTGAAGCCCGCCTCGACATGCAGCTCGTTGACACCCCGCCGCGCGAGCTCGCGCATCAGGGCCGGCAGGTCGACCTTGCCGCCAGGCCCCGGCAGCGGCAGCAGCTCGCAGCCTCTGTCCTGCAGCTCGCGCGCCCGCGCCGGATCGTCAGCCGCGCAGACCACCAGCGCGCCGCCCTGCAGCAGCCGGGCATGGGGATCGACGGCCAGCCGGGAATCGACCAGCACCCGCAGCGGCTGGCGATCGGTGGCCACCTCGCGTACGGTGAGCCTCGGGTCGTCGTCACGCACCGTGCCGATGCCGGTGAGCACCGCGCAGGCGCGGGCCCGCCAGTGATGGCCATCGGCCCGCGCAGCCGCCCCGGTGATCCACTGGCTGCGGCCATCGTGCAGCGCGGTGCGGCCATCGAGGCTGGCGGCGAGCTTGAGCCGCACCCAGGGCAGGCCGCGGGTCATGCGCGAGACGAAGCCGATGTTCAGCTCGGCGGCCTGCTGGCTGAGCAGGCCGCAGCGCACATCGATGCCGGCGTCGCGCAGCATGGCCAGCCCCCGGCCGTTGACCGCGGGATTGGGGTCTTCCATGGCCGCCACCACGCGGCTCACCCCGGCATCGATGAGGGCCTGCGCGCAGGGCGGCGTGCGGCCGAAATGGCTGCAGGGCTCGAGGGTGACATACACCGTGGCGCCGCGCGCGAGCTCGCCAGCCTGCGCGAGCGCAAGGACCTCGGCGTGGCCCTGCCCGGCGCGCCGATGCCAGCCCTCGCCCACCACCTGCCCCTCGCGCACCACCACCGCACCCACCCGCGGATTGGGCGTGGTGGTGAACAGGCCCTGCGCGGCAAGCGCCAGCGCCCGGCTCATGTGCTGGTGATCGGCATCGGTGAACATGGACCGCCGATTGTACCGAGGCGCGGAAGGACGCCCGGGGCAGGCGATACACTCGCCCCGGTTCAACCTAGGAGGCCCCCGCCATGACCGACGCCGCCAACCGCCCTGCCCACCCGGACCGCGCCGGCGGCCAGATCCTTGCCGACGCCCTGGCCATCCATGGCGTGGACACGCTGTTCGGCGTGCCCGGCGAGAGCTATCTCGCGGTGCTCGACGGCCTGTACAAGCACCAGGACCGCATGCGCTTCGTCATCTGCCGGCACGAGGGCGGCGCCTCGTTCATGGCCGATGCCTACGCCAAGCTCACCGGCAAGCCGGGGGTGCTCATGGTCACCCGCGGACCCGGCGCCACCAACGGCTCCATCGGCGTGCACACCGCCTTCCAGGACTCCACGCCGCTGATCATGCTGATCGGCCAGGTGGGCAACGACTTCATCGAGCGCGAGGCCTTCCAGGAGATCGACTACCGTCGGATGTTCGGGCAGATGGCCAAGTGGGTCGCCCAGATCGACCGCGCCGACCGCATTCCCGAATACCTGCTGCATGCCTTCCAGACCGCCACCAGCGGCCGCCCCGGCCCGGTGGTGCTCGCCCTGCCCGAGGACATGCTCACGCAGCGCGCGGCGGTGACCGACACCCGGCCCTTCCAGCCGGTGCGCGGCGCCGCCTCGCCGGCCCAGCTCGCCCAGCTGCGCGCCCGGCTGGCGGCGGCGCAACGGCCCTTCGTGATTGCCGGCGGCGGCGGCTGGACTCCGGCTGCAGTGGCGGCGCTGCAGCGCTTTGCCGAGCGCAACCAGCTGCCGGTGGGCGTGTCGTTCCGCAACCAGGATGTGTTCGACAATCGCCATCCGCTCTATGCCGGCGATGTCGGCATCGGCATCAATCCGAAGCTCGCGGCGCGCGTGCGCGAGTCCGACCTGGTGCTGGTGCTCGGCCCGCGGCTGGGCGAGATGACCACCTCGGGCTACACCCTGTTCGACGCCCCGGTGCCGCGCCAGCCGATCATCCATGTGCACCCGGGCGCCGAAGAGCTCGGCCGGGTCTACCAGACCGAGATGATGATCAACGCCGGCATGCCCGAGATCACCGAGGCACTGGCCGACATCCAGGTCGACCCCTCGGCCTGGCAGTCGCGGGCCGCCGAGGCGCGGGCCGACTATGAAGCCTGGCAGGGCCGCCCCCCGGCCATGGCCTCGCTCGCGCCCGAACTCGATCTCTGGCAGGTGGTGCAGACCCTGCGTGAACTCGCGCCGGCCGATGCCGTCATCACCAATGGCGCGGGCAACTTCGCCACCTGGGCACACCGCTTCTGGCGCTATGCCCCCCTGTCGGCACGGCGCCTGGCCGATGGCCGCGCGGCTGCCCCGGACGAATCCGGCGGCGCCCAGACCCGATCCCAGCTCGCCCCCACCTCCGGGGCGATGGGCATGGGCGTGCCCGCCGCGGTGGCTGCGGCCATCGCACAGCCGGAACGCTGCGTGATCTGCTTTGCTGGCGACGGTGACTTCCTCATGACCGGTCAGGAGCTGGCCACGGCCACGCGCTACGGCGCGGGCCTGGTGGTGCTGGTCTTCGACAACGGCATGTACGGCACCATCCGCATGCACCAGGAGCGCGAGTACCCCGGCCGGGTGCTCGGCAGCGGCCTCACCAACCCCGACTTCGTCCAGTTCGCGCAGGCCTTCGGGGCGCACGGTGAGCGCGTCAGCCGCACGGCCGAGTTCGGCCCGGCGCTGGCGCGGGCGCTGGCCGTGGCTCGCGACGAGCGGCGCCCTGCCCTGCTGCACCTGCAGGTCGACCCCGACGCGATCACGCCCAACCTCACCCTGGCGCAGATCCGGCGCAACGCGGAGCAGGCCGGCCGCTGAGGGTCGTTCATCGGTCGGCGGGGGTCGACGGTCGGGCAGCCGCGCGCTGCCGGGGCAGCGCCTGCTAGCCTGACCTGATGGATCTTCCTGTCGACCTGCGCACGCTCTACCTGGTGGGCGCCGCCGCGAGCGCCATCTGCGCTGTCAGCCTGCTCGGGGCCCGTCGCACCCACGCGCCGAGCGCACCGGCGCTGATCTGGGGCGCCTGCTCCCAGCTGCTGGTCAGCCTCTCGCTGCTGATCTCGGCGCTGCCGGCAACCCAACCCGGCACCTCCCTGCAGATCCTCGCCGATGCCGGCGGTACCGCCGGTCTGGTCATGCTCTATGAATCGGTGCGGCGTCTGTGCCTGCTGCCACCGCGCCCGCATCTTGCCGTCGGCGTGGTCATCACCCTGGTCGGTCTGCACATGGCGCTGAGTGGCCTGAGCGCGCCGGTCGATGAGCTCTATCCCCAGATCGGATCGGTGATCCAGGGCGGGTTCGCGGCCCTGATGCTGCCGGTGCTGGGCCGGCGTCTGGCGGTCGATCCGCGCGGCCCCATGACCGCAGCCATCGCCCTGGCGGGGTTCCTGGTGTTCGCTCACCTGTTCCGTCTCTCGTGGGTCGGCGTGTTCAGCGGTGCGGGCCTCACCGGGCCGGGCTTCTCCGGCAGCGTGATCGAATCCCTGCTTGCAGCGCTGTGCTCGCTGTCGCCGCTGATGCATGCGCTGGTGACCATCAGCTGCGTCAACGGTCGGCTGGCTGGCGAACTGCGCCGGGCGGCCTCCACCGATGAACTCACCGGCCTGTCCACCCGGCGCGACCTGTTCACCAGCGCACGGGCCAGCCTGCTGACCCAGCGGCACCGCACCGCCCTGCTCATGATCGACATCGACTGGTTCAAGCAGGTCAACGACCGCCACGGCCACAAGGTGGGCGACCGGGTGCTCGCGCACTTTGCCGCGGTGCTGCGCGATGCCCTGCCCGGCTGCGATCTGGTGGCACGCTATGGCGGCGAGGAGTTCTGCGCACTGATCGAACGCGACAGCGAGGCCCTGGTGCACCAGGAAGCACTGGCCCTGTGCGAGCGGGTGAGGGCGCATCCCTTCCAGGCCGAGAACCTCCGGATCCCGCTCACGGTGTCGATCGGCGTGGCCCAGGGCCGCGAGGCCGCCACCATCGAGGAGCTCTTCGCGATGGCCGACCGTCGTGTGTACCTGGCCAAGGCCATGGGTCGCGACCGTGTGGTCGACCGCCGCTCGGCCAGACCAGCGCCCGGCGCCGAGCCCACCCGCAGCGATGAGCCGCGACGCGCGCATCCCGCAAGCGAGCGGCCGACGCTGGCCGAGGCAGGCCTGCCGGGCCGCGGCTGACGCGCCAACTCAACGGGCGCGCCGCGGCTTGACCTCCTGGATGGCGTCGGTGAACTCGTCCACGTCCTCGAAGCTGCGGTAGACCGACGCAAACCGCACATACGCGATCTTGTCCAGGCGCTTGAGTTCGCGCATCACGAGCTCGCCGATCCGCTCGCTGGGCACCTCGCGCAGCCCCAGCCCCAGCAGCTTGTCCTCGATGCGGTGGGTGGCGGCGTCGACCTGCTCGAGCCCCACCGGCCGCTTGCGCAGCGCCAGCTGCAGGGAGGCGCGCAGCTTGCGCCGATCGAATTCGGCGCGTGAGCCGTTCTTCTTGACCACCGCCGGCATCGTGAGCTCGATGCGCTCATAGGTGGTGAAACGCTTGTCGCAGTTGGGGCAGCGCCGGCGACGGCGGATGGTGTCGCCGTCGTCGGAGGCCCGGGTATCGATGACCTGGGTGTCGCCGTGGTCGCAGAACGGGCAGTGCATGTCCGGCTCGGCGTCCCGGCGCCCGGCTCAGCGGTAGACCGGGAAGCGCGCGGTGAGTTCGGCCACCCGAGCCCGCACTGACGCGATGCGCGCCTCGTCCTGCGGGGCGTCGAGCACATCGGCAATGAGATGCCCCACGGTCACCGCCTCGGCGGTGCCAAAGCCGCGGGTGGTCATCGCTGGCGAGCCGAGCCGGATGCCGCTGGTGACGAAGGGCTTCTCGGGATCGTTCGGAATGGCGTTCTTGTTGCAGGTGATGTGCGCCTGACCGAGCAGCGCCTCGGCCGCCTTGCCGGTGATGCGCTTGGCGCGCAGGTCGACCAGCATCACATGGCTCTCGGTACGGCCCGACACGATGCGCAGGCCGCGCTCGATCAGCGTGCGCGCCAGGGCGTCGGCATTGGCGATCACCTGCCGCTGGTAGACCGCGAAGGAGGGGTCGAGCGCCTCCTTGAAGGCCACCGCCTTGGCCGCGATGACATGCATCAGCGGGCCACCCTGCAGGCCGGGGAAGATGGCGGAGTTGATCGCCTTCTCGTGCTCGGCGCGCATCAGGATGATGCCGCCGCGCGGTCCCCGCAGGCTCTTGTGGGTGGTGGAGGTGACGATGTCGGCGTGCGGCACGGGGTTCGGATAGACGCCGGCCGCGATCAGCCCCGCATAGTGGGCCATGTCGACCATGAAGATGGCGCCGATCTCGCGCGCCACCCGCGCGAAGCGCTCGAAGTCGATGCGCAGCGAATACGCCGAGGCGCCGGCGATGATCAGCTTGGGCCGGTGCTCGCGGGCCCGCGCCTCCATCTGGTCATAGTCGATGGCCTCGTTGGCATCAAGCCCGTACGAGACCACCTTGAACCACTTGCCGGAGATGTTCAGCGGCATGCCGTGGGTGAGATGGCCGCCCTCGGCCAGGCTCATGCCCATGATGGTGTCGCCGGGGTTGAGGAAGGCGAGGAACACCGCCTCGTTGGCCTGCGCGCCCGAGTGCGGCTGGACATTGGCGGCATCAGACCCGAACAGCTTGCGCACGCGGTCGATCGCCAGCTGCTCGGCCACATCGACATGCTCGCAGCCGCCGTAGTAGCGCTTGCCGGGATAGCCCTCGGCGTACTTGTTGGTCATCTGCCCGCCCTGGGCGGCCATCACCGCGGGGCTGGCGTAGTTCTCGGAGGCGATGAGCTCGATGTGCTCTTCCTGGCGCCGGTTCTCGGCGACCATGGCCTGCCAGAGCTCGGGATCGACGACTTCGATGGTTCTGCTGCGATCGAACATGGAATGACTCCTCGAACAGCCGGTGGTGGATGCTGACGGCTGCCCAGGCGCGCGGCAGACATGGAAGAAGGGCGGCAAGAACTCGCCGCCCCGGCAAGGCCTGCGCTCCCCGGTAGTGCTCTACCTGATCGCCAGTCGCGCAGACCCGCGCATTTTATCGAAGCGGCCGACGCCCGGGCAAATGAGCCGGCGCAGGCCGGGGCCGATCAGTCGAGGTGATCGACCAGCCCCCACGCCACCACCGCCCAGCCGCGGGCATCGCGGCGGATGGCGTTCAGGCTGGCGTTGCGGATGGGCTGGCGGCGCGGATCGGTCAGGGCGATGCCGGCGGCAATGCGGTGGACCACATCGAGCACCCCGCCATGGGTCACCGCGACCACGCGCTCGCCGGGATGGCGCGCGGCCATGGCCTCGATGGCGGCGAGCACCCGGTCGTGAAAGCCGCGCAGGCTCTCGCCGCCCCCGGGCAGGGCGAAGTCGAGATCGCGGCCGCGCCAGCGGGCGAACTCCGGGCCCCAGTCGCGTTGCAGTTCCTCGGGGGTCATGCCCTCGAAGGCACCGTAGTGGCGTTCGCGCATGGCCGGGTCCACCTGCACGGCCAGCCCCAGCCGGCGCGCGATCGGCTCGGCGGTCTGGCGGGCGCGGGTGAGGTCGCTGCTGTAGACCGCACTGACCGGCGCCGCGAGTGCCCGGTCGGCGAGCGCGTGGGCTGCCCGCTCGGCCTCCTCGTGCCCTTCGGGGTCGAGGGGGATGTCGATGTGGCCCTGGAAGCGGGTTTCCCGGTTCCAGGCGGTGAGGCCATGACGCACCAGCACAAGTTCGGTCATGGCGCGACCTCCGCAGCCGCGGGCCCCGGCGGGCGCACCTGCAGCCAGAAGGTCACCGGTCCGTCATTGACGAGATGCACCTGCATGTCGGCACCGAACACCCCGGTGGCCACCCGCGGGAAAGCCTCGCGGGCCGCGGCGGCCAGGCCATCGAAGAGCTCGCGGGCCAGCGCCGGCGCGGCTGCAGGCGTGAAGCTCGGGCGCGTGCCGCTGCGGGTATCGGCCGCCAGCGTGAACTGCGGCACCAGCAGCAGGCCGGCGTCACCGTGCCCGGCGGCCAGCTCGGCCAGGCTGCGGTTCATGCGGCCGCGCTCGTCGGGAAACACCCGGAAGGCGAGCAGCCGCGACAGCAGCGCGCGCGCCTGCACCGGGGTGTCATCACGCTCTGCGCACACCAGCACCATCAGCCCGCGCCCGATCTCGCCGACCACCGCGCCATCGACCTCGACGCGGGCCCGCGCCGCGCGCTGCAGCAAGCCGATCACCGCGTCTCAGCCGACCAGGGTCACGCGCGCGAAGCGACGCTTGCCCACCTGAACCACATAGGTGCCCGCCGGCAGCTTCAGACCCTTGTCGGTGACCCGCTCGCCGTCGATGCGGACCCCGCCCTGCTCGATGTTGCGGGTGGCCTCCGCGCCCGAGGGCACGAGCTGCGCCTGGCGCAGCAGCTGCGTGACCACGAGCGGTGCGCCCTGGACCGTCAGCTCGGGCATGTCCTCGGGCAGCGCGCCCTCGCGAAAACGCGCCTCGAAGGAGGCCAGCGCCTGCTCGGCCCGGGCCGGCGAGTGGAAGCGGGCCACGATCTCCTGGGCAAGCATGACCTTGGCGTCGCGCGGATTGCGGCCCTGCTCGCAGCTTGCCCTGAGCGCGTCGATCTCGGCCATCGGCCGGAACGAGAGCAGCGTGAAATAACGCCACATCAGCGTGTCGGAGATCGACATCAGCTTGCCGAACATCTCCTCGGGCGCGTCGGTGATGCCGACATAGTTGCCCTTGGACTTGGACATCTTCTCGACGCCATCGAGCCCCTCGAGCAGCGGCATGGTCAGGATGCACTGCGGTTCCTGTCCGTATTCGCGCTGCAGCTCGCGCCCCACCAGCAGGTTGAACTTCTGATCGGTGCCGCCGAGCTCGATGTCGCTCTTGAGCGCCACCGAGTCATAGCCCTGCATGAGCGGATAGAGCAGCTCGTGCACCGAAATCGGCACGCCGCCCTTGAAGCGTCGGGTGAAGTCGTCGCGCTCGAGCATGCGGGCCAGGGTATAGCGCGAGGCGAGCTGGATCATGCCGCGGGCGCCGAGCGGGTCGCTCCATTCCGAGTTGTAGCGGATCTCGGTGCGGGCCGGGTCGAGCACCAGGCTGGCCTGCTCGAAGTAGGTGCGGGCATTGGCCTCGATCTGCTCGCGGGTGAGCGCCGGGCGGGTGGTGTTCCGGCCGGACGGGTCGCCGATCATGGCGGTGAAGTCGCCGATCAGGAAGATCACGGTGTGGCCGAGGTCCTGCAGCTGGCGCATCTTGTTCAGCACCACGGTGTGGCCGATGTGCAGATCCGGCGCGGTCGGGTCCAGGCCCAGCTTGATGCGCAGCGGGGTGCCGGTGCGCTCGCTGCGGGCGAGCTTGCGCAGCCACTCCTGCTCGATGAGCAGTTCGTCGCAGCCCCTCAGGCTGATGCGCAGGGCCTCTCGGGCCTGCTCGCTGATCGGGGAATCCGGGGCGTTCATGGGGGAGCCTGTTGGGTGCTTGTATCGGATGGTTTACACTGCCGGTTCGCCGATACCGAAAGCCGCGCGCCAGCACCTTGGGCCCGCGATCACGGTGTCTGTTGCCGGGAGCGCCCGGCGCCAACCGTCTGCCGCGTCGAATTCTACCCAAGCGCCCGAGCACACTGGCCCATCGCTCTCCCAGATCCCGTCTTCATGCCCCTGCCCGCCCGTCGCCTTCGCCGTATTTCGCTGGCCGTCGCCCTCGTCGGCGGTCTCGGCGCGGTCACGGCTTTCGGCACTGACCCGCTGGCGGGCGCGGCCGCGCCCGAGGTCCTCACCGTCACCGAGTCCCTGGCCGTCTCGGTCACGGCAGCCGACGGCACCGAGAGCTTCCTGCAGAGCGAGCTGGTTCGCCGCGGCGACAGCCTCGCCATCGTGCTTGCGCGGCTCGGCGCCAATGACACCGAATTCCTGCGCTTTGCCGCTACCGACCCCACCGCACGGCGGGCGCTGGTGCTGCGTCCGGGCCGCAGCCTGCGCGCCGAAGTCGACTCACTCGGCCGGGTGCAGCGGGTGGCCTATCGCGGCACCGGCTTCGAGGACGATCCCCGCTCGGCCCAGGCCGCGCGTCGCCTGGTCATCCGCCGTGGTGAGGCCGGCTTCAGCGCCCAGGAAGAATCGGTGCCCATCGAGCGCAGCACCGAAATGCGTGCCGCCGAGATCCGCACCTCGCTGTTTGCCGCCACCGACGGCGCGGGCATTCCCGAGTCGGTCGCCGTGCAGATCGCCGAGATCTTCGGCGGCGACATCGACCTCCAGCGAGACCTGCGCCGGGGCGACCGTCTGCGCGTCGTCTATGACCTGCTGCGCGAGGCCGACAGCCTTGATGCCCCCGTCGCCACCCGTGTGATCGCCGCCGAGTTCGTCACCGGCGGCAAGGTGCACCGAGCGTTCTGGCATGAGCGCCACGGCAAGGGCGAATACTTCGATGCCGAGGGCCGCAGCCTCAAGAAGGCCTTTCTGCTCAACCCGCTCGAGTTCAGCCGGGTGTCGTCCGGCTTCAGCGAGGCCCGGCTGCATCCCATCATGCGAGACTGGCGCGCCCACCGCGGCGTCGACTTCTCCGCGCCGGTGGGCACTCGGGTACGCGCTGCCGCCGATGGCGTGGTCGAGTTTGCCGGCCAGCAGCGCGGCTACGGCAACGTGATCATCATCCGCCACGCCAATCAGAAGTCCACCCTGTACGCCCACCTGCAGGACTTCGCTGCCGGCATCCGCACCGGCGCACGGGTCGATCAGGGCGATGTCATCGGCGCGGTCGGCATGAGCGGCTGGAGCACCGGCCCCCATCTGCACTATGAACTGCGCATCGCCGGCGAGCATGTCGACCCCCTCAAGGTCGCCCGCCCCGAAGCACGCGCCCTCGAGCCGGCCGAGCGGGCAGCCTTCTCGGCTGCGCTAGGCCCCCTGCGGCACCGGCTCGCCCTGCTCGACAGCCTGCGCAGCGCCGGCTTCCAGTAAGCGGTCCCTGCGGCCCGCCCGGCGCCGACAGCCCATGCGCCAGCCGCCTGCCATACCGCTCACCATCGGCCTGATGTCGGGCACCAGCCTCGACGGCATCGACGGCGCGCTGGTTCGCTGGCAGGACGGTCTTCCGCAGACACTCGCATTCCGGTCCCTGACCATGCCACCCGCGCTGCGGGCGGAACTGCTGGCCTTGCAGGCACCGGTGCCTGACGAGTTGCACCGATCCCGGCTTGCCGCCGTGGGGCTGACCCGCGCCTATGCCGAGGTCTGCGAGCCGCTGATCCGGGAGGCGAAGGCCCTGTCGGCAGCCGCAGGCCGCTTCGAAGGTCACCACACGCCTGGCTCTCCGGGGGAGCACTCCCCCGGCACAGCCGGCCTGATCGGCGCGCACGGCCAGACCGTTCGCCATCAGCCCGGCTTGGGCTACACCGTCCAGCTGCTCGACGGCGCCCTGCTCGCCGAACTCACCGGCTGGGATGTGGTCTGCGACTTCCGCAGTGCCGACATCGCCGCGGGCGGCCAGGGCGCGCCGCTGGTACCCGCCTTTCACGCAGAGGTCTTCAGCCGCCCCGGCGAGCGTCGTGCCATCGTGAACCTTGGCGGCATTGCCAATGTCAGCCTGCTGGCGGGTGACAGCACCGTGCTCGGTCACGACACCGGCCCGGCCAACCTGCTGCTCGATCTCTGGGCTTCGCGGGTGCTGGGCACTGCCATGGATCTCGACGGCGCGCTCGCCGCGAAGGGTCGTCCGCATGCCGGACTGCTTTCCCGGCTGCTGGCCGAACCCTACTTCGCGCGCCCCGCCCCCAAAAGCACCGGGCGCGACCTGTTCACGCCGGCCTGGCTCGACGCCGCTCTGCACGACGCCATGCCCGAGGCGGCCCGGAACGCGGCCGATGTGCAGGCCACGCTGCTGGAGCTGACCGCGCTCACGGTTGCCCGGGACTGCCGGGCCTTCGGCGCCGAATCGGTGTTTCTTTGTGGCGGGGGCGCGGCCAATGCGGCGCTGGTGCAACGGCTGGCCGCCCTTTGCGCACCGGCACGGGTGGCTCGCACCGATGCTCTTGGCGCGCCGGCCCAGGCCGTGGAAGCGGTCGCCTTCGCCTGGCTGGCAAGGCAGCGTGTGCTTGGCCTGCCTGGCAACATGCCCTCAGTGACGGGCGCCCAGGGCCCCCGGGTGCTGGGGGCGCTGCACCGGGGGCAACAGCCCCCGGGCTGAGGCCTTCAGGCCGAGAACGACGAACCGCAGCCGCAGGTGGTGGTGGCGTTCGGGTTCTTGATGACGAACTGCGCGCCATTGAGATCGTCCTTGTAGTCGATCTCGGCACCCACCAGGTACTGGAAACTCATGGCGTCGATGAGCAGCGTGACCCCATTGCGGGTCATGACGGTGTCATCTTCGTTGGTCTCTTCGTCGAAGGTGAACCCGTACTGGAAGCCCGAGCATCCACCACCCTGGACGAATACCCGCAGTTTCAGGTTGGTGTTGCCTTCCTCATCGATCAGCTGGCGCACCTTGTCCGCCGCGCTTTCAGTGAAGATCAGCGGGGCGGGCATCTCGGCAACGGCGTTCATGTCGGTTTCTCCGGTGAATGCCACAGTGTAACGGTCGGGAACAAACCCTGCACCCGATCCGGCTATCGGCCGGACCATCGCCCTTGGCAATGCCCGGAAAGACAAGAGCCGCGCGAGGCGGCTCTCTGGGGACTGCACGGGTCCGGCGACCGAGGCCGGACCGCAAGCGTCAGCGCTTGGAGAACTGCTTGCGCCGGCGGGCCTTGTGCAGACCGACCTTCTTGCGCTCCACTTCGCGGGCGTCACGGGTGACGAGCCCGGCGCGGGAGAGTGCGGGCTTGAGGGTCTCGTCGAAGTCGATGAGCGCGCGGGTGATGCCGTGACGGACCGCCCCGGCCTGACCGCTTTCGCCGCCACCCTTCACATTGACCTTGACGTCGAACGCCTCAAGGTTGTTCGTCAGTTCCAGAGGCTGACGAACCACCATGCGACCGGTCTCACGGGCAAAGTAGCTGTCGAGCGGCTTGCCGTTCACCACCACGCGACCGGTGCCCTTCTTGATGAACACGCGGGCCACCGACGTCTTGCGCCGGCCGGTGCCGTAATAGAACTCGCCGAT
Organism: uncultured bacterium; assembly: GCA_903934795.1. Classification (GTDB taxonomy): domain Bacteria; phylum Pseudomonadota; class Gammaproteobacteria; order Burkholderiales; family Burkholderiaceae_E; genus Quisquiliibacterium. The sequence continues at coordinate 298 of CAIZPE010000039.1, read as the reverse complement.
CATGTCAGATCTCCAGTGCCTTGGGCTGCTGAGCCGTGTGGGGGTGGGTGGGCTCGGCGTAGACCTTCAGTTTCTTGAGCATGGCGTAGCCCAGCGGCCCCTTGGGCAGCATGCCCTTGACCGCATGCTCGAGCGCGCGCCCGGGAAACCGGGACTGCATCTTGCCGAAGTCGGTCTCGGTGATGCCACCCGGGTAGCCGCTGTGGCGGTAGTACTTTTTGCCGAGCGCCTTGTTGCCGGTCACCCGGATCTGCCCGGCATTCACCACGACGATGAAGTCGCCGGTGTCCACATGGGG
>CAIZPE010000038.1 GCA_903934795.1 uncultured bacterium | reverse complement strand
CCCCCGCAGCGGGGCAGTCCGGGCCGCCCCGCCCGCCGAGCATCATGGCGGTATTCGACGATCAGCAGGCGACGATCGGTTGCCGTCGCATGCCCCAGGTCAGCTTGATCGAGGCCCCACGGGACGAAGGCTCGTGCGAGAGCATGGACTCACTTGCATTGCGCGATCGGGACTTTGGACTCGACCGCATCCCGGCGGACATCTCCCGCCTCGCTGCCCAGTGCGCACTGAACCCGGCCGCACCGCCCTTGCCGAAACCCCACCGCCTCACCCCGCGAACGGTGCGAAAATCCCGCTCATGCAACCCGACCTAGAAGCCCTCACCGAAAAGTACGTCTCGCGCACCCCCCACATGCGCGATATCGGCATGCGCGTCACCCGGGTCGAGCCCGGCATCGGCGGCATGATGCTGCCGGCCCGTGCCGACTGGCTGGGCGACCCCGCCCGCGGGCTCATGCACCCCGGCCCGATCACCGTGCTGGCCGACTCGGCCTGCGGCCTGGCGGTGGGCACCGCCGTTGACCGCAAGGTGCCCTATGCCACGCTCGATCTGCGCATGGACTACCTGCGCCCCGGTGGTCCCGGACAGGACACCCATTGTGATGCCCATGTCTATCGGCTGACCCGCAGCGTCGCCTTCATTCGCGCCGAGGTCTGGCAGGAGGAACGCACCCAGCCGATCGCCACCGCCCAGGCCGCCTTCATGCTGTCCACCCCGGCCGGTACCCGCCCGGCCACACCCGGGGGCATCTCGGTGTCATCGGCGCCCGCCGAGCCAGCGCCGAGCACCTGGCAGGCCCCGCCGGCCAGCGAACCGGTGATGGCCGAGTCGCCGGTGCCCTATCTGCGCTATCTCGGGCTGCATGAATCCCTTCAGGACGGGCAGCCGCTCTACCGCATGCCCTACCAGGACAAGATCATCGGCAACCCGCGGCTGCCGGCCATCCACGGCGGGGTGATCGCAGGGTTCTCGGAGAGCGCGGCCATCCTGCACCTGGCGCGCACCCTGCGCGGCAGCAAGCTGCCCAAGAGCATCGATTTCGCGATCGATTACCTGCGGGCGGGTCGCCCCGAGGAGACCTTCGCCAGCTGCGAGGTGGTGCGGCTGGGCGCGCGGGTGGCCATGGTGCTGGTGCGCTGCTGGCAGCGCAGCCCCGACTACCCGATCACCGTGTCACGCGGCCACTTCCTGCTTACCGATCCCCAGGGCTGATCTCAGACCGGGCTGAGCTGGGCGATGCGCCCGAACAGCGGCTCGGCGGCCATCGGACGGCCGAGGTGGTAGCCCTGCGCGTAGCGGCAACCCAGGGCAAGCAGCATCTCGGCCTGCGAGGCGCTCTCCACCCCCTCGGCCACACAGACCCGGCCCAGGCTGCTGAACATCGAGAGCGTGCCGCGCACCATGCCGCTCACGCCCGGGTCAGTTTCCATCGCCGCCAGGAAGGAGTGATCCATCTTCACCTGGTCGAAGGGCAGCTCGCGCAGATGGCCCATCGAGGTGGCACCGGTCCCGAAGTCGTCCAGAGCCAGGCCCACGCCGGCCGCGCGCAGGCCGTCGAGCGCCGCGCGCCAGCTGCCGGCATCCAGCCGCGCCTCGCGCTCGCTCACCTCGAACTGCAGGCAGGCCGGCGGGATGCCGGTCTCGGCCATCACCGCCGTGACCCGGTCGCGCAGCGCGCCCGCCGCCTCGAGCTGCACCCGAGACAGATTGACGCTGACCCGCGCGGGCGCCTGCGTGCCGAGCTGCGATCGCCACTGCATGAACTGGCGGCTCGCCTCGCGGATCACCCAGTCGCCCAGGGAGAGCATCAGGCCGGACTCCTCGGCGATCGGGATGAACTCCCCGGGTGAGACGTCGCCGAGCCGCGGGTGGCGCCAGCGCGCCAGCGCCTCGACCGCAACGATCGCACCCGAGGACAGGTCGATCACCGGCTGGTAGGCCAGCGAGATCTGCCCGCTGTTCATCGCATGCACCAGCGAGGTCTGCAGCATCAGCCGGCGTTCACCGCGTCGGCGCATCGGCCCGTCGAACACCACCGAGCAGCTGCCGCCCGCGCGCTTGGCCTCGTACATGGCCACATCGGCATCGCGCAACAGATGCTCCGCGCTGGCGCTGCCCTGATCGGCCAGCACGATGCCGATGCTCGCCGCAGCCTGGACCTCGCGGCCACCGAGCTGGAAGGGTGGCGCCAGCGCAGCCAGCAGCCGCCGGGCCAGCGACTGGGCGGCGCCCTCGCCATTCACACGGGCGAGCAGCACGAACTCGTCACCGCCGAGTCGCGCCACCAGACTG
>CAIZPE010000037.1 GCA_903934795.1 uncultured bacterium | reverse complement strand
GGGCGGCTCGGCCAGGCCCGGGGCGCTTGCTGCGGGTGGCTCGGCCACCCCTTCGGCGCGCGGCTCGGCGGCCGTGCCAGGGGGTTCGGCCAGCCCCCCCGAAGGCAGCGCCGTGCGCTGCTCGCCAGCCGCCGACACGGCAGCCACCGGCTCGGGCTGGTTCGGCGCGGCGCCGTTGTGGATGACCACGTACCACCAGGCCAGCGCGAAGGTGGACACCACCATCAGCAGCGGCCCCAGGCCCACGGCGAGCGCGCCGAGCAGGCGCCGGGTGGACGGCGCGTCTTCGCCCATGGCCGCACGCAGGCGCCCGGGCGAGACCAGGCCGCGCAACACCGCCACCAGCGCATTGCCGCCGTGCAGCGCGGTGAGTCGCGCCAGCCAGGGCGGCACGTCGACCTGCAGCTCGGACTCCGGCAGCCTTGGCGCGACCTTGGGATCGATCACCGCCCAGCCGACGATGTAGACGAAGTACAGGAAGGCGAGGAAGAAGCCCGGCACCATGGCCGCGGCATAGAGCTTGACCACCGATTGGCCGGCCACGGCCGCGTACACGATGATCATCACCGAGGGCGGGATGAGGATGCCCAGGGTGCCACCGGCCGCGATCACGCCCGAGGCCAGCCGCACGTCATAGCCGGCCTTGAGCATGGGGCGCATGGCAATCACGCCCATGAGCACCACCACCGCGCCGACGATGCCGCTGGCAATGCCCCAGAAGGTGCACACCACCAGCGTGGCCACCGCCAGCGAGGCGGGCAGACGCCGGAACGAGAGCTGCACCGCGTGGAACATGCGGTCGACCAGCGCCGCGCGCTCGATCACATAGCCCATCAGCACGAACAGCGGGATCGACAGCAGGGTGTCGTTGGTCATGCCGCCATAGGTGCGCTGGACCATCAGGTCGAACACCTTGTTGGCGAGCATGGCCTGGTCGGCATCGAAATAGGCGATGAAGCCGAACACCATGCCCAGGCCCATCAGCGTGAAGGCCGTGGGAAAGCCCATCATGATCGCGGCCACGATCAGGCCGAGCATCAGCAGGCCGAGGTATCCGCTGGTCATTTCAGGCCTCCTGCGCGCTGGTGGGCCGCCTGGTCGATGTCACCGACATTGGCGATGGCGGCGCGGCGCGCCTCCTCGTCCACATAGGCCGACTGCTCGAGCTGGGTCTTGACGATGTCGATCTCGGCGACATCATTGAGCCGTTGCGGCCACTCGCCGGTGCGCAGGCAGACCACGCAGCGCACGATCTCGGCCAGACCCTGCAGCAGCACCAGTGCGCCGGCCACCGGGATCACGGTCTTGAAGGGCGCCAGCGGCGGCCCGTTGGCGGTGATGCTGGAGCGCTCGTTGATCGACCAGCTGTAGGAGGCGAAGTCCATGCCCGCGAACACCAGCGCGCCGATGCCGGGCAGGAAGAAGAGCAGGTATAGGATCAGGTCGAGCAGCGCCTGGGTGCGCGGCTTCATCGAGCCGTAGAGAAAATCGCCGCGGACATGGCCGTTCTGGGCCAGGGTGTAGGCGCCGCAGAGCATGAACAGCGCCCCGTACATCATGGTGCTGAGCTCGAAGCCCCACTGGCTGGGGCGATTCAGCACATAGCGCGCGAACACATCGCCGCAGACCAGCAGCATCAGCGCGATCAGCAGCCACGCCGCCAGCTTGCCGATCGCCGTGGTGAAGCGGTCGATGAGAGACAGAAAACCCTGGGTACCCAAGACGGACTCCGGCCAGGTCAACGGAAAGCACGCGCGGGCCCGTCAAGGGGACGGACCCGCGCGCGATGAGGTCCGCGGCGCGCGTGGGCGCCGCGCGGCCGCGCACCCGACGCCCGCCGGGCGCCAGGCCGCGCGGCGGACATCAGGCCTTCTTGGCCGCGAAGAAGTGGTTGTAGGCCATGCGGTAGTCGACATTGGTGTCGTTCTGCCAGCGCACGGCGCGCGCGGCGAACGAACGCTGCGACTCGAGCACCTTCTTGAACATCGGGTTCTCGGCCGACTTGGCGGCGGTGACCTCATCCCAGGCCTTGAGCTGCGCGCGCAGCACGGAGTCAGGGGTCTTGTAGAACTTCACGCCCTGCTTCTGCTGCATCTCGAAGTAGTCCTTGGAGTAGCGGTCGATCGCCTTCCAGGACATCTCGGCCGACGAGGCCTCGACCGCGTGCTCGATGATCGACTTCACTTCCTTGGGCAGCGCGTCGTACTTCTTCTTGTTGAAGAGGATCTCGAAGTTCTCGGAGCACTGGTGGAAGCTCTGCAGCATGCAGACCTTGGCCACATCGGGGAAGCCGAGGATGCGGTCGGAGGTGGCGTTGTTGAACTCGGCCGCGTCGAGCAGGCCGCGGTCCATCGCCGGCACGATCTCGCCGCCGGGCAGCGCGTTCACGGCGGCGCCGAGCTTGGTGAAGATGTCGATCGACAGGCCCACCGTGCGGTACTTCAGACCCTTGATGTCCTCGGGCTTGGCAATCGGCTTCTTGAACCAGCCCAGCGGCTGGGTGGGCATGGGGCCGTACACGAACGACTGCACGTCCATGTTCAGGCTCTTGTAGATCTCCTCGAGCATCTGCTTGCCGCCGCCGTACTGATGCCAGGCGAGCACCATGTTCGGGTCCATGCCGAAGGCCGGGCCCGAGCCCCACAGGGCCATGGCGGAGTTCTTGCCGTACCAGTAGGCGAGCACGCCATGACCGCCGTCGAGCGTGCCCTTGCTGACCGCGTCGAGCAGGTCGAAGGCCTTGACCACCGCGCCTGCGGGCAGCACCTCGATCTTGACCTTGCCGCCGGCCATGTCGTTGACCCGGGCGGCGAAGTCGTTGGCGTACTCCGAGAAGATGTCCTTTTGCGGCCAGGTGCTCTGGAAGCGCAGCGAGATGGTCTGCGCCGTGGCGATCATGGGGAAACCCAGCGAAGCCGCGCCGGCGGTGGCGGCGGTGGCGCCGGCAATGAAGCGGCGGCGGCTGGCGGGGGTGGCGGCGGTATCGGACATGGGCGTTCGTCTCCTGAGGGCGAGCATTTTCAGCGGATCGCCATGCTAGGAGCCGCCCGCCCGGATTGTCACGCGTCACTCGCCTAGGGTTTTCCCCGAGGCGGGGGGTCAGCCCTTGCGGTAGGCGCCGCGGGAAAGATCGATGCCGAGCTGCTTGAGCTTGCGGTAGAGGTGCGTGCGCTCGAGGCCGGTCTTCTCGGCCACGCGGGTCATGCTGCCGTGCTCGCGCGCAAGGTGGTGCT
>CAIZPE010000036.1 GCA_903934795.1 uncultured bacterium | reverse complement strand
ATGAAGCCGATCATCTCGCGCAGCAGATCCCCGTCGGACCCCTTCTCAAGCAGTTCGGCCAGTGCCATCCTGTCGTCGGTCATCGGTTCAATTCCTCGGTTTGGTTGAAGCCTGGTAACTCCAACCCTACCGGACGAACCGATGACCCCCGCAAGGGCCCGCCTTTACCGCTCAGCTTCTACACCACGTCCGGGGACGCCACCCGTTGCCGCGATCGTTGCCGCCTACAGCCTGATACAGGTTCGGGCCGGACGCTGGTCGCATGTCGATGCCTCGGCTCCGGCGGAACGGGTGCATCTCAATCGGTTTCTGGCCGCGCTGTTGCTGACTGCCGCCGCACTGTTGTGGATCGCTGGCCAACCCGCCGCGCTGGTCGCGGGGCTGGGATGGTCGGCCGCCATCGTCATCGTTGCGCTGGCAGCTCGGCGGTGGATGAAGCTTTCGCTCCACAGCGCCTTCGGAGCCTACGCCGCCGCACTGCTCTGGCCGCTGCTGCTCGCGATGGCCGTCCTTGCCAGCCTGGCAGCGGCGGTTGCGTGGTCGCGGCTGCAGTTGGGTCGGCACACCAGGGCGGAGGTCGCGGCTGGGCTCGGCCTTGGTGTCATGGCTGGCGCGGCGTTCCATCTCCTTGCCGCGTATTGAGGGAGCTGTCGCCCAGACATGGCGAGATCAAGTCGATGAGGACGACGCCAGCAACCCTGCGAGGCCGCGGTGCAGGCCGTGCCGCACTCAATCGGATCTGGACAGGCAACCATGAGCGCCCCAACATCGCCCTGGACGGCGTCAACAGCAACCGCCCATGGCCGATTGACGCATCTGCTTCCGACTCTCCTGGAACATGGGGAGATAGCCACCGCAGGCCAGCCACTTGGAAAAACTGTCAAGAATCATCCTCGGTCTTCTTGGCTTCGCCATCCTGGCAGGATACGGGCACATATCGCTTGAGTTGCTGCTGTGTCTCTCCATCGCCTGGATCGCGTTCGGCATCGGCGGTGAACGCCTCATTGTCCGCATCGTTCCTGGATCAAGAGCGCTCCTGGACAGATGGAGGGCAGGCGGCGGCGGGCAGGCAGTGGCTCTGCCAGCAGGCCCCGGCAAAGGCGAAAAGAACAGGCCAGCAAGGATCACAGCGGCAAGACTGCTGCTGCTGATTCTCATTGCGGTGATTCTGCATTTTCTGTTCCTCTGGGAGATCGTCAAAGCATGGGAGAGCGCGAGGGATTTTCTGGAAGCACGATTCAGGACAAGCGGCGCGCCGGAGCAGGCGGTGGTGCGCGAGGGTTCGTCGGTGTCGGCGAAACAGGCCGCCTCCCTGCTGTCAGTGGCAAGCAGCCTGAAGCCTGCAATCCAGGACTTCTATCAGGCCAGTCATCGGCTGCCGCGGTCCTCGGATATCGATTCATTACCGCCGGGCGCGCGATTGCTCGAGAATGGAATTCTGGAGGTCACTGCAGAGGGCGACCCCAGCGCCACCGCCTACTGGAGACCGCTTCCCGCTGAAACTGGCACCCGCCTCGCATGGGAATGTTTCACACCAGGGATCGGCAACCTCTCCAGTCATCTGTCCGAATGCCGCCACGATCCGGCATTCGACCGACAGGCGCCCATCTTCAAGGACTTCACTGCGAACGCGCAGGTGTATTTCCAATCAGGCAGAAGCGACGCAGACGGCATGACGCCAGTCGGGCAGGCACGGCTCCAGCAACTGCTGAGCGATATCGCCCCGACGGCCCGGAATCAGGTCATGGATATCCAGGTCACGGGCTATGCGGACCCGACAGGCAAGCGCAGAGGCAACGATCAAATCGCCGAAGCCCGAGCCCGCTTCGTCCGCGAGTCACTTGTACGCGCGGGTATCGAACGCCCCTTGATCGCTGTACGCGCGGTCGGAGCCGACCCCGCAGCGCGCTCCAGGTGCCTTCCGCCCGATCAGAGAAGCGAGCGCGAAAGCTGTCTGGCCGAGAGCCGTCGCGTCGATATCGTCGTCAGGATGAGAAGGACCCTCTGACGCCCGGAATCGTCACTGCCCGTTTCGGCCCGGCCTGGTCCTGCCGCCACGGGCAGACCACCCCCCTTGACCCTCACGATGCGCCCCACCGACCGTATCCTCATCCCGGCACTCGTTCCCGCCGGGATCGTCCTGAGCATGCTGCTCGAGGCCGCCTACTCGGGGGAAGCCGTCTCCCTGCTGGAATACATGGGATTTTTCGCGGTGAACGCACTCTACCTGGGTGCGCCGCACCTGCTTCTGGGCGTTCTGGCGCTGTGGCGGCAGGGCGTGCGACGCCATGCAGTTCCTGCGCTGTGGTGCCTGAGTCTTTATCTGCTGGCCTTTCACATCTGGGTCACATCGCAATTCGCGCCCAGAGATGCCGCGTTCATCTGGCTGGCCTACCTGCCCGGGAGCCTGATGGTTGTCCTCCTCTACTGGATATTCCACGGCCGGACGAAACCCTGAGTCAAGGCCTGCCTGCCAGTGCTCACCCTTTACGCAAGGCCACATCAAGATGATCCGTCGTCGCCATCTCCTCATCCTGCTGGCCACGCTCCTGCCGTCTCTGGCCGCTGCCTACGAGGCCAGCGCGGTCCTCGAGGCCCGAGCCGGAAGCCTGCCGCTGCTCCTGACGGTTCCCCATGACGGCAACGATTTCCTCGGGTTCTATCCGAGCCGAACCCAGGGCGCCACCGTGCGCGATGTGGGCACCCGCGACCTGGCGGAACGGGTTGCCGACCTGCTGCAGCAGCAGACCGGTCGCCGCCCCTATCTCGTCATCGCCAAGGTGAGCCGCAAGCAGGTGGACATGAACCGGCCTGAATCCGAGGCCGTGGAATCCGGCGAGCTGCTGCCAGCCTATCGGGCTTACCACGCGCAGGTCGCTGCCTATGTGGCCGAGCTGCGAGAGAAGTTTCCGGGCGGCGCGCTGCTGATCGATGTGCACGGACAGTCCGGTGAGCCCAACACCACCTTTCGCGGCACCCGGGCCGGGCTCACGGCCAGCCGGCTGCTGGGCCGCTTCGGTCCATCCGCGCTCCAGGGCGCAAACAGCATCACCGGGCTGCTGGCGGCCAGGGGCTACACCGTGAATCCCGCGCCCGACGCACCGGATCTGAAGGAGGATCCGCGGTACGCCGGCGGCTACACGGTTTTCGCATACGGCAGTCACCGGCCCGAGGGCATCGACGCCATCCAGCTGGAGTTCGGCCGCCAGCACCGGGCCAGTTCGCGCCTGGCCGAAGACCTCGCCGCGGCGCTATCAGGGTTCATGGCCAGCCACGCCCTGATCGCCCGATGAGGCCCGGGCCTGAGGGCACCCGCATCGCCTGAGCGCCCGCGCCCACCGACGCGCCGCGTCAGTCCACCTTCGCCCCGGACGCCTTGATCGCCGCCGCGTAACGCTGCATTTCCGCATCCAGGTGCGCGGCAAACTGCGCCGGCGTGCTGCCCACCGGCTCCACGCCCTGCGCCAGCAGCCGCTCGCGCGTCTCGGGCGCGTTCAGCGCCTTGGCGGTTTCGGCACTGAGCCTGGCCACGATGTCGGCGGGCGTGCCGGCCGGCGCCACCAGGCCCAGCCAGGTGCTGCCGTTGAACTGTGGCACGCCCTGCTCGGCAATCGTCGGCATGTCGGGCACGGCGGCCGAGCGACGAAGGCCGGTGACGCCCAGCGCCTTGAGGCGGCCGGCGCGCACATGCGGCAGCGCCGAGAGGATGTCGACGAACATCAGCGAGGTGTTGCCCGCCACCACATCCACCAGCGCCGGCGCGCTGCCCTTGTAGGGCACATGGATCATGTCGATGCCGGTCATCAGCTTGAAGATCTCGCCCGAGAGATGGTTCGACTGGCCGTTGCCCGCCGAGCCGAAGGTGAGCGAGCGCGGCCGCGCCTTGGCGCGCGCGATGAGCTCCTGCACCGTGGCGATGCCCACCGAGGGATGCGCCACCAGCATGTTGGTGAGGTTCACCGTGTGCGACACCGGCATCAGATCCTTCACGGTGTCGTAGGGCATCTTCGGGTAGAGCGCGGGGTTGATCGCGTGGCTGGTGGCCACCTTGGCCAGGGTGTAGCCATCAGGAGCAGCCTTGGCCACCACCTCGGTGCCCAGAATGCCGCCGGCCCCCGCGCGGTTCTCCACCACCACATTCTGGCCGGTGCTCGCCGCGATGCCGGTGGCCACGATGCGCCCCACGGTATCCAGGATGCCGCCGGCGGCCGAGGCCACCACCAGGCGGATCGGCCGGTTCGGAAAGGTCTGCGCGCCCTGCGCGCCGGCGAGGCCAGGTGCGATCGGCATGCCCAGGCAGAGAAGGGCTCGCGAAATCCGTCGGCGGGAAGGCTGCATGGGGTCATCCATCGGGGGTTGGGGGTCAGGGCATTCTAGCCACCCGCACGCGCGCGCACGCCGCGCGCTTGAGCCGCCTCACCGGGCCGGGATACAGTGCCCGCCATGTCAGCCAACCCCATCCTCGCCGAGGCCCTGCGCGGCGGCCTGGTCGAATCCTTCCATCGCGGCTCGCTGGCCATCGTCGATGCCGACGGCACCGTCCACACCGCGCTCGGCGACATCGATCGCCCGATCTTTCCGCGCTCGGCCGTGAAGGTGCTGCAGGCGCTCCCGCTGGTGGCCTCGGGCGCGGCGGACGCCCTGAACCTGAGCGACGAGGAACTCGCGCTGGCCTGCGCCTCGCACGGCGGCGAACCGCGGCACGCGCAGACCGCTGCCTCGATGCTGGCCAAGGCCGGGGTGGATGCCGCCGCCCTGGCGTGCGGCGCGCACTGGCCCTATCACGAGGCCTCGGTCAGGGAGCTCGCCGCCCGGGGGGCGCAGCCCGGGGCGCTGCACAACAATTGCTCGGGCAAGCATGCCGGCTTTGTCTGTCTGGGATGCCAGCTCGCCGGCGGCCGCGATGTGGCGGCCTTCGTGCGCGGCTATGTGCAGCCGGAGCACCCGGTGATGCGCGCGGTGACGGCGGCGCTGCAGGCGGCCACGGGCTTCGACCTGGAACACGCGGCGCGCGGCACCGATGGCTGCTCCATCCCCACCTATGCCATCCCGCTGCGCCACCTCGCCCACGCCTTCGCGCGGGTGGCCACCGGCATCGGGCTTTCACCCGAGCATGCGCGGGCGGCCCGGCGGCTGCGCGAGGCGGTGGCGCGGGCGCCAGAGATGGTGGCCGGCACCGGCCGATTCGACAGCCGCGTGATGGCCCGCCTGGGCGAGCGCGTGTTCTGCAAGGTGGGCGCCGAGGGCATGTACTGCGCGGCCCTGCCCGAGGTGGGGCTCGGCGTGGCCCTGAAGATGGACGACGGCAACACCGCCCGCGCGGCCGAGGTGGTGATGGCGGCGGTGATCGAAGCCAGGCTGGCGCTTGTCGGGGATGACGCCGCGCTGATGCGCAGCCTGAGCCAGGTGGAACTTCGCAACTGGAATGGCCTGGCAGTGGGCAGCCTGCGGGCGGCCGAGGCGCTGCGGGAAGGCACCTGAGTCCGGCCGGGTGAACACCACGCTCGCGCTCCGGCCCGCACTGACCCCTCTGCTCACAGCCCGCCCCGTGCCCCTCCCCTACCGCGTCCCCGAGTCGGAAGTCGAATTCAGCGCCATCCGCGCGCAAGGCCCGGGCGGCCAGCATGTGAACAAGGCGGCAACCGCCGTGCATCTGCGCTTCGACATCCACGCCTCGGCCATGCCCGACACGGTGAAGGCGCGCCTGCTGGGCAGCCTCGATTCACGCATTTCCAGCGAGGGCGTGCTCGTCATCAAGGCCCAGGGCTCGCGCAGCCTGGAGAGCAACAAGGCCGAGGCCCTGGCCCGGCTTCAGGAGGTGGTGGCGCAGGCCTGCGAGGTGCCCAGGCCACGCAAGCCCACGCGGCCCACCTATGGGTCCCGGCAGCGCCGTCTCGAGGGCAAGGCCCAGCGCTCGGCGATCAAGTCGGGCCGGGGCAAGGTCGTCCTGTAGATCGACACGAGGAGGCCACATGATCTCGCTGGCGCAGGCCAACCCCATGCTCGCCAATCTCGGCGCCCTTCTCACGATCGCGCTCGGGCTGTTCGGTGCGCTCGCCCCGGCGCGGGCCGCCGGTTTCGTGGGCATCCAGCCGCTCGGCGGCGCAGGGCTCTCGGAGGTACGCGCCACCTATGGCGGCCTGTTCATCGCGATGGGCGCGGCCTGTCTGGTGCTGCAGTCACCCACCGCCTTTCTGCTGGCCGGGGTCGCCTGGTGCGGCGCCGGCCTGATGCGCTTCCCCTCCCTGTTGCTGGACAAGGGCAGCTTCCCCAAAGGCCTCGGTGGCGCGGCCATCGAGCTGGCGATCGGCATGCTGCTGCTGTCCGGCGCGATCTGACCCCCGTCTCACCATGCCCCCCACACTCCACTTCTTGCCCCAACCCGAGGGGCCCCTAGCCCCAGGAGCCTGAATCCGCCATGGCCACCACCGCCCCTGTGCCGAACCCCGAAGCCGACCCCCGCGTGAAGGCGGTGTTCGACGACATCCGCACCACCCGCAAGACGGCGTTCATCAACAACCTCTGGCATGCCTTGGCATTCAGCCCCGACCTGCTGGCCAGCACCTGGGCCGAGGTCAAGGCCCTGATGGCCACGCCCAGCCACCTCGATCCGCTGACCAAGGAGATGATCTACATCGCGGTCTCGGTGGCCAACGCCTGCAGCTATTGCGTGCACTCGCACACTGCGGCGGCCCGCGCCAAGGGCATGACCGACGCCCAGCACGCCGAGCTGCTGGCGATCATCGCGCTGGCAGCGCGCACCAATCATCTTGCCAACGGCTTGCAGGTGCCGGTCGATCCGGCGTTCGATGCCGCTGCCGTCCGGGGCGAGGCGTAGAGCCGGCGCAGCGGCAGGGCCGGGGCGGCCAGGCCAGGATCAGTCCAGCTCGGCCGGCAGCAGCATCAGCATCCGGACGACCTCGGCCTGCCGGCTGACACCGAGCTTGGAGGCGATCATGCGAAGGTGCGTGCGCACCGTGTTGGTCGACACCCCGAGGATCAGCCCGATGTCCAGCGGCGACTCGCCCTCGGCCAGCAGGCTGGCCACCTTCGCCTCGGCGCGCGAGAGCCCGAAGAACTCCATCAGCAGCGCCCGATTGACGCTCAGCGATGCCTGGGGATCGTGCAACACCAGGACCGCATGGCAGACCCGCGAGGACATGGGATCGCTTGCCGCGAGACCCACCCGGCAACAGTCGACGATCAGCGGCAGCAGCTTGTCCTGGCGGGCGATCCGCAGGCGCCGCTGCCGGGTCGGGCTGGCTCCGGGCCCGGCCTTCTCGATCCAGCGCAGCAGGCCTGAAAAGGTCTCCTGATCAGCGGCATGGCGCCAGCGGATGTGTCCGTCCAGAAGGCCCATCGATCGTTGCCCTTCGAGCCATCGCGCCAGCGCTCGGTTGCCTGCGAGCAGGCGGCCCTCGGTGTCGATCAGCATCGCGGGCTGGGCGATCAGCGCGACGACCTGGTGAAGGCCCGACAGATCCACCGGCTGAGCGACGGGCATCCGGGCCGCATGCCGCTCGCCGTCGGCGCTCCACGGGCGCTCGGCAAGCCGCCCTGCCAGGTCGCTGTCGGGCAATCCCGCGGCCAGTGCGTGCGTGGAATCGGTCATGGTGATGCGCCTCTCTCGGTGTCGGCCGAAGCCGGTCAGCTCAATGTCCGCCCATCGTATGAGGCCCTCTGGTCGACGAACATTGGTCCCAAAGCTAGCCCGACGACCGAAGAAGCAAGGCCGGCACTGGCCGATCGTCTAGGTCGATCGGCCTATGCAGACTGGCCGATCGGGCGGTTTCGGGGCGCAATGAATCCGGTAGAGTCCAGCCTGATCACCGGATCCCCTGACGCGGCCGTCCGCCATGCCCCCGCGGAGCATGTCTCTTGAAATACCTCCTCATCGACGACCACGACCTGTTCCGCAGCGGCCTGCGCCTGCTCCTTGGCCAGTTGCCTGTCGACATCGAGGTCCTGGAGGCCGGCTCGGTCGAGGACGCGCTGGCCCATGTCGATCGCGGCATCGGCATCGTGATGCTCGATCTGTCGATGCCGGGCACCAGCGGCATGGAAGCGCTCGTCAGGGTCCGCGAGGCCTTCCCCGATGCGCCCACCGTGATCGTCTCGAGCGATGACGATCCCGAACTGATCCGCCGGGCGATCGATCTCGGCGCCTCGGGCTTCGTGCCCAAGACCTCCACGCCACCGCTGCTGATCAGCGCCCTGCAGCTGATCCTGGCCGGCGGGGTCTATCTGCCGCGGGCCGTGCTCAGCCAGACGCCGCAAGGCGCGGCACCCCGCAGCGCCGAGGCATCGACGAGCGCCGCTGCAACGCCCTCGGGGCTGACCGACCGACAGGAAGAGGTGCTGCTCAAGGCGGTGCGCGGCCAGTCGAACAAGACGATCGCCCGCGCCATGGATCTTTCCGAAGGCACGGTCAAGGCGCACCTTTCGGCCGCATTCAGGGTGCTTGGCGTGCGCAACCGCACCGAGGCGGTCTATGCGGCCGCAGCGCGAGGCATCGGGCAGCGGAACTGAGCCATGCGCACGCGCGGCCAACCCGGCGCCAGCGATGCGCTCGATGTCGATGACGCACTCCTTCAGGAATTCGTCCGCGAAAGGTCCGTCGCGACCTGGCTGCGCCAGATTCCGTCGTCGATGGGTGGCCAGCTGTTTGCGGGTCTTCTGCTCGGCACGATCTGGTGGGTCAACACCCGCACTGTCTGGGCCCTTGCATGGACCGCGGTGCTGGTCGCCGTCCTGCTGCTGCGCCTGGTCTTCACCGAACGCATCGTGCGGATGCCCGGCCGGGTGCCCGCGGAAAGCCGCATCGGGGCTCTCATGCTCAGCCAGGGCCTGCTGGTGACCCTGCCCTTGCTGGGGTTCGGCAAGTTTCCCGCGGTGGAGCAGGCTGCCGTGTCGATCATCCTGGTCGCCCTGGCCACGGCGTCGGTGGCCACCACCGCCGGGTTCCGCCTGGTGTTCCTGTACTACGCCGTGCCAATCCTCATGCCTCTCGCGCTCGCCTGGGCACTGACGGCCAGCCAGGCGCCCTCGCCCTACGCGGGGCTCGGCATGGCCGCGCTCGTGCTGGTGTACCAGACCTATCTCATCGGGCTGTCCCGTCAGATCGGCCGGGTGGTGCAGGAGGCGGCGCGTTTTCGCTACAGCCAGGAGCGCCTGAACCAGGCCCTGAAGCAGGCGCTCGATACCGCCGAATCCTCCAGCCGTGCCAAGACCCAGTTCCTGGCGGCCGCGAGCCACGATCTGCGGCAGCCCATGCACAGCATGAATGTCCTGGTGGCGGCCCTGTCATTGAAGACCCTCGACAAGAGCGTTCGCGAGATCGTCAACATGCTTGATGCCGTGAACCAGTCGATGACCGGGCAACTCGACAGCCTGCTCGACATCTCCAAGCTCGATGCCGGGATCATCGTGCCGCGTCTGAAGACCTTCCAGCTCGATGCCATGCTCCGCAGCCATGTGCTGTCGGCCAACCCGGTCGCGGGCGAGCGGGGCCTGTCGTGCGGGCTGAGCATCGAGCAGCCGCTTGCGGTTCGCAGTGATGAATCCCTCCTCGGGCGCGTGCTCGGCAACCTCACCGACAACGCGATCAAGTTCACCCCTCGCGGCGGCGCGGTGACGCTCGGACTGCGACGCGAAGGCAACGACGCCCTGATCGAGATCCGCGATTCCGGCATCGGCATTCCGCCCGAGTTGCAGGCTCGCGTGTTCGAGGAGTTCTATCAGATCGGCAACCCGCAGCGCGATCGCACGCGGGGGCTGGGGCTCGGTCTGTCGATCGTCAAGCGCCTGTGCGATCTCCTCGGCGCCAGGCTCACCATGCATTCCGCGGTGGGGGAAGGCACTCGGTTCGAGATCAGGCTTCCGGTCGCGGTCGCAACCGAGGCCGAGCCCGCGCCGTCGCCCGCCGCCACGGCGTCGGCGCTGGCCCGGATCGTCCTTGTGATCGACGACGAGCTGTCCGTCAGACAGAGCATGCGCGTGCTGCTCGAAGAGCTCGGCTGCACGGTCCTCGACGCCCCCAGCACGCTGGTGGCACAGCAGATCGCCACCGAGCACCCGATCGATCTTGTGCTGTCCGACATGCGCCTGGCCGACGGCGACAGCGGCCTCGAAGCGACCCGGCAGGTGCGCCTGCTGCGACCCGACGCGCGCGCCGTCCTGATCACCGGCGACACCGCACCGGAGCGGCTGCGCGAAGCCCAGGCAAGCGGCCTTCCGCTGCTTCACAAGCCGGTGAACCTGGAGAGTCTGATCGGAATCCTCGATGCCCCAGGCAACTGAGCGGCAATCCCGGCGAGCCTCCCGCCGCCTGGAGAGCCTGGTCACCCAGGACGGTGGCGCGCCGGTCTTCGATGTGGTGATCGTCGGCAGCGGCTATGGCGGCAGCATGGCGGCCGCCGAGCTCGCAGGCGCCACCGCCGACGGGCCATCGGGCGGCCGTCGGCGCAAGCTGTCGGTCTGTCTGCTCGAGCGCGGCGAGGAGTACCTGCCGGGCGAGTTTCCGGCCGACATCGGGGAGCTGCCCCGCCATGTGCGGGTGGGCGATCAGGCCGGCGGCCGGGTGCGCGGTTTTCATCAGGGCCTGTTCGACCTGAGGCTGGGGCCTGATGTGGCCGCTCTGGTGGCCAATGGTCTGGGCGGGGGCTCGCTGATCAACGCGGGCGTGATGCTGGCGCCCCAGGCGAAGGACTTCGCAGCCGGCAGCGTGATGCGACGGCTGGTTGATTCGCTGCACGAGACGCACGAAGTCCATGGCGGTCGCAGCTTCTTCCAGGAGGCCGGCGCGCGCCTGGGCAGCGTGTCCCGGGAGGGGCGCGACAACACCCTCGAGCGCCATTCCGGATTCCGTCCGGGCGACTCCTGCGGCGCCGGGGCAGTGCCGGCCAAGACCGCGGCCCTGCAGACCCTGGCCGACGGGCGCTCACGCGAACTTGCGCCGATCACGGTATCCATGCGCGGCGGCGTCAATGATGCAGGCATCGCACTGAGCGCCTGCACACTGTGCGGCGATTGCCTCACCGGCTGCAATGTCGGCGCCAAGGATTCGCTCGACGCCAACCTGCTCGAGATTGCCCGTCGAGAGGGCGTGCAGATCTTCACCGGCGCCACCGTGCTGTCCATCCGGCGTTCCCGCAGGCACGAGATGGCCCCGGGTCAGCCGCCGCACTGGGTGCTGCGGGTGGTGCATACCGACCCGAAGCGCCAGGAACGCGAGGAGACGCACTTCAGGATTGGCGCCCGCAAGCTCATCCTGAGTGCAGGCACGCTCGGCAGCACCGAGATCCTGCTGCGCTCGCGTGACGAGAAGCTGGTCTTTTCCTCGCGGCTGGGCGAGCGTTTCTCCTGCAATGGCGACAACATCGCGGCCATTCACCGCATGGCGCAGCCGGTCCATGCACGGGCCGGACCCGACACGCCGGTCACCGACGGCAGCCGGTCGGTCGGGCCCACGATCACCGCGTCCATTCCCATCCAGGCTGACGATCCGGCTCTGAAGCGCGCCGCGCAGCCGGCGCCGGCCCGAGGATTTCTCGTCCAGGAATTCGCGGTCCCGGCGGCGCTGGGCCAGTTCTTCGACGAGCTGGTCACCACCCGGCACATGCTCGAGCAGTTGCCGAACGCCGACACCGAGTTTCACGGCACGCGTCGTGCGGAAGCCACCGATCCGATGGCCGTGGACGAGGGGGCCATGCAGCGCACCCTGCTGGTGGGCGTGATCGGCCATGACGACGCCGCCGGCACGCTCCATCTCAGCAGCCAGAGCCGGCCGCGCGACCGTGTGCCGCAACAGGGCGCACTGATGATCCGTTGGCCACAGGCGCGCCACGGCGCCGACCTGAACGCCTCGCACGCAGTGCTCGAAGCGCTCGTCGCCCGCCTGCCGGCCGATGACCCGGCGCGCCCGCCCAGCCTGGTGGCCAACCCGATGTGGCGGCTGATTCCCGACAAGCTCGCCATGCTGGTGGCCCAGCCCCGCGGGCCGGTGCTCACCGTGCACCCGCTGGGTGGGTGTGCCATTGCCGACACCATCGACGACGGCGTGGTCGATGCGCACGGCTGCGTGTTCAACGGCTTCGCCGCGGCCGCCGGCTCGGTCCCGGAAGACAACTGGCAAGGCACGCTGGTGGTTCTTGACGGCTCGATCATCCCGGGCTCGCTCGGGGTCAATCCGTCGCTGACCATCGCGGCCACGGCGCTGCGGGCGGTGAGCCGCCTGATGAAAGACTGGCGCTTCATCCATCGGAGCGCCGCGGCCGGGCCATCGCATCCCCCAGGGCAGGCTCCGGCGCCCGGCATGCCGGCGAACACCCGCCGCCGCGTGCCGCTGCCGCCCCCACCGACCGCCGTGCCCACCGAGGTCGAGATCATCGAGCGGCTGCGCGGCCCGGTGCGCCTGCACGCCGGGGTCTCATCGCCTTCCCCGTTCATGCTCGACCTGACGCTGCACTACCAGCGGGCGGGCCTGGCCGCGCTGAGCTCGCGGGAGGTCCGTGCGCTCGAGGTCGACCCGGAACGCTCCCGCCTGCGGCTGTTCCGCCAGACCGACTGGGACACCCTGGAGCTGCGCTTCCAGCCGGAGTGGATGCTGAAGCGGCATGCGGTGCTCGAGGCCAGCCTGCGCGGTGGCCTGCGGTTCATGCACCGCGAGCCCTCATCAGGCTGCCAGCGCATCTGGCGGGCGCTGCCGGCCTGGTTCGCCAATCGTGGCGCGCGCGACATCCTGCAACGGATCCGCCAGACGCTGAAAGGCGGCACCCGGAGCAACGCCTGGGGCAGCTTCCTCGTCGATCTTCTTCGCGCCGCATCCCGCGCCGGCGAGGTCCGCCGCTTCGATTACGAACTCGCCATCGCGGAGGTGCTCACACCCGCCGCTCCGATGACGCCGCCCTGCCCCCTGCTCAAGCCGGGCGACCTGATCCGCGGCCACAAGCGGCTGACCTACAACCGGCGAGGCAATCCCTGGCGGCAGCTGAGTGAACTCACCCTCACCGACATGCCGCAGGCGGCGACGCTACGCGGGTCGAAATCGGTGCTGCGGCTGGACCTTCGCTTCATGGCGGCACAGGGAATTCCGCTCGCGCAGATCGTGGCCCAGCATGATCAGGTCCGGGCCCTCGGCGATCTGGCGTCATTCGGCCTGTACCTCACCCGGGTGATCGTCAACAACCACCTCTGGACCTTCCGCAAGCCGGATGAGCCCGATCCGGACACGCAACCGGAGCCACGGCGACTGCCGGGCCCGATCAGAGGCCTTGCGCCGCCGGAAATCACCGAGCTCAAGGTCGGGCTGATCCCCGGGACCGCCGATCCGGTCATCGTGAGGCTCACCCACTACACGGCAATCCGTGCGGCAACGGCATCAACCAGGGCACTGCCGCCGCTGGTCATGCTCCACGGCTACAGCGCCAGCGGCAACACCTTCACCCATGAGTCCCTGGCGCCCAGCGCGGCCGAGTTCTTCTGTCGTGCCGGCCGCGATGTCTGGGTGGTCGATCTGCGCAGCAGCACCGGCATGAGCACCGCCACCCTGCCCTGGGCCCTCGAGGAGCCGGCACTGGTGGACATCCCGGCGGCGCTGCTGCACATCCGCACCGTGAGCGGCCAGCCGGTGGATGTGCTGGCGCACTGCGTCGGCGCCGCCATGCTGAGCATGGCCCTGCTCACCGATGCCCGGGACATCCGGAGCAGCGAGGTGCAGCTCGGCCCCGACACCTGGCTCACCGACGAGCAGCTTGGCACCCTCACCGCCTTCAACGGCGCGCAGCCCCAGGGTGGCCCTCACCCCTGCATCCGCCGGATCGTCCTCAGCCAGAAGGGTCCGGTGCTGCGCTATCCCGATGACAACCTCTTCCGGTCGTTCATCCTGCGGCGGATCAGGCGCCTGGTGCTGCCCGCCGACTATCGGTTCCGCCCCGAACTCGATCCGGGCGTTGCCAGCCAGCTGCTCGACCGGCTGCTGTCGAGCCTGCCCTACCCGAAGGCGGACTACGACACCGACAACCCCTTCCCCTGGATCTGGAAGACAACCCCCTGGACGGCCATCCGCCACCGCATGGATCTGCTGTACGGCCGGACCTTCTCGGCAGAGAACCTCGCCGACGCCACACTGGAGCGCCTCGATGATCTGTTCGGGCCGATGAATGTAGACACCCTCGCCCAGATCATCCATTTCGCCCGCTTCGATGCGATCACCAACCAGCGCGGGCGGGGTGAGTTCGTCACCCGCAGGAAGCTGCATGAGCGGTGGGGCGGCATCCCGACCCTCGGCATCCACGGCCTCGGGAACGGGCTGGTGGATGTGGCCACCCAAGACCTGCTGCAACAGGCCATGCACCATGCCGGCGTGCCCTTCCGAAGCTCGCCCGCCGGTCAGCCTCCCTACCGGAGCCTGGGCCATCAGGACGTCATGATCGGCACCACGTCGGAAGCGGTGTTCCAGGACATCCAGGCCTTTCTCGACGGGCAGGCTGCCGGCACCGACGAGGGCGGCGGCGCCGTCGGGCCGGCCCCTGCGCGACCCGCGCAATACCGGTTCATGCTGCCCTGGATCGGCCCGCGCATCGACCTGCCCGACGAGCCGCGAAGCGCCGCGATCCGGATCGCGGCCATGTCGAGCCCCGACCAGGGTCGGGCGCGGCTTGCGCTCGTGCCGGTGCTGCGTTGCGCGCGGCCAGACAAGGTGAGCTTCATCCGGGCCGGCGAACCGATCGCCCTGAGCGAGGAACTCGCCAGCGGTCACTGGCTCAAGGCAGCGCTGCCACGCGCGCCGAGTGCACCCGACACACCCGATGCGGCGTGCGAACCCGGCTTTCTCGCCGTGATCGTCCATGAACTCGATGCCGTCTCGGCGCCCGGCGCGGGCACCGCGGCGGGGCAGCCGAACTTCGGGATGCTGGTGGGTCGACCCGAGGCCGAAGCCAGCGCCGAAGCCGACGATGCCTTGATCCGGGCGCTGCCGGACTGGATCCATGGCGAGGACTCCGAACGACTGGCCACGGCTTTCCTGCGCTGCGACGACCTCGATCGTGCGCAGGCGCTGCACACGGCCAGCCAGCCGGAAGTCCTGAGGATCGCCTTGGGCAGTTGCCAGTACCCGCCGGGGCTCTTCGACCGCCCCGTGGCCGAAGCGAGTCTGCGGCGGCTCGCGGCATCACTCGACGCGGACTGCGCGCCCGACCTGCTGTTGCTGCTCGGCGATCAGATCTATGCCGACGCCACCGGGGGCATGGCCGATGCCACCCGGCTCGACGAGCGATTCGAGCAACCCCACGACGATGCGCTGCGCCTGGGCCCACTGCGCGAAGTGATGCGGCGCAGACCGGTTCGCACGCTGATCGATGACCATGAACTGGCGGACAACTGGGAGCCCCTGCCGCCCGCCGTGGCGCAGCGCCGCCCCGATGAGGCGCTGCGACGCCAGCAGACGCTGGAGGCCGGGCGTGAGGCGTTCCTGCGCTATCAGCGGATGCGTCCAGCTCTCGATGACCCGGCAACGGGCAGGCGCCGACAGGACATCCTGAGCCAGCCGGTCGACGAGCGCTTCGACTTCGCCGGGCATGCCTTCTATCTGCTGGATACCCGCACCAGCCGATCCGCGCGCGGCTCGTCGACCCCGCCCGGGGAGAGCCTGATCATCGACGATCAACAGTGGGCTTCGCTGAGCAACTGGCTCCTGGCCAAATCAAAGGCGCTGAAATTCGTGGCGACATCCTCGGTGCTGCTCGCCAGGCGAAGGCATCTCGCCGACCACCCGCAGGCCAGTGACAGCAGTGACGCCTGGGACGGCTTCCCCGCGTCGCTGCGCAGGCTCGTCGAGTTCCTCTACTTCAATCGCATCACGAACACGGTGTTTCTGAGCGGCGATGAGCATCACAGCTTCCACGCCGAGATCATCGTCACCGCGCACGGTGATGCGCATGTGCTCAGGATCCTCTCCATCCACAGTTCGGCGCTCTATGCGCCGTTCCCGTTCGCCAACGGCCGTACCCTGGATTTCCTGGCAAGCGACACCGGGAACGGTACGGGCACCGAGACCTACCGCGTCGGGCGACTGGATCTCGAGGTGCGGATGCAGTTCGCGCCGCCGGGCGACGGCTATGCCGTCCTCGAGGTGCCGGCGGGCGCGCAGCCCGGGCAACCTCTTGGCCTGCGCTACATCAAGAGCGGGGGCGGCGATGCCGACACGATCGTTCTGCACCCCTCCTGAAAGCCTGGCCTGATGGCATCCCCGATCACATCCCCGATGGCAGCCCTGATGGCAGCCCTGATGGCAGGGCTGATCGCCACCATGACGCCGGCCATGGCGAGCGCCAGCGGGCCCGCTCCGGCACCGCCACTCGCCAGCCTGTGCGGCTCCGACGAGCCCGTGCGATTCAGCTGCCGGATGGCCCGCTCGGGCAAGATGGTGTCGCTCTGCGAAGGACCCCGGCACCTGATCTACCGATTCGGCAGCCCCGGCAAGGTGGAACTGACGCTGCCCGATCCGGCTGCGCCCTCGGCTCCCTACCTGGTCCATGAGCAGGGCGGCAATGCCGAGCTGAAAGGCGTGGCATTCGCGCGCGGCGCCTACACCTACCAGCTCACGCACTTCCTGGGCGGGCGGCCGGTCACGGAGGAACTCTCGATCTCCGTCCTGCGCAACGGCAGTCCCGCCACGCTCCTCAAATGCGCCGCACAGCCGGCACCCCTCGGAGACCTGCCCGCGCTGTTCGAGCAGCTGCGCGCCGGGGGCATGCGCGTGGTGAGGCAGTAGGCGGGCAGCGCAGGCCCGGACCCGCGACCGACCGTCGCGCCGCCCGGGCGGACCGCCGGAGACGGCGAAGCGGGGATGCGGGTCCGGGTCGAAATGCCTGCATGCGATCATCCACGCCATGAGCGCGGCGCGCCCGTCCGAAAGCCTGAACACTGCCCTGACCGCCTCCCTGGTCTCGCGGATCTGGGTCGCGGCCATCGCGGTGCTGTCCGTGCCGATCTACCTGCGGTTCATGGGTATCGAGGCCATCGGCGTGGTGGGGGTGTTCACCAGCCTCTCGGCACTGGTTGGGGTGCTCGACCTCGGCATGGGCGCCACGCTCACCCGCGAGCTCGCCCGCCTGTCCGGTCAGCCCGCGCAGCTGCCGCGGGCACGCGACACCACCCGCACCCTCGAGATCGCCTACGCCGGCATCGCGCTGCTGATCGCGCTGCTGCTGATCGCGCTGTCGGGGCAGATCGCGCGGCACTGGGTGCAGGCGGAGTCGCTCACGGCGGAGAGCATCGGACACGCGATCGCGCTCTCGGGCGTAGCACTGGCCGGTCAGTGGCCGGGCAATCTCTATGCCGCCGGGCTGGCGGGGCTGCATCGACAGGCTGCGCTGGGCGCGATGACTGCGTTCGTGGCCACGCTGCGGGTGATCATCACGGTGCTGGCCCTGTGGCGCGATCCCTCGATCGAGCAGTTCTTCCTGGCGCAGGTGGTGGCCGGGCTGCTGCACACCATCGGCCTGCGCTGGCTGCAGTGGCGCGCGCTGACGCTGCCGGGGCATCGTCCGCGCTGGGACACCTCGGTGGTTCACGCCGGCCTTCGCTTTGCCGGCGGCATGACCGGCATTGCACTCACGAGCCTGCTGATCACCCAGACCGACAAGCTGATTCTGAGCCGGGCGCTCAGCCTGAGCGAGTTCGGCGTGTACTCGCTCGCCACGGCGGTCACCAGCGGGCTCTACATGCTGATCAGCCCGGTGTTCTCGGTGCTGTACCCGCGGCTCAGCGCGCTGGCCAAGGCTGGCGACGAGCGCGCGCTTGCCGAGCTCTACCTCACCGGAAGCCAGTCGATGGCGCTGCTGGTGGTACCGCTCGCGGCGGTGATCGCCTGCTTCTCGACCGATGTGCTGCTCGTCTGGACGGGTGACCCGACCCTGAGCGGCAGCGGCGCCTGGGTGCTGACCCTGCTGGTGGTGGGCAATGCCGGCAATGGCCTGATGAACCTGCCCTTCGCGCTGCAGCTCGCCAATGGGTGGACGCGACTCGCCCTCTGGGTGAACATTCTGTCGCTGCCGCTGCTGGTGCCCGCAATCTGGTTGGCCGCCACCCGGTACGGCGCGGTGGGCGGCGCCGCGGTCTGGGCGGGGTTCAGCCTGTGCCTGGTGGTGGCCATCCCGGAGATCATGCATCGCCGCCTGCTGCCCGGCAGCCGCAACGCCTGGTACCGCACCGGCGTGGCGCTGCCGGTGGCGGTGTGCGGCGGGCTGATGACGGTCGCGGCCCTGCTGCACGATGCGACGGCGTCGCGCGCGGGACTGGCCCTGCAGCTCGCCCTCTGGTGGGCACTGGCCAGCCTGGCCACCGCCCTGTGTCTGCCCCGCCTGCGGGCGCGGTTGCTGGTCTACATCGGAAGGCAGTGATGCTAGAGGTTCTCAGGAACACCCAGGAGATCCGACAAGCCCGCGCGCAGCTGCGCGAGTCCGGTCGCAGCGGGATTGACGGTCCGCTCAAGCGCTGGCTCAAGCAGCGCGGCCTCGCTCACGGACCATTGGTGGGCGACGACCTCAAGAGCTGGGATGTCGAGCGCACGCTCGCCTTCATCGCCGAGCGCCTGCCCCGCGAAGCGGCCATCCTCGATCTTGGCGCCTATGGCTCGGAAGTGCCGGTGTCGCTCGCGCGCATGGGCTACTCGGCGGTCCATGGCGTCGATCTGAATCCGGCCGTGCGCGGCATGCCGATGGCTGACCGGGTGCGCTACGCGGTGGGCGACTTCATGCGCACGCCCTACGCCGACCGCAGTTTCGACGCCGTGACCGCCACTTCGGTGATCGAGCATGGCTACCATGCGCAGCGACTGTTCGCCGAGATGGCCCGGCTGCTGCGCCCGGGCGGCTTCTTCATCGCCTCGTTCGACTACTGGCCCGAGAAGATCGACACCGGCGACACCCGCTTCTTCGACCTGTCGTGGCTGATCTTCTCCTGGCCCGAGGTTCAGACCCTGCTGCAGACCGCGGCCGGCCACGGGCTGGTGCCGGCCGGACCCCTGACGCACACCGCGCAGGATCGCCCCATCCAGTGCGCCGGCTTTGACTACACCTTCGGCTGGCTGGTGCTGCAACGGGAGGGCTGATGCGGGTGCTCCTGATCGCCGGCAGCTACCCACCCGAGCCCTGCGGCGTGGGCGACTATGCCAGCCAGCTGTCGCAGGCGCTGGCGGCCGAGCCCGGCACCGAGGTGGCCGTGCTGGCGCGCGGCCGCCCGGTGGACCCGGGCATGGCGGGGCTGACCCTGCTGCCGCCGGTCAGGGCCTGGGTCTTCCGCGAGCTGCCTGCCATCATCCGGCGGACTCGCGGCTGGCGCCCGGATGTGGTCCACATCCAGTACCCCACCCACGGCTTCTTCGACAAGCGCCTGCCCTTGCTGCTGCCGCTCGGGCAACTGCTGCCGCTGGTGCTGCGGCTGGCCGGCCTCCGGGTGGTGGCCACCCTGCACGAGCCCCCGCCGCGCGGCATCACGCTGCTGCACTTCCTGATGCCGCTGCTCGGCGCCAGCGGGCTGATCTTCGTGCGCCCGCAGTTCCTCGATAACTTCGGCACGCGGCTACGCCGCCTGCTCGAGCGGCTGCCCCTGGTCACGATCCCCAATGCGGCCAACCTGCCGGTCAGCGGGCTGAGCGGCGAACAGAGCAAGGCCCTGCGCGCCCGCCTGCTGCAGGGCCAATCCCGGCTGGTGGTGTTCTTCGGCTTCATGGCCCGGCACAAGGGTGTGGAGCGGCTGTTCGAGATCGCCGATCCCGACACCGACCGGCTGGTGATCGCCGGCGGCAGCAATGACGACGCCTACCACCGCGAGCTGCAGGCCCTGGCCGATGGGCCCCGATGGCACGGCAAGGTGAGCTTCACCGGCTTCGCCCCGCCTGCCGAGGCGGCAGACCTGCTCGCTGCGGCCGATGCGGTGGTGCTGCCCTTCCTCTCGGGCGGAGGGAGCTGGAACACCTCGATCCACAGCGCCCTCGCGCAGGGCAGCTTCGTGCTGACCACCGGCCAGCCGGCCAGCGGCGACGACCCGGTGCGCAACCTCTACACGGCGCCACCAGCTGGCTTGGCCGAGATGCGCGAGGCGCTGCGCCATCATGCCGGGCGGCGAGTGGCGCCGGCCCAGGGGCAATCGCCCTGGAAGGCGATTGCCCAAGCCCATCTCGCGCACTACGCCCGCTGTCTGGGCCGGCCGGTCTGACGCCATGAGCGGCACCATCCGTCTGTCGTTCTGCATCCCGGTCTACAACTTCGGGGCGTTCATCACCCAGACCCTCGACTCGATCGCGCCGAGCCTGGACAGCCACGCCGACATGGAAGCGGTGGTGCTCGACGGTGGCTCCACCGACGACACCCCCGCCATCATGGCCGCGTACTGCGCGCGCCATCCACGGGTGCGCTATGTCCGTCAGGACCAGCGTGGCGGCATCGATGCCGACATGGCACGCAGCGTGGCGCTGGCCTGCGGCGAGTACTGCTGGCTGCTCAGCGGCGACGACCTCGTGCGGCCAGGCGCGATCGACGAACTGCGCGTCCTGCTCGACGAAGGCCACGATGTCTATCTCAGCGAGCACACCCAGTGCGACATCGCGATGCGC
Organism: uncultured bacterium; assembly: GCA_903934795.1. Taxonomy (GTDB): domain Bacteria; phylum Pseudomonadota; class Gammaproteobacteria; order Burkholderiales; family Burkholderiaceae_E; genus Quisquiliibacterium. The sequence continues at coordinate 9,910 of CAIZPE010000036.1, read as the reverse complement.
CACCTCGGCGACCATCCGGTCTTCCGGCGCCGCGACGGATTCAGCGCCAATCTCGGCGACCCGGTCGAACGGCTCGCCTACCTGGCCGACGCGCGCAACAGCGAGGCGCTCTTCAGTTTCATGAGCGGCCTGATCGTGCGCCGGCACAAGTGGCTGTCGGCCCCCGAGCCGGTGGACTTCATGCGCAGCTGCTGGGGCCATGTGGCGCGACTGCTCGCCAGTACCGGCCCCGACCTCCGGGTGCGGGTGGTGGGCCGGCAATGGATCGACCGCCGCGGCGACAACGACTCGTTCCGTGCCCACGGCATGGTTCGCCGGCTGGCCATCGCGGTCGATGGCTACCAGCAGATCGCCACGCGCTTCTATGGCGCAGCCTCGGCCGAGGCCGCCGAAATCCGCCGCCTGATCCGGGCTGATCTCGGTGTGCGGCTGTTCCTGCAGGTGCGGGTGATGTGCGCGCACGATCCGGCGCGCGAAGACCGCGCGCAACTGGATCGGCTGGTGCGCGCGCTGTACGCCGACCCAAGACTCGACTGCCTGATCGCACGCCTGCTCTACTTTCTCAAGGTGCCTGATGCGCTGATCGAGCAAGCGGCGATCGTCGTGCGCTTCCTGAGGCGCATCGTCCATCGCCTGCGCGGTCGCCCCGAGTCGACGGCAGCAGCGGGCGCGGCCCGCACGGATCGCACCCCGTGAGCGCGGCCAACCCGGCCGACACCCCCGTGCCCGACTGCAGGCTCTCGATCTGCATCACCACCCGCAACCGGCGGGCGGAGCTGGCGCAGACGCTGGCCAGCCTGCTCGCGCAGATGCCGGCCCAGGGCGTGGAAGTGGTGGTGGTCGACGGCCAGTCCGATGACGACACCCCGCAGACGATGCGCGCCCTGGCCGACCGGGACGCGCGGGTGCGATTCTTTCGCGAGACCGTGAACGGCGGCATCGACCGGGACTACGACAAGGCAGTGATGTACGCGCGCGGCCGTCACTGCTGGCTGATGTCCGACGACGATCTCTTCTTGCCCGGGGCGGTCGCTCGGGTGCTGTCGGCGCTGGCCGACGATCCCTGTCTGGTGGTGGTCGACGCCGAGGTCCGCAACGCGCATCTGACGCGCGTGGTGCAGACGAGCCGGCTCGGGCTGAGCGCCGACACCGTGTTCGGTCCGACCGAGCACGAGGCGCTGTTCCTGGCCGCCGCCGATCATCTCTCGTTCATCGGCGGCACGGTGATCCGGCGCAGCCTCTGGATGGCGCGCGAGCGCGAGGCCTACATCGGCAGCTTCTTCATCCATGTCGGGGTGATCTTCCAGGCGCCGCTGCCGGGCAAGGCGGTGCTGCTCGCCGGGCCGCTGATCGCGATCCGTTACGGTGCGGCAAGCTGGTCGCCGCGCAGCTTCGAGATCTTCGGCGTGCGCTGGCCGGCGCTGCTCTGGTCGTTCAGCGGGCTGTCGCCGGCGGCGCGGGCCCGGGTGGTGGCCCGCGAGCCCTGCCAGTCGCTGCGCCAGCTGCTCGCGCTGCGCTCGACCGGCGCCTACACCCTGGCCGCATACCGGCGCTGGCTGGCCGATGCGTCCGCGCCCGCCTGGCGCAAGGCGCTGCAGTTCGCCATTGCGCTCACGCCAGGCGTGCTGCTCAACCCGCCGGCCATCGTCTGCCTGCTGCTGCTCTCGCGGCACCCGCAGCTGCACCTGATCGATCACCTGAACAGCCGCTACTGCCTGCTGCGCGGCCCATGGCGCCGGTACGAGGCCGCGCGGGCGCGCCAGCTCAGCCCGCCCCCATCGCGCTGATCAGGCTGGCCATGCGGTGGCGGTAGGTGTGCTCGGCGAGCGCGCGCCGCAGCGCGGCCTGACCGGCCCGAGCGCGGCCCGCCGGATCGGCAAGGGCATCGGTCACCGCCTGCGCGAAGTCGTCGGGCCCCGACACCGCGGCGAGCTCGGCGCCCGGGCTGAAGAGCGAGGCGATCTCGCGCTTGTCGTCCACCACCTGGAAAGCGCCGCAGGCCGCGGCTTCGAAGAGCCGCGGGTTCACGCCATGATCGAAGCGGCCGCACCAGGAGTGCAGGTTGAGCACGACCTGCGCCGACGAGAACATCGCGGCCATCTCGTCAGGGGTGAAGAAGCCGTCGCGCAGCAGCGGGCGCAAGGGCGAGTCGGGCGCGAGCTTGCGGCCCCAGGGTCCGAACACCCGCACCTCGAAACGACGGGCGAGCGCGGTCACCACCTGCTCACGCAGCGGGCTCCAGTCGCCGGCAAAGCACAACTCGCAGGCGTCGGCGGCCACCGGCGGCACCGGCCGATGCACCGAGGGCTCGCAGGCCGTGGGCAGGAAGGCGCTGGCGGCCACGCCGCGCTCGCGATACCACTGGGCGCACACCGCCGAATTGCTGAACACCCAGTCGTAGTGCGGCGCGCGCTGCAGCGAGCGCTCGAACTGGAAAGGATCGTTGATCCACCAGCAGGCGCTGGGCACGCCCGCGGCGCGCACCGCCGCCAGCGTGCGCGGCGACACGCCGAAGCCGAATACCGAGAGAAAGAGGTCGGGACGGAACTCACGCAGCAGCGTGCGCAACCGGCGGTTGACGAAGGGGCGCTCCTCCAGCCGCAGGCCCAGGCCGCGCTCCAGCGCGCGGGCAAGTTTGTCCAGCGGCTGCAGGGAATCGTCGAACACCGCCACACGGTGGCCGAGTTCCTCGAGGGCGCGCGCCGAAAAAACGCCCATTGGCACCGTGCGCAGCTTGCCGGGGATGACCAGCAGGATGTTCATGCGGGAGAAGGCCGGGCTCAGGCCGGCCGGCGGGTGCGCCGCGCAGGCGCGGGCGCGATCGGCCGCAGCCAGCCGATGAAGGCCCGCTCGTAGCGCCGCAGCAGCCGGCCGCGGCGGTAGGCCACGCGGGTGGTGTTCACCGGAAACAGGTCGGGGGCGGCCGCGCGCACACGCCTGAGCTCAGCCTCGCCACCGACCGGCATGGCCATCTCGGTGACGATGCCCACGCCCAGGCCGAGCGCGGTGTAGGCCTTGATCACATCGGCATCGGCGGCCTCGAGCACGATCTCGGGCGTCAGGCCGGCGGCGGCGAAGGCCGCATCGATGCCGCCGCGGCCGGCGAACTGCGCGTCATAGGTGATCAGCGGGTGGCGGGCGAGCTCGGGCAGGCCCAGACGCCGCGCGCGATGCAGCGGATGACCTACCGGCGCGATCACGCAGTGGTGCCAGGTGAAGAGCGGCTCGCTCTCGAGCTCCTCGACGCGGCCGAGCAGTTCGGTGGCCAGACCGAGGTCGGCGTCACCCGCGCGCAACATGGCCACGATCTGCGCCGGCGTGCCCTGCCGCAGCTGCAGGCGCACGCCGGGATAGGCCTCGCGCAGCCGCACCACCGCCGGCGGCAGCACATAACGGGCCTGGGTGTGGGTGGCGGCCAGCCGCAGCACGCCGGCATCCACGCCGAGCAGCTCGCGGCCCACCGCGCGCAGGTTGTCGGCCTCAGTGAGCAGGCGCTCGGCGATCGCCAGCACCTCGCGGCCTTCGTCGGTGATGGCGGTGAGCCGCTTGCCCTGGCGTACGAAGACCTGCACGCCGAGCTCGTCCTCGAGCTCGCGGATGGCCTTGGACAGGCCGGGCTGCGAGGTGTGCAGCACCCGCGCGGCCTGGGTGAGGTTCAGGCCACGGCGGGCCGCCTCACGCAGGTAGCGGATCTGCTGCAGGTTCATGCCGGTTCCGGATCAGGGCGCAACCGGCGCGTCGCCGAGCAGCTCGCGCTCGAGCACATGCAGCGCCGGCAGACCGCCGGTGTGCAGGAAGAGCACATTCTCGTCAGGCCGGAAGGCGCCGCGCCGTACCTGGTCGATGAGGCCGGCCATGGCCTTGCCGGTGTAGACCGGGTCCAGCAGGATGGCCTCGGTGCGGGCAAGCAGCTGCACCGCCTCGACCATGCGCGCATTGGGCACCGAGTACTTGGGGCGCCAGTAGTCGCCCAGGCTGCGCACCGCCTCGGGCGGCACGGTGAGGCCCAGACCGAGCAGATCGCAGATCGCCTGCGCCTCGCGGAGCACCAGCGGGTCCTGGTCGGCCGGGTCACGGCTCACGCCGATGCCCAGGATGGGGATGTCGATGCGGTTGCCCAGGAAGCCGGCCACCAGGCCGCCGTGGGTGCCCGAGCTGCCGGAGCAGACCACCAGCCGGTCGATGCGCAGGCCGCGCTCGAAGAGCTGCTGCTGCAGCTCCTGTGCGCAGGCCACATAGCCCAGACCGCCCAGGGCATTGGAGCCGCCACCCGGGATGACATAAGGGCGGCGGCCTGCCGCACGCAGGGCCTCGGCCTCGCTGGCCATGGCCGCGGCCATGTTGGTGCCCGCGGGCACCACGGTGAGCGCCTCAAGGCCCATCAGGCGGAACAGAAAGTTGTTGCCGCTGGCATCGAGCCGGTAGCTGCCCGGCACGCGCTCCTCGATGATGAAGCGGCACTTCAGGCCCTCGCGCACCGCCGCGGCCAGGGTGATGCGGCAGTGATTGGACTGCGGCGCGCCGCAGGTGATGAGGGTGTCGGCGCCCTGCGCGAGCGCGTCGGCCATCAGGAACTCGAGCTTGCGGGTCTTGTTGCCGCCCGGGGTCAGGCCGAGCATGTCGTCGCGCTTGATCCAGATGCGCGGCCCGCCCAGCGCTCGGGTGAAGTTCGGCAGGAACTCCAGCGGCGTGGCGCCTTCGGTGTAGCGGCGGCGGGGGAAACGGGTGAGATCCATGTCGGCTCCGGAGTGACGCGGCGCAGCCCTCGCAAGCGCCGGCGCGGACCGCCCGTGCGGTCTGGGGACTGCAGCCCGGGCAGGGCGGGGCAACGGAAGGGCAAGGCCGACATCCTACCGCCCGGCGCCAACGGCCGGATGCGATCATGCGGGCTGACGAACCGGCGGCGCGGCCCGGGCAGGCCGCCCTCGCAACCAACCCTCCAGGAGACCGACCATGACCCAGCACATCGAAGACCGCCTCGCCGCCCTCGGCCTGCAACTGCCGCCCGTGCCCAAGCCGATCGGCAACTATGTGGCCGGCGTGGCCGTGGGCAATCTGCTGTTCATGTCCGGCATCGGCCCACGCCGACCCGAGGGCGGCGTGGTCGCCGGCCGCCTGGGCGAGTCGATGGACATCGAGCAGGGCTATCAGGCGGCGCAGCTGGTGGCGCTGAACATGCTCGCGAACATCCGCTCGGTGATCGGCTCGCTCGACCGCATCGAGCGGGTGGTGAAGGTGCTGGGCATGGTCAACTGCACCCCCACCTTCAACGACATGCCCAAGGTGATCAACGGCTTCTCCGACCTGTTCGTGCAGCTGCTCGGCGAGGAGCGCGGCCGCGGCGCGCGCTCGGCCGTGGGCATGGCCTCGCTGCCCAACCAGATCGCGGTCGAGGTCGAGATGGTGCTGCAGATCAGCGCCTGATGGTCATATCGAAAGCCATTCCTCATAACCGCAGGTTTGGTTTTCATAGCGAACATGTCGTTGGTGGGGGCGCGGGCCGCGCGATAAGGTCGCGGCCCCTGGGCGCCTGCAAGGCCGCCGGCATCGCGCCGGCGGGCGGGTGCTCCGTCACCGCCACCCGACGCCGCCCGACATGTACCGCTACGACGCTATCGACCAACGCCTGGTCGACGAGCGGGTCGCGCAGTTCCGCGACCAGACCGCGCGCTTCCTGCGCGGCGAGCTCTCCGAAGAAGACTTCCGGCCGATCCGGCTGCAGAACGGCCTGTATGTGCAGCGCCAGGCGCCGATGCTGCGGGTGGCCATCCCCTACGGCGAACTGAGCGCCACGCAGCTCAATGCGCTGGCGCGCATCGCCCGCGAATACGATCGGGGCTACGGCCACTTCACCACCCGCCAGAACATCCAGTTCAACTGGCCGGCGCTCGAGCGCGTGCCCGACATCCTGGCCGAGCTGGCCACGGTGCAGATGCATGCCATCCAGACCTCGGGCAACTGCGTGCGCAACACCACGGTCGATCACCTCGCCGGCGTGGCGGGCGACGAGCAGGTCGATCCGCGGCCCTATGCCGAGCTGATCCGGCAGTGGTCGACCTTCCACCCCGAGTTCGCGGCCCTGCCCCGCAAGTTCAAGATCGCGCTCTCGGGCGCGCTTACCGATCGCGCCGTGGTCAAGGCCCACGACATCGGCATCAACCTGCGCCGCAATGCCGGGGGCGAGGTGGGCTTCGAGGTGTTCGTGGGCGGCGGCATGGGCCGCACGCCGGTGCTCGGCCAGTGCCTCCGCGAATGGCTGCCCGAGCGCGAGCTCTTCAACTACCTGGACTCGATGCTGCGGGTCTACAACCTGCACGGCCGCCGCGACAACAAGTACAAGGCGCGCATCAAGATCCTGGTGCGCGAGATCGGACTGGAGGCCTACCGTGACCAGGTCGAGGCCGACTGGCGCGAATCGGGCCAGCCCGCGCCGCTCGCCCCGGCGGTGGTCGCGGCCGTGCGCGCGCAGTTCGCGGCGCCGGTGGAGCCGCTTGCCGATGCACCCTCGGTGGACGCGCTCGCCGCCGGTGGCGCCGAAGCGGCCGAGCTGCTGCCGGCGGACCTGCCGCGCTTTGCCGCCTGGCTGCGGCGCAACACCCACGCGCACCGCCTGGCCGGACGCCGCGCGGTGACGGTGTCGCTCAAGCGCCGGGGCGTGCCACCCGGCGACATCACCGCCGACGAGATGGACGGGGTGGCCTCGCTGGCGACCGCGCACAGCGCCGGCGAGCTGCGGGTGACCCACGAGCAGAACCTGGTGCTGCCCTGGGTGGCCACGGGCAGCCTGCCCGCGCTGTGGCGCGCGCTGGACGCGCTGGGGCTGGCGCAGCCGAACATCGGCCTGGTCACCAACATCATCGCCTGCCCGGGCGGCGACTTCTGCGCGCTGGCCAACGCCCGCTCGCTGCCGATCGCCGCCGACCTGCTCGAGCGCTTCGACCGCGCCGACGACTGGTTCGACATCGGACCGCTCGACATCAAGATCTCGGGCTGCATCAACGCCTGCGGCCACCACCATGTCGGCCACATCGGCGTGCTCGGCGTGGACAAGCACGGCGAGGAGTGGTTCCAGGTGACCATCGGCGGCCATGCCGGCAACCGGCCCGGCCAGCGCGCCGCCTTCGGGCGGGTGATCGGCCCCTCGTTCTCGGCGGCCGAGGTGGCGCCCGCGATCGAACGCATGATCGAGCGCTACATCAGCCTGCGCGAGCACGAGGACGAGACCTTCGTCGAGGTGGTCGAGCGCGTGGGCATCGAACCCTTCCGGGAGAGCGCGTATGCCGACAGTCATTGACACGCGCGGACCGCTGGCCGACGACCCCTGGCGGCGTCCTCCGGAAGGCGAGCCGATCCCGGCGACCGGCGCGCTGCTGCTCTCGCCCGCCGAGTGGACCGATGGCCGGCTCGCCGTCGCGCGCGCGGCCGGCCGCACCGCGGCCAACGGCCTGTGGCTGGCGCCCGATGCCGACCTCGAGCAGGTCGCCCCGATCCTCACACAGGCCGCATTGGTGGCGGTGCACTTCCCCTCGGCCACCGAGGGGCGCGGATTCTCGATCGCGGTGGTGCTGCGGCGCCGGCTGGGCTGGCGTGGTCTGCTGCGCGCCACCGGCCCGCTCTGGCGCGATCAGCTCTTCGCGCTGCGCCGGGTGGGCTTCGACCAGTTCGAGCTGCGCGAGGGCGAAGACCCGGCGCAGGCCCTGGCCGCCTTCACCACCTTCAGCGACGCCTACCAGACAAGCGTGGATGGTCTGGCCCCGCGCGCGCTGAGCCGATTTGCCGCGGAGCAGACATGAGCACGCCCGTCACGGATGTGGATGCGCTGACCGCATTCCTCGCGCAGGTGGCGCATGAACACGCGCCGCTGGTGCAGGTGAGTTCACTCGGCCCCGAGGACATGCTGATCAGCGAGGCGATCGCCCGCGCCCGGCTGCCGATCCGGGTGGTCACCATCGACACCGGTCGGCTGCCCGTCGAGACCTGCACGCTGATCGCGCAGGCGCAGGCGCGATGGGCCGCCAGCGGCCTGGCCGTCGAGGTGATCTTCCCCGAGGCGCCGGCGGTCGAGGCCTTCGTGCATCAGCACGGCATCAATGGCTTCTACGACTCGGTGGCGGCGCGCCAGGCCTGCTGCGAGGCCCGCAAGGTGCGCCCGCTGGCCCGCGCGCTCGCCGGGCAGCGCGGCTGGGTGACCGGCCTGCGGCGCGCGCAGTCGGCCGAACGTGCCGGCATCACCGAGATCGCCTGGGACATCCCGCCCGCGGCCGACGCGCCGGGCCGCGTGAAGATCAACCCGCTCGCGCACTGGCGCGACGACGCGCTCTGGGCGGCGCTTCGCGCGCTGGCGGTGCCGGTCAATGCGCTGCACGCGCTCGGCTATACGAGCATCGGCTGCGCGCCCTGCACCCGCGCGGTGGCGCCCGGCGAAGACCCCCGCGCCGGCCGCTGGTGGTGGGAACAGGCCGAGGTGAAGGAGTGTGGCCTGCATGTCGGCGCCGACGGCCGCCTTCGCCGCGGCATCGCCCTGCACACCCCGCCCACCGCGCCCACGCCCGACCATCCCGCAGCGCACACCGAGACCCAGCCATGAATGCCCGAGCCGATGCCGACGCGCTGCGCGCGCGCGATGCCGCCCTGGAGGCCGATGCCCGGCTGAACTGGCTGGAATCCGAGGCCATCCACATCCTGCGCGAGGCCGCCGCCGAGAGCCGCGCGCCGGCGCTGCTGTTCTCGGGGGGCAAGGATTCGCGGGTGCTGCTGCGCCTGGCCGAGAAGGCGTTCCGGCCCGCGGGCTTTCCGTTCCCGCTGCTGCATGTGGACACCGGTCACAACTTCCCGGAGGTGATCAACTTCCGCGACGCCACTGCCGCGCGCCTGGGCGAGCGCCTGCTGGTGCGCCAGGTGGCCGACAGCATCGCCCGCGGCTCGGTGGCCGACCCCGGCCCGCTCGGCTCGCGCAACGCGCTGCAATCGGTGACGCTGCTCGAGGCGGTCGCCGAGCTCGAGTTCGACGCGCTGATCGGCGGCGCCCGCCGCGACGAGGAGAAGGCCCGCGCCAAGGAACGGGTGTTCTCGCACCGCGACGCCTTCGGGCAGTGGGATCCGCGCCGCCAGCGTCCCGAGCTCTGGTCGCTCTACAACGCGCGGGTGGGCCCCGGCCAGCACCTGCGGGTGTTCCCGATCTCGAACTGGACCGAGCGCGATGTCTGGCAGTACATCGCCCGCGAGGGCATCGCCCTGCCCTCGATCTACTTCGCCCACGAGCGCGAGGTGATCGTGCGCGGTGATCGCCTGCTTGCGGTCACCGCCGTGACCCCGCCGCGCCCCGGCGAGACGGTGCGCCGCGAACGGGTGCGCTATCGCACCGTGGGCGACATGACCTGCACCTGCCCGGTGGCCTCGCAGGCCGACACCGTGGCGGCGGTGCTGGCCGAGACCCTGGTGGCGCGGATCAGCGAGCGCGGCGCCACCAGGCTGGACGACCGCACCTCCGAGGCCGCGATGGAAGCGCGCAAGCGCGAAGGGTATTTCTGATGAGCATCCCCACCCTGCAGACCCCGACCGACGCCCCGGCCGGCCCGACAACCCCGCCCGCCCCGGTGCTTCGGGTGATGACCGCCGGCAGCGTCGATGACGGCAAGAGCACGCTGATCGGACGGCTGCTGCACGACCTCGACCGCATCGATGACGATGTGCACGAGGACCTGCGCCGCGCCTCGCAGCGCCGCGGCCGCGGCGAGCTCGACCTGTCGCTGTTCACCGACGGCCTGAGCGACGAGCGCGAGCAGGGCATCACCATTGATGTCGCCTACCGGTACTTCGCCTTCGGTGGTCGCAGCTTCATCCTCGCCGACGCGCCCGGGCATGTGGAGTACACCCGCAACATGGTCTGCGCGGCCAGCCAGTCCGATGT
>CAIZPE010000035.1 GCA_903934795.1 uncultured bacterium | reverse complement strand
GGCGCACGGCGGCGGCGCTGGCGGCCGGTGGCGCGGTTGGCGCAGCGGCAGCGGCGCCCCGCCTGAACCCGGCCCCCGCGCGACTGTCGGTTGGTCATGCCACCGGCCTGCATGCCGTCGATGACCCTCTTGATCTGCACTCTGCGGTGGCCCTCGTGGCCGACCACCAGACCGGCGAGGTGCTCTTCGCCAAGAACACCGATGCGGTCCTGCCGATCGCCTCGATCACCAAGGTGATGACCTCCATGGTGGTGCTCGATGCCGGCCTGCCGCTCGACGAGGTCCTGCAGATCAGCGCCGACGACATCGATACCGAGAAGGGTTCGCGCTCGCGCCTGCCACCCGGCACCCGGCTTACCCGCGGCGAGCTGCTGCAGCTTGCCCTCATGGCCTCCGAGAACCGGGCCGCGCATGCCCTGGGCCGGCACTATCCTGGTGGGCTCGAGGCCTTCGTGGCGGCCATGAATGCCAAGGCTCGGGCGGTGGGCATGGCCTCCAGCCGATTCTCCGACCCCACCGGGCTGTCCGGCCGCAACATGGCCAGCGCAAACGACCTCGTTCGCATGATGCGGGCCGCCTACGAGTACCCGCTGATCCGCCAGTACTCCACCGCGCCCGGACTCACCGTCGATGCCGGTCGGCGGCCGGTGGCCTTCCGCAACACCAATCGCCTGATCGACCAGTCCTCATGGTCGATCGGCCTGCAGAAGACCGGGTACATCGCCGAGGCGGGGCGCTGCCTGATCATGCAGCTCGTGATGGACTCCCGTCCCATGCTCATGGTGCTGCTCGATTCCGCCGGTCGGCACTCCCGGTATGGCGACGCGCAGCGGCTGCGTCAGTGGGTCGAGACCGCGCATCGGCGACCTGCCGAGCGTCCGTCGGCGGGCGGTGTCGCGCCGATCCGGACCAGCTACGCGTCGGCCGGCTCGTAGCCGAGCGCCGACGAGATCTGCCCGGCGGTCTTGCAGAGCAGGTCGATCCAGTCGTCCTGGACGAAATCGGCCGGCGCCGAGATCGACAGTCCGGCCACCAGGCGCGCGGAGTCATCGCGGATGCCTGCGGCGATGCACCGCACGCCGAGCTCGAGTTCCTCGTTGTCACGGGCATAGCCGCGTGCCCTCACCAGCGCAAGCTCGCGTTCCAGGCGCGCCGGTTCGGTGATGCTGTTGCGGGTGTGGCCGGCCAGGCCGGTGCGTGTGCCGTAGGCGCGCACCAGGCGCGCTTCGTCGGCGGCCAGAAAGAGCTTGCCCACCGAGGTCAGGTGCAGCGGCGCGCGCCCGCCCACGGCCCGCACCACCTGCATGCCCGAGCGCTCCGAGACTGCCCGCTCGATGTACACGATCTCGTCACCCTGACGGATCGAGAGGTTGACAGGCTGGCCGGTGGCCCGGTGCAGCTCACGCATCGGGCCGAGGGCGGCATCGCGTACATTGAGTCGCGCCTTCACGAGGTTGCCGAGTTCGAGCAGGCGCATGCCGAGCTGGTAGGCGCCGGGCTCGGAGCGGTCGACGAAGCGGGCGGTGACCAGGTCGTTGAGGATGCGATGCGCGGTGGACGGATGCAGCCCGGTGCGCAGCGAGAGTTCCTTGAGGCTGACCGCGTCGGGTTGCGCGGCCAGCGCGTCGAGCAGGGCGACCAGCCGGTCGATGACCTGGATGGCGGTCTTGCCGGCGTCGGCAGGGTCGGAGGAGCGTGGGCGTGACATGGCGAGGGAGCGCGGGTGGGTCGGCCTGCGCCAGCGCACAGGGCGGGGCGCAATCGCCTGAAATTCTATACCACCTTGTGAAAATCAACCCGGCCTGTCAGTTTCATGTGTTCAGACGATGAGACGCTCGCTCGACGCAACCCGCTTGTTCGCCCCCCGGAACCGGCTGATCGAGAGCGAGGCGAGATCGATCTCGGTGGGCTCGCCCAGCGCGATGCTTGCCACCTGCCGGCCCACCGCCGCAGCCTGCTGCACGCCGTGCCCTGAAAACCCGCAGGCATTGATCCAGGCCGGCTCGTCGGGGTCGGCGCCGATGATCGCGTTGTGGTCCGGGGTGACCTCGTAGTAGCCCCACCAGCAGGCTCGGCGGTCGAGGCTCACCTGCTCGAACCACGGGAAGCGGTCGAGCGCCGAGGCCACCACCGTGTCGAGCCAGGGCCAGTCGATGCCCTCCGAGAAACCGGTGTCGGCGGGGTTGCTCTGGCCGAAGATCAGGCGCTGGTTCTCGGAGCGGAAGTAGAAGCCGCTGCCGAGATCGACGGTGAGCGGGTAGGGTGAGGCGCGCATCAGTGAGGCCGGCAAGGGTGCGCTGGCGAACACCACCCGGCGGGCCGCATCAACCGGCACCTCGAGCCCGGCGAGAGCGGCCACCTGGCCTGACCATGCGCCTGCGGCATTGATCACCCGATCGGCCAGCAGGCTGTGCTCGCCGGCATTGATCCGCCAGCCGCCGGGCCGACGCTCGATCGCGCTCACGCCGGCGTTCACCCGAAGGCTCGCGCCGAGCGCGCGCGCGCGCTCGGCGTAGTGCAGGCAGATGCCGTGCGGATCGACCACGCCGTCCTGCGCGCACCAGGTGGCGCCGGCCAGCCCGGCGGCGTCGATCGGCACGATGCGCGCGGCCTCGGCAGGCGAGAGCACCTGCACCGCGGCACCGAGCCGGCGCTGCAGGGGAACGGCCGCGCGGTGCGCATCCCACTGATCGGGCGGCACGAGGAAGAGGTAGCCGATCGGGCGGTAGGCGGCCGCGGGCATGTCGCGGTACTCGCGCAGGCTGCTGGCTGACAGCGCGATGTTGGTCTCATCCGAGAATTGCAGGCGCACGCCGGCGGCGCTCCGGCCGGTGGAGCCGGTGGCCGGCGCGCTCTCGCGCTCGAGGACCACCACCCGAAGTCCGCGCTCGGCCAGGCGAAAGGCGCTGGCGCACCCCATGATGCCGGCGCCGATCACGGCGACATCGAAGCGCGGCAGGGTGCCGCTGGCGGTGCTCGTCATGGCCGCGCCCCAGACAGGCGCGAGGGCTCGTGCGCGGTTTCCAGACTGCGCCAGGCCAGGCGCGCTGCGGCAAGGTCCCAGAGAGCCTGGCCCACGCTCTTGAACACCACCGGGGCGCCGGCGCCAGGGGCGATCGCACCCGGTGCGAGGTCTTCCAGCTGCGCGACCGATTCGAGCGGGAGGCTGGCCTGGATCAGGTCACCGGCCTCGTGCCGGGCGCCGGCACGGTCATCGACGACCACGCGGGACCGGCGCACCAGCGTGGCCGGCAGTTCGCACATCTCGGGCCGGTAGGCGCCGACCGCCGCGACGAAGGCGTCATCGCGCACCGCGTCAGGGATCACCGGCGCCAGGGCAGTGGTGGCGGTGATGATGAGCCGGCAGCGGGCCAGCGCCGGGACCGGGTCGTCGATCACCGTGGCGGCCAGACCCAGATCGCCTGCATGGGCGCGCAGCGCCGCGGCTCGGGCCGGGTCGCGCCCGAGGATCCACACCCGGCTCACGGCGAGCAGTTCGGCGAAGGCCTCGAGATGCGCGCGGGCCTGCACGCCCGCGCCCACCAGGAGCAGTTCGGCCCCGCGGGCCGCGCCCAGCCGCATGGCCGCGAGCGCGGACAAGGTGGCGGTGCGCCGGGCGGTCACGGTGGGGCCGTCGAGCATCAGCAGGCGTTCCCCGGTGTCGGCGCGCATCAGCAGGACCTCGCCCAGCAGGCTGGGCAGGCCGCGGCGCGGGTTGTCGGCATGGACGGTCACCAGCTTGGTGACCGCGTACTCGCCATCGCTCGCGGGCATCGCAAGCAGCACCCCGCCGGTGAGCGGCACCACCAGCCGCTCGGGCGAGAGCGTCTGGCCGGCGCGTCGTCGCGCCAGCATGTCGGCCAGCGCCTCGGCGAGCGCCGCGTGGGGCAGGGCGGCCGCAGTGGCGGCGGCATCGAGCAGGATGAGACTCATGCGAGGTGGCGCTGTTGACGTGGAGGGATGGCGGATGCGACGGCAATGCCATCGGTATGGCGCGCGCCGGGCAGGCCGCGAGCGAGGAAGCCGGGGCGGCCGCGCGCGCCGCTGGCGGCGTAGTCGGCGCAGGCTGCCTGCTGCGCGGCCTCGTGCCCGGCCCGGCGTCGGGCCGGATCGGAGGTCGGGTCGGTCTCGATCAGCCAGGCGAGCACCAGTTCGGCCAGGCGCTCGGCGCTGATGCGGTGGGTGGCGTCGGTGCGCTCGAAGAGCCAGTCGGACAGCGCCAGGAAGCGCCGGAAGGGCGCGTCGCCGAGCACCAGCGGCAGGCTCTGGCGGAATCGCCCGGAGTTGCCGATCAGATCCCAGTAGCGGGCGAAGCGGCTGATGCGCTGCAGATCGGCAAAGCCGATGTCGCGGGTGGCCAGGATGTTGTAGGGCGGGGCCGGATTGAAGCGCAGCGCGAAGGCTTCCTCGTGGCGGCTGATCGGCGCGCCGCGCAGGCGCTTGAGGATGCCGACCTGGATCTCGTGCGGGCCGATGCGCGCGAGGCGCTCGAACCCCTCGCCGAAGCTCGCCAGGGTCTCGCCGGGCAGCCCCGCGATCAGGTCGACATGCAGGTGCGCCTGGGTGGCCTGCAGCAGCCAGCGCAGGTTGTCTTCGGCGGCGGTGTTGTCCTGGCGGCGGCTGATCAGGGCCTGCACCTCGGGGTTCCAGGTCTGGATGCCGATCTCGAACTGCAGCGTGCCGGGCGCAAAGCGGGTGATGCGCTCGCGCAGGGCCGCCGGCAGGTGATCGGGCACGAGCTCGAAGTGCGCGAACACCGGGTCATCCGGGTTCTCGGCCTGGCGCGCAAGGAAGAAATCGAGAATTGCCCCGGCGGTGTCGATGCGCAGGTTGAAGGTGCGGTCGACGAAGCGAAAGCGCCGCGCGCCGCGTGCGTGCAGGCCGGCGAGTGCCTCCAGCACGCGGGTCAGTGCGAAGGGCCGGGCCGTGCGGTCGAGGGCCGAGAGGCAGAACTCGCACCGGTAGGGGCAGCCTCGCGAGGCCTCGAGGTAGAGGTGCCGATGCCGCAGGTCGTCGTCGGAGAACTCGTCGACCGGCAGCACCAGCTCACGCGGATCGGGGTCGCCGCCCGGCACCACGCGGTTCAGCGGTCGCGGACCGTCGAGCAGCTGGCGGGCGAGCAGCGCGAAGGCGGTCTCGCCAGCCCCGGTGATCACATGATCGGCCATGGCGCAGATCGGCTGCCGGTCGATCTCGTGGCTCACCTCCGGCCCGCCGAGCACGATGGCCACCTCGGGCGCCACGCGGCGCAGCAGCGCCACCAGCCGGGTGGTGGCCTCGACATTCCAGATGTAGACGCCGAAGCCGATCACCCTGGGCCGGTGGGCAAGCAGCCGCTCGGCCATGTCTTCGGTGGGCGCGCCCACCACGAACTCGACGATGCGGCTGCGCGGCCGCAGGGCGCCGAGGTGGGCGCGCAGGCTGCGAAGGCCAAGCGAGGCGTGGGCGTGACGGGCGTTGAGCGTGCAGAGGATCAGTTCGGCCATGACTTGCCCGGGGACAGGCGGCGCGGTCGGGCCGGCCTGATGCAGAATCATACCCATGGCTGACAAGACCCCCCACGCGCATGGCGCGGCGCTCTCCGAGATGGACATCCGGGTGCGCGCGCTCGAGACCCTGCTCACCGAGAAGGGCTACATCGATCCCGCCGCCCTCGACGAGATCATCGAGACCTACGAGCACCGCATCGGCCCGCACCTCGGTGCGCGGGTGGTGGCGCGCGCCTGGGCCGATCCCGCCTACCGGGAATGGCTTCTGCGTGATGCCACCGCGGCCGTGGCCGAGCCGCCCGACTTCGGTTTCGTCGGTCGCCAGGGCGAGCATCTGGTCGCGGTCGAGAACACCCCTGAGCAGCACAACCTGGTGGTCTGCACGCTGTGCTCCTGCTACCCCTGGCCGGTGCTGGGCCTGCCGCCCGCCTGGTACAAGTCGGCGCCCTACCGGTCGCGGGCGGTGATCGATCCGCGGGGCGTGCTGGCCGATTTCGGTCTCACCCTGCCGGCCGATACCCGCATCCGGGTCTGGGATTCCACCGCCGAGATCCGCTACCTGGTGCTGCCCATGCGGCCGGCCGGCACCGAGCACCTCGACGAATCGGCGCTGGCCGCCCTCGTCACGCGCGACAGCATGATCGGCACCGGCCTGGCCCGGGCGCCGGGCCAGGGAGTGCCGGCATGAACGGCGCCCACGACATGGGCGGCGCCATGGGCTTCGGCCCGGTGCCGATCGAGCCCGACGAGCCCCTGTTCCACGAGGCCTGGGAGCGCCGTGCCTTCGCGGTCACGCTGGCGGCCGGGTTCCTGGGGCGCTGGAACATCGACATGGCCCGCAGCGCACGCGAGAGCCTGCCGCCGGCGCGCTACCTCGCCAGCAGCTACTACGAGATCTGGGCCCTCGGACTGGAACGGCTGCTGCAGTCGCGCGGTCTGGCCAGCGCCGCCGAGATCGCCGCAGGACGGGCCATCGACCCACCCCTGCCGGGTCTGCGCGCGGTGCCGGCGCAGGCGGTGGCCGGCGTGCTCGCCCGCGGCGGCCCCACGCAGCGCGAAGCCGCCGCAGCGGCGCGCTGGCGTGTCGGCGATCGGGTACGGGCCCGCAACATCCACCCCACCGGTCATGTGCGCCTGCCGCGCTACGTGCGTGGCCATGTCGGCGTGATCACCCTGATCCACGGCGTGCATGTGTTTCCCGACAGCCATGCGCTGGGGCTCGGTGAGCAGCCCCAGTGGCTCTACACGGTCGAGTTCCGCGGCCGCGAGCTCTGGGGCCCCGACTGCACGGCCGATGCGGTGTGCGTCGACTGCTGGGAGTCCTACCTCGAGTCGGCGCCTTCGGAAGGCGCAGCCGGATGAGCCCGACCGCGCCGCCCTGCGGCGCCGAGGCGCCGGTGTTTCGTGAGCCCTGGGAGGCCCAGGCCTTCGCGCTGGTGGTGGCGCTGCACGCGCGGGGCCTGTTCACCTGGCCGCAGTGGGCCGCCTGCCTGTCGGAAACCCTCGCGCAGGCCGAGGCGGGGGGCGAGGTCGGCGCCGGCGAGGACTACTACCGCCACTGGCTGACGGCGCTGGAGCGGCTGGTGGTCAGCCGCGGGCTGGTGCCACCGCTCGGCCTGGGCGCCATGCGCCAGGCCTGGCGCACCGCGAGCGAACTCACGCCGCATGGCGAAGCGCCCCGTCTGCCGGCCGGCGTGCGGGCTCTCGGCAATCGCTGAGCGCCCGCGCGAGCCTCACTCGAAGGGCGGCTCGTCCCACCACGGGAAGAAGGCCGGCATGTCGGTGGACACCTTGTTGGGGTACACCGGCTGGCGCTTCTCCAGGAACGAGCTCACGCCCTCGCGCGCGTCGGCCGACTGGCCACGGGCCTGCACGGCGCGGCTGTCGATGCGGTGCGCCTTCATGGGGTGATCCTGCCCGGCCATGCGCCAGAGCATCTGGCGGGTAAGGGCCACCGACACCGGCGCGGTGTTGTCGGCGATCTCGCGGGCCAGGGCGCGGGCCGCGGGCATGAGATCGGCCGGCGCGTGCACCGAGCGAACCAGGCCGCGCTCCAGCGCCTCCTGGGCGTTGAACACACGGCCGGTGAAGCACCACTCGAGCGCGGTCTGCATGCCCACCACCCGCGACAGGAACCAGGTGGATGCGGCCTCGGGCACGATGCCGCGGCGTGCGAACACGAAGCCGAAGCGCGCCTCGGTGGAGGCCAGGCGGATGTCCATCGGCAGCTGCATGGTCACGCCGATGCCCACCGCCGGGCCGTTGATCGCGCCGATCACCGGCTTGAGGCTGCGGAAGATGCGCAGGGTGGTCAGGCCACCGCCGTCCCGGTAGACCTCGCCCACCTTGGACTCCTCGCGGGCGCTCTCGCTGCGCGAGGCGTAGTCGAAGGTCTTGCCGCCGGCCGAGAGGTCGGCCCCGGCGCAGAAGCCGCGGCCGGCGCCGGTGATGATCACCGCGCGCACCGCGTCATCGGCATCGGTTTCGTCGAACACCGCGATCAGCTCGTCGCGCATCCGGGTGGTGAAGGCGTTGAGCTTGTCGGGGCGGTTCAGCGTGACGATGGCGACGCCATCCTCGACGCTGTAGAGCAGGGTCTCCAGGGCTTGCAGGGCCATTGGTGGTCTCCGGATAGGGCGGGCAGGGGCTGCGCGCGTCAGCGGCGAGCCTAATGGATTCATCTGCCGCGCGGGCGTGCCACGACCGGCGCGCGCGCCGGCTTCGGAACGCGGCCGCGCCGCCGCGGGCATTTCGGAAGCGGCCGGGTCGCGAGGCCGCCCAGGTCGGGGATCGACACTTCGGCTGCGCGTGGGCCGGAGCGGCCCGGGCACTCAGCTCGCCGGCCCGCAAATGCGCCGGTTCAGGCCGTGCGCATCACGGCCGCGATCCGCTCGAGCAGCATCTCCGAGGAGCCGTCGACGAAGCTCGCCACCCGGGCTCCGATCAGGTGCCGGGAGAACGGGTGCTCCTCACGCAGGCCCTCGGCGCCCATGGCCTGGGCGAGCGCCGGCAACTGCCGCTCGGCCATCCGGGTGGCCAGCAGCTTGGCCTGGGCGGCGGCGAGCTGCGCATCGACACCGGCATCGATCTGCGCCGCGGCATGCGCCACCATCAGCCGGCAGGCTGCGAGTTCGCTCGCTGCCTCGGCGAGGCGCCATCGCCAGCCCTGGTGCTCGGCCAGCGGGCGGCCGAAACTGCTGCGCCGCTCGCCGAAGTCGGCTGCCACCCGCAGCGCCTCGGCCACCATGCCGCAGCTCATGGCCGCGATGTAGGTGCGCGCGCCGTTGATCGAGCCGAGCGCGGTCTTGAAGGCCTGACCGGGCGGGTGCAGCACCTCCTCGTCGCTGACCCGGTAGTCCTGCAGGCGGAAGCCGCCGGTGCCGATGCTGTGCTGGCCACCGAGCGCGAAGGCCGGTTCGCGGATGAAGCCCTCGCGGCGGCCATCGACCAGGAAGCCTGCGATGCCGCGGCCCTTCGAACCGGGCTCGGTCTGTGCGTAGAGCACCACCACATCGGCCTGCGCCGCATTGGTGATCCAGGCCTTGGCGCCGTTCAGGCGCCAGCCGCCGGGGCAGCGGGTGGCGGTGGTGGTGATGCCGGCGAAGTCGGAGCCGGCTCCGGGCTCGGTGAGCGCGGTGCAGCCCAGGCGCCGGCCCGCGATCAGGTCGGGCAGGTAGCGGACGGCCACCTCGGGCCGGGCATCGCGCGCCAGCTTGGCAGCGATGTTCTGGGTGTTGATCAGCGACATCGTGAAGCCGAAATCGGCGCCACCGAGCACCTCGGCTATCTGCGCCTTGCAGCTGAACGAGAGGTCGAGGCCGCCCTGATCGCGCGGCACCTGCAGCCGGGTCAGGCCCAGGGCCGCCGCTGCGGCGAGCCCTTCATGACCGATGCGGCGCTCGCGCTCCCATCGGGCCGCCTGCGGCGCGACCACCTCGCGCGCCAGCGCGGCGGTGCGGTCGATCAGGGCGAGTTCATCGGCGGTGAGGGTCATGCTCGGGGCCCGGACGGATGGATCACCGCCCGATGGTACGACGCGGCCGTTGCGCGCTCAGCGGCCTTCGTAGGCGTCGGCCAGCGCCAGCGCGCATTCCCGGACCAGCGCCGGGCCGCGATAGATGAGACCGCTGTAGACCTGGACCAGGGTGGCGCCGGCCTCGATCTTGGCCAGCGCATCGGCGCCCGTGAGGATGCCGCCCACCCCGATGATCGGGAAGCCGGCAGGCAGGCGCGCCCGCAGGGCGGCGATCACCCGGTTGGAGGCGTCGCGCACCGGCGCGCCCGACAGGCCACCCGGCTCCTCGGCGTGCGGCAGCCCCGCCACGGCATCACGGGCCACCGTGGTGTTGGTGGCGATCACTGCGTCGAAGTCATGGCGCGGCAGCGCCTCGGCGATCACCGCGATCTGCGCGTCGTCGAGGTCGGGGGCGATCTTCAGGGCGAGCGGCACGCGGCGCCGGTGGGTCTGCTGCAGGCGATGGCGGGCATTGGCCAGGCCCTCGAGCATCCAGTCGAGGCTGTCGCCGCCCTGCAGCTGGCGCAGGTTGCGGGTGTTGGGCGAGGACACATTCACCGCCACATAGCTCGCCCGCTCGTAGACCCGGTCGAGGCAGATCAGGTAGTCGTCGAGCGCACGCTCCATGGGCGTGTCGGCGTTCTTGCCTATGTTCACCCCGACCACGCCGCGCTCGCGCGCAAAGCCGAGATTCTCGAGGAACTGATCCACGCCCAGGTTGTTCAGGCCCATGCGGTTGATGATCGCCTCGCGCTCGGGCAGGCGAAACAGCCGGGGCCGCGGGTTGCCGGCCTGCGGACGAGGGGTGACGGTACCCACCTCGAGGAAGCCGAAACCCAGCGCACGCAGGGCCGGGACATGCGCGGCGTTCTTGTCCAGCCCGGCCGCCAGGCCGACCCGGTTGGGAAAGTGCAGCCCCATCACCTCCACCGGGTCGTCGACCCGCGTGCCCGCGACCAGACGCAGCACGCCGCAGGCATGGGCGCGGTCGAGCTGGCTCAGGACGAGGTCATGGGAGCGTTCGGCATCGAGCGAAAACAGCAGTGGCCGGGCCAGGTCGTAGGCGTTCATCGGGACACGGGAAAGGGGCGGGTGACGCGGCGATCAGCGCAGCGCCGGCGGCGGCTCGGCCTGCCAGCGGCCGCTGTGCAGGTACTCGATCGGGCGGTAGCCGGCCTTGTAGGCCATCTTGGGGCTCTGGGCGATCCAGTAGCCGAGATAGAGGTAGGCGAGGCCAAGGGTGCGGCACTGCTCGATCTGCCAGAGGATGTTGAAGGTGCCGTAGCTGGCGCCGGCCACATCCGGGTCGTAGAAGGTGTAGAC
Organism: uncultured bacterium; assembly: GCA_903934795.1. Lineage (GTDB taxonomy): Bacteria > Pseudomonadota > Gammaproteobacteria > Burkholderiales > Burkholderiaceae_E > Quisquiliibacterium. The sequence goes on along the minus strand of CAIZPE010000035.1, from coordinate 4,891 downwards.
CGAGGAGAGGCCGTCGTTGAGGATGTCGATGATCGACACCATGCGCAGCCGGCCGTCGGCCTCGCGGAACTCCACCAGCCGGGTGTTGACCTTGCTCTGCAGCAGGAACTGCGCGTACTGCTCGCGGCTGTCCTGATCCATGCCGCCGCCGGAGTGCCGCGAAGCCTGGTAGCGCAGGTAGAGGTCGTAGTGTTCGGCGGCAAAGCCCAGGCGGGCCACCAGGGTGCGCAGCGGCGCATGCAGTTGCCGGGCGCGGCGCTGCGAGCGGGAGGGGCTGAAGGTGGCGGCTGGCACCCGCACCGGCACGCAGGCCCGGCAACCGTCGCAATGCGGCCGGTAGGTGAACACGCCGCTGCGGCGAAAGCCGGCGCGCACCAGCTCGCTGTAGACATCGGCATTGATCAGGTGGTTGGGCGTGGCCACCTGACTGCGTGCCTGCCGATCGGCAAGGTAGCTGCAGGGGTAGGGCGCCGTGGCGTAGAACTGCAGCGCCGAGAACGGCAACTCGGTGGGGTGGGTCATGCGTCAGGAAGCGCGATTCGCAGGCTGGACCAATCCGGCGGGGGCAGGGCAGTCAGCTCGCGCATTTCCCGCAGGAACTCGGCGCGCGCCACCGGCGCAGCCCCCAGCGAGGCGAGGTGTCCGGTTTCCTGCTGGCAGTCTATCACGCGAAAATCGAGGCCTCGCAGCAGGGCGACCAGCCCCGCGAGCGCCGCTTTCGAGGCGTCGGTCTCGCGCGCGAACATCGATTCCCCATAGAACATGCGGCCGATCGCCACCCCGTACAGGCCGCCCACCAGGGTGTCGCCCCGCCAGGTCTCCACCGAGTGGGCCAGGCCGAGCTGGTGCAGTTCGCCGTAGGCCTGGCGGATGGCCGGCGTGATCCAGGTGCCCGGTCCGTGCCCCGGTCGGGGCGCGGCACACGCGGCCATCACCTGCGGGAAGGCCCGATCGAGGCTCAGCGTCCAGTGGCCCTCGCGGCGGGCCCGCCGCAGCACCTTCTGCAGCGAACGGGTCACCTTGAAATCGGTCAGGCGCAGCACCATGCGCGGATCGGGCGACCACCACAGCACCGGCTGCCCTTCGCTGAACCACGGAAAGATGCCCCGGTGGTAGGCCTCGATCAGCCGCTGGCCCGACAGGTCGAGGCCGGCGGCGATCGGCGCATCGCCCGCTGCCCGGTCCGGCGGCGGCAGCGGGTCGCCAGGATTCACCCAGGGGATGCGCATGCGCGGCGGTGGCCCGGCGGGACTGGCGGGACTGGCGTCAGGCCGGCAGGCCGCCCTCAGGCCCGGGGGCGGCGGTCGTAACGCAGGGTCTGGGTGTGCAGCCGCCACTGGCCTGCGCGGCGGTCCTCGAAGAACCATTTCAGGGTGTGCGTGACGGTGGGAAAGGCGATCTGATCCCAGGGGATGTCGGCCTCGCTGAAGAGCCTGGCCTCGAGGCTCTCGGGGCCGGGGTCGAAGCGCTCGTCGAGCACCTTGGCGAGGAAGAACATGTGGACCTGGTCGACATGCGGCACATCGAGGATGGAGAAGGGCTCGCCCATCTCGATCTGCGCGCCGGCCTCCTCGATGGTTTCGCGGTGCGCCCCCTCGTGGGTGCTTTCACCGTTCTCCATGAATCCCGCCGGCAGGGTCCAGAAACCATACCGGGGCTCGATCGCACGCCGGCAGAGCAGGATCTGCTCGCCCCAGACCGGAACGGTGCCGAGCACCATCCGCGGGTTCTGGTAGTGGATGGTGCCGCAGCCGGCGCAGCAGTAGCGCGGACGGTTGTCGCCGGCGGGAATGGTGTGCTCGACCGATTGGCCGCAAGCTGAACAGAAGCGCATCCGGAACCGTCCGTGAATGATCGGGTCGAGTGTATCGCAGCCCGGCCGCGGGCAAGCGGGGCCGGCTCCCGGCGGTACCGCTGGTCGGTTTGCGGGCCTCGCCTTGCCTCGGAAGTCATTTGCGCGGTATAGTCGTGGTCTTCCGGACGCGGGGTGGAGCAGTCTGGCAGCTCGTCGGGCTCATAACCCGAAGGTCGCAGGTTCAAATCCTGCCCCCGCAACCAACAGTATTCTCCAGGGCCTGCCGGCTCTGGTCGCCCCGGGTGTCCGGGGCACGCGCAACGGGCTGCCCAGACTTTCGCCCGTTCTGTCGGCCAACAGTGTGCTGGCCGCGCCGCCCGGTTCGCCGGTTTCACCATCCGATCAGCAGGCGCCTTCACGCGCATGGAAATCGCTCAGGCGAAGATCGTCATCGAGGCGGCTCTGCTTACCGCGGGTCAGCCCCTGTCGGTGGCCGATCTGCGCCGTCTGTTCGAGCAGTCGCTGACCGGCGCCGAGGTCGAGGGGATCCTGCGGGAACTGCAGGCCGACTGGCAGGGGCGCGGCGTGCGGCTGGTGCCGCTGGCCAGCGGCTGGCGTTTCCAGAGCGCCCCGGAGCTTGCCGAGTTCCTCGGTCGGCTTCAGGCCGACAAGGCTCCTCGTTACAGCCGTGCCGTGCTCGAGACCCTGGCCATCGTGGCCTACCGTCAGCCGGTCACCCGCGGCGACATCGAGGACATCCGGGGCGTGACCGTTTCCACGTCGGTGGTCAAGGCCCTCGAAGACCGTGGCTGGATCGAGGTCATCGGCCAGAAGGATGTCGTTGGCCGGCCCGCCCTGTTCGCCACCACCCGCCAGTTCCTCGACGACCTCGGCCTGCGCTCGCTCGACGATCTTCCCCTGCTGCCCGATGCAGCCAGTCCGGCCCAGGCCGTAGCGGTGCTCGGGCAGCAGTCGATCGCCTTCGATCCGGCGGAGGCAGAGCCGGCCGGGTCTGTTCCTTCAGCCGATTCAGCCGAACTTCCCCCGCCTGTCCGATCGTCCGGGCTTCCCGAGGCCGCGTCGGCTGCCGACACCCCACTCCCCGATTCCGAACCCCGCGACGCGTCCTGACGCGCGGAGGACCCTGCCTTGCCCACCGACTCACCCGACACTCCCCCCGTCGCCCCCGTGGCCGACAGCCCATCGACGCCTGCCGGCGTGGCCGCGCCCGATGCGCCGACCCCGGCCGTTGCGCCTGGCCGGCGTCCGCAGCTGCGGCTGCCCAAGCGGTTGAAGGCCGAGTCGGCTGCGCCGGCGGGGGAGCCGCTGTCCGCGCAGGCCGTGGCCGGGGGCGCCTCGCCGGCCGGGATGCCATCGGCCAGGCCGGGCCGCGCTCCGGTTGGCGACGAGTCCGAGGATGAGGACGGCGACCGCCAGCCCCACATGATCGTGCGTCGCGATGGCCCCGGTCGTGGTCGCCGAGGACCCGAGGGCGGCCCCGGCGAAGGCCGCGGTCCGCGTTCGGCGCGTCGGCGCGGCGCCCGCGGCGGTCCGCGTGAGGCTGGCGAGTCCGGCGGCGAGGCCCGCCGTCCAGCCGAGGCCCGCCCACCTCGTCAACCGGCCCCGCCGCCGGAGCCGGCCGAGCCGATCCCCTTCTTCGCCGAGTCGGTGGTCACCGCCCCGCCCGAACCACCCGAGGGCCTGCCCGATGCCGGACCCGGCCTCGAGGACGGCCCCAAGCTGCACAAGCTGCTCGCCGATGCCGGCCTGGGTTCGCGCCGCGACATGGAGGAACTGATCATCTCCGGCCGGGTCTCGGTCAATGGCCAGCCCGCTCATGTCGGGCAGCGAATCGGCCCCAGCGACCAGGTCCGGGTCAATGGTCGACCGCTCAACCGCAAGGTGATCGCCACCCAGCCCAAGGTCCTGCTCTACCACAAGCCGGCCGGCGAAATCACCACCCGCGACGATCCCGGTCAGCGCGCGACGGTGTTCGAGCGATTGCCCAAGGTGCGCGGCGGGCGCTGGGTCTCGGTGGGCCGGCTCGACTTCAACACCGAGGGCCTGCTGGTGTTCACCACCTCCGGTGAACTCGCCAACCGGCTGATGCATCCCCGCTACGGCTGGGAGCGCGAGTACGCGGTGCGGGTGATCGGGCGCATCGACGACGAGGCCCGCGAGCGTCTGCTGAACGGCGTCGAACTCGATGACGGCCCCGCCGCCTTCTCGCGGCTCGAGGACATCGGTGGCGACGGTGTCAACCACTGGTACCGCGTGGTGATCGCCGAGGGGCGCAACCGCGAAGTCCGGCGGATGTTCGAGGCGGTCTCGCTCACCGTGAGTCGGCTGGTGCGGGTGCGATTCGGGCCGCTCGGCCTGCCGCGCAATCTGGCGCGCGGCCGCTGGGTGGAGCTCTCCGAGGCCGATGTCGGCCTGCTGTTCACCGCGGTCCGGCGCGCCGGACCGGTGCAGGGGGCGGCGGAGGCCGACGAGGCCGTGTCCGATCATCCCCGGCATGATGATTTCGACGACGACGACATCGCCGTCCTCGATGATGAATGGCAACCCGGCATGGCCAACGCCCACCTCGAAGGGATCACCCGCGAGGTCCGCAAGGGCGAGCCCGGGGCGCGCGGCGGTCGCCGACGCGGCTTCATGGGCTCGCCGCCTGCGGTCGGGCCGAGTGCCACCGGCGATGTGGTCTTCACCTATCCGTCGGGCGGCGCACCGGCGGGGCTGCGGATCGGCGGCCCCGGCGGCCAGCGACCCGGCACCGCGCCGCGCCGCGGCAAGGGCGGCAAGCCGGGCAGGCCGGGCAAGTTCGGCGGGCCCGGTGGCCAGGCAGGGCAGCCCGGTCAGGGCGGGCCCTCGGGTCAGGGAGGCCCGTCGGGCCGTGGTGGCTGGCAGGGCAAGCCCGGTCGACCCGGCAAACCCGGCAAGCCGGGCAAGGGCGGTCAGCCCGGACAGGCAGGGCGGGGCGGCCCGGGCGGCCCGGGCGGCTTCGGCGGCGGCGAGGCCGCGCCGGGGCAGGCCGGACCGCGTTCGGGTCCCGGTGGGAACCCCGGCCAGCGCGGACCACGCGGCCGGCCGGGCGGG
>CAIZPE010000034.1 GCA_903934795.1 uncultured bacterium | reverse complement strand
GGTGGCTGCCGCGATTGCGGCCTACCATGGGACGCTGATCCGTGGGCGCAGACGCGAGGGCTGCTTCCGGGCCTTCAACCACAACACCTGGTTCGGGGCGGCGATATTCGCCGGAGTGGTGCTGGAGTACTGGATACCGTGAACCTGGGTGCGCTGTGCTACGCCTTCGCCGCGATCTCATGGGGGGCGAACCTGCCGCTCACCGCGCTGCTCTTCTCCGCTTTCGATCCGTTCTTCATGACCGCGATCCGGGTGGCGCTTGCGGTGGGTGTGCTCTGGCTGATCAGCCAGGCGCGCCGAGACCCGGCCGCGCCGCCGCTGGGTCTTGGCTTTCGCCGACATGCCCTCATGTCGGGCTCGGCGGCTGCATTCTTCGTCCTCTACAACCTGGGCCTGAAGTACACCCACCCCATCACCGCAGCCGCGATCATCGCCGGCTCGCCGGTGGTGGCGGCTGCCACCATGCGGGTGGTCACCGGGGCGCGGCTCGAGCCGGGCTTCGCTGGCGCGGCGGCGCTCACGCTGCTGGGCGCCGGCATCGCCATCTGGGGCCGGGCCAATGCCTCGGGCCAGGGTCTGCACCTGGAAGGCGGCGAACCGCTGCTGGTGCTGGCGCTGGTCAGCTGGACGCTCTACTCCATCTACGCGCAACGCTTCTTCTCGCCCGGGGTGTCGCAGCTGCGCCGCACCCTGGCGGGCCTGAGCGGGGCGCTGCCCTGGATGTTCGGCTGCTGGCTGCTGATCTGGCTCACCGGCCTCACCGGCCCGCCGCTCCTCGTGGTGACGCCCCAGTCGCTGCTGTGGCTGGGCGTCACGGCGCTCTTTTCCACCGCGCTCTCGGGCGTGGCCTGGAACATCGGTGTGGCCCGCGCCGGGCTTCAGCTTGGTCTGCTCTGGCAGAACACCGTGCCCGCCTTCGGTGTGCTGATCGCCATGCTGTTCGGCATCATGCCCACGGCCGAGCAGCTGCTCGGCGGGGTGATCGTGATGGCCGGGGTGCTCTACATGCAGTGGCGCAAGCGCCAGGCTCAGGCCTGAGGGTCGCGGCCGAACTCGTCGGCCAGCTCGGCCGCCCGCCGGCAGGCGGCGGTCATGGCCTCGTCGATGCGGCCGGCCAGCCCGTGTGACTGCATGCTGGCCAGGGCAGCCGCGGTGGTCCCGCCTCTGGAGGTGACCTGCTCGCGCAGGGTTGCCACCGGCACCGTGGCGGCGCCGGCCAGCGCCGCCGCGCCCCGGAAGGTGGCCAGGGTCAGGCGAGCGGCAGCCTCGGGGTCGAGGCCGAGACGCGCGCCGGCGGCCTGCATGGCCTCGATGAAGTAGAAGACATAGGCCGGGCCGCTGCCGCTCAGTGCAGTCACCGCGTCGAGCAGCGGCTCTTCGGCCACCCAGACCGCCTCGCCGACCGCGCGCACCACCTGCTCGGCGAGCGCCCGGTCGGCCTCGCCGACCGCAGGCGCAGCCCACAGGCCGGTGATGCCGGCTCCGATCAGCGCCGGCGTGTTGGGCATGGAGCGCACGATGCGGGTGTGGCCACCCAGCCAGCGGGAGAGATCAGCGCAGCGGATCCCGGCGGCCACACTGACCACCAGCGCCGAGCGTGCCTGCGCCGCGAGCGGCAGCAGCGCCTCGCGCATCTGCTGCGGCTTGACCGCCAGCACCAGCAGGTCGCAGGCCTGCGCCTGTGGCGCGGGTGCCGCCAGGGTCTGGACGCCGAACTCTCGCGCCAGCCGTTCGCGCTGTCCCTCGGAGGGATCGACCACGGTGATGAGCGGCCGGGGCTCGGCCTGCTTGAGCAGGCCGCCGATGAGCGCGGTGGCCATGTTGCCGCCGCCGAGGAAGGTGATGTTCATGCGTCTCTCCGCAGGAATTGCCGCGGCCGCAGGCCGCAGGCGAGCAGGGTGATCAGGTAGGCCAGGGCGGCCGCGGCCACCAGGCCGAGCGTCAGACCGGCGCGCAGCCAGGGTTGCTGGCCCAGTGCGAGCCAGTCGACGCGCGGCACCGCCACCAGCAGCACCGCGGCCAGGGCGGCGCCGGCCAGCCCGGCTTTCGCGAGCAGCGCCCACCAGCCCGGCTCGGCACGCCAGGCGCCGGCGCGGTGCAGCCCGATGAGCAGCAGCAAGGCGTTGAGCGTGGCCGCCAGTGAGGTGGACAGCGCGAGCCCGGCGTGGGCCAGCAGCGGCACCAGGGCGAGATTCAGGCACTGGGTGAGCACCAGCACCAGCAGCGCGATGCGCACCGGCGTGCGGACATTCTGGCGCGCGAAGAACCCCGGTGCGAGGACCTTGACCGCGATCAGTCCGGGCAGGCCCACCGCGTAGGCCTGAATGGCCATCGCGGTCATGCCGACATCGCTTGCCCGGAATCGGCCGTAGTGGAAGAGCAGGGCGGTGAGCGGCTCGGCCATGAGGGCCATGCCCAGGCTGCAGGGCAGGGCGAGCAGCAGCGCCAGGCGCAGGCCCCAGTCGAGCAGCTCGCGGTAGGCGGTCTCGTCCCGGCGCGTGCTGGCGCTGGTCAGGCTGGGCAGCAGCACGGTGCCCAGGGCCACCCCCAGCAGTGCGGTGGGGAACTCCATCAGCCGGTCGGCATAGCTGATCCAGGACACGCTGCCGGCGCTCAGCCGTGAGGCGATGTGGGTGTTGATCATGAGGCTGATCTGGGCGGCCGAGACCGCCAGCACCGCTGGCGCCATCCGGGCAAGCAGCGCCCGGGTGTCGGGGTCTTTCAGGCAGGCGAGCGGATTCAGGCCGATGCGCGGCAGCAGGCCGATGCGGTGCAGTGCGGGCAACTGGATGGCCAGCTGCAGCACGCCGCCGATCACCACGCCCGCCGCCAGTGCGTAGACCGGCGGATCGAAGCGATCATGCAGCAGCAGTGCCGCGCCGATGAAGCTCAGGTTGAGCATCACCGGCGAAAAGGCCGGCACCGCGAAGCGCCGCCAGGTGTTGAGGATGCCGGCGGCCAGCGCCACCAGCGAGATGAACAGGATGTAGGGGAACATCCAGCGGGTCATGACCACCGCTGCGTCGAAGGCCGGGGCCTGCTGCAGCAGCCCCGAGCCGGTGAGCAGCACCAGCGCCGGCGCAGCGGCCACGCCTGCGAGCGATACCAGCACCAGCGACCAGAAGAGCAGCGTGGCCACGCGGTCGATGAAGCCACGGAAGGCGGTCTCGTCGCCCTGCTCGCGGGCGCGGGCGAGCATGGGCACGAAGGCCTGCGAGAACGCGCCTTCGGCGAACATCCGGCGCAGCAGGTTGGGCAGACGGAAGGCGATGAAGAAGGCGTCGGTGAAGGCAGACGCCCCGAACAGCGTGGCGGTCAGGTTCTCGCGCACCAGGCCGGTGATCCGCGACAGCAGGGTGAGTCCGCTGACCGTGGCGAGCGCGCGAAGCAGATTCATGGAATGGGGCGGGCCGGCAGTTGGGAGTTGCCGCGCTGGCTTGCGCCGCGGCGCGCGGATCGGCTATTATCCAAGGCTTTTCGCCAATCAGCGAATGTCATGGGTCAGCGGGCGGTGTCCGCTTCTAGGCCGATGACGTCGCGGCCTTCACCAGGATCTTCGCATGGCAAACATCGCCTCCGCCCGCAAGCGTGCCCGCCAGGCGGTCAAGCAGAACGCCCATAACTCCACGCTGCGCTCGCGGCTTCGCACGGCGATCAAGTCGGTGCGCAAGGCCATCGCAGCGGGCGACAAGACAGCCGCCACCGCCGTGTTTCGCGCCTCGCAGGGCGTGATCGACACCATCGCCGACAAGAAGATCATCCACAAGAACGCTGCCTCCCGGTACAAGAGCCGCCTGGCCGCCGCCCTGAAGGCGATGGCCTGACGGTTTCCCCGGGCCGGCGCCTTGCGCGCTGGCCGGGCCGCGTGTCTCTCAGGCGCTGGCCGCCGGAGCCGCACCTCTCGGCCCGAACAGGGCACTGCCCACCCGCACCAGGGTGGCACCCTCGGCAATAGCCGCCTCCAGATCATCGGACATGCCCATCGAGAGCGTGTCCAGCGCCAGGCCCTGCGCCTGAAGCCGCTCCTGGAGCAGTCTCACCTGCGCGAACTGCGCGCGCTGCGCGTCAGGGTCGGCCTGCGGCCTGGGAATGGCCATCAGGCCGCGCAGGCGCAGCCCGGGCAGCGTGGCGATCAGCGCGGCCAGTGCGGGCGCCTGCTCCGGAGTGCAGCCGCTCTTGCTGTCTTCGGCCGCGATGTTCACCTGCAGGCAGACCTGCAGCGCAGGCAGTTGCGCCGGCCGTTGCTCGGAGAGCCGGCGCGCGACCCGCTCGCGGTCGATGCCGTGCACCCACTGGAAGTGCTCGGCGATGGGCCGGGTCTTGTTCGACTGGATCGGCCCGATGAAGTGCCACTCGATAGGCAAATCCGGCCGCTGGGTGGCGCATTCGCTGATCTTGCCCAGCGCTTCCTGTAGATAGTTCTCTCCGAAGCGACGCTGCCCGAGATCTGCCATGGCGATCACCCGATCGGCCGAAAAAGTCTTGCTGACCGCCAGCAGGGTGACCTGCCCCCGAGGCCGGGCCGATGCCGCACAGGCAGCGTCGATGCGCGCCTGCACGGCGCGCAGCCGTTCCGACATGAGTCTGTCCGCGTCCATGGCCCGATTCTACCGTCGCCCCGTGGCGATCCCGGGCCCGGACGCAACAAGGGTTGGCTGAACCATGGATATCGCCGAACTGCTCGCCTTTGCGGTGAAGAACAAGGCATCGGACCTGCACCTGTCAGCCGGCATGCCGCCGATGATCCGGGTGCACGGCGATGTCCGCCGGATCAACCTGCCGCCGATGGCCCACAGCGACGTGCACGGCATGATCTACGACATCATGAACGACGCGCAGCGCAAGGACTACGAGGAGAACCTCGAGTGCGACTTCTCGTTCGCCATTCCGGGGCTCGCGCGTTTCCGGGTCAACGCCTTCCTGCAGCAGCGTGGCGCGGGCGCCGTGCTGCGCGCGATCCCCTCCAAGATCCTTTCGCTGGAGGATCTCAAGGCGCCGCGGATCATCTCCGAGATCACCATGCAGAGCCGCGGCATGGTGCTGGTCACCGGGCCCACCGGGTCGGGCAAGTCGACCACCCTGGCGGCGATGATCAACCACATCAACGAGAACCTGTACGGGCACATCCTCACGGTGGAAGACCCGATCGAGTTCGTGCATGAGTCCAAGCGCTGCCTGATCTCGCAGCGTGAGGTGGGGCCGCAGACCCTGTCGTTCAACAACGCCCTGCGCTCGGCGCTGCGCGAGGATCCGGATGTGATCCTGGTGGGCGAGCTGCGCGATCTCGAGACGATTCGCCTCGCGCTCACCGCGTCCGAGACCGGGCACCTGGTGTTCGGCACGCTGCACACGTCGTCGGCGGCCAAGACCATCGACCGGATCGTCGATGTGTTCCCGGCGGCCGAGAAGGAGATGGTGCGCGCCATGCTCTCGGAGTCATTGCGGGCGGTGATCTCGCAGTCGCTGGTGCGCACCAAGGACGGCAGCGGCCGCATCGCGGCGCACGAGATCATGCTGGGCACCCCCGCCGTGCGCAACCTCATCCGCGAGGCCAAGGTAGCCCAGATGAATGCCGCCATCCAGACCGGTGCCGCGGTGGGCATGCAGACCCTCGACCAGTGCCTCACCGACCTGGTCAGGCGCAACATCATCTCGATGGCCGAGGCGCGCGTGCATGCGGCCATCAAGGAAAACTTCCCCGGCTGAGGCCGACGCGGCACCTGCGAGAGCGCCCCCGATGGAACGAGAACAGGCTTCAAAATTCCTCAATGACCTGCTGCGGCTGATGGTGGGCAAGAACGGGTCCGACCTGTTCCTGACCGCCGAGTTCCCGCCCGCCTTCAAGATCGACGGCAAGGTCACGCCGGTGTCGTCGGTGCCGCTCAGCGGCCAGCACACCGTCGAGCTCGCCCGCGCGCTCATGAACGACCGCCAGGCCGCCGAGTTCGAGGCGCACAAGGAGGTCAACTTCGCGATCAGCCCCACGGGCATCGGCCGGTTCCGGGTGAACGCCTTCATGCAGCTTGGCCGGGTGGGCATCGTGCTGCGGACGATCAAGAGCCAGATTCCCACGATCGAGCAGCTGCGCCTGCCGCCCATGCTCGGCGAGCTTTCGCTCACCAAGCGCGGTCTGCTGATCGTGGTCGGCGCCACCGGCTCGGGCAAGAGCAACACGCTGGCGGCGCTGCTCAATCACCGCAACGAGAACACCGCGGGCCACATCGTGACCATCGAGGACCCGGTGGAGTTCGTGCACCCGCACCGCAACTGCATCGTCACCCACCGCGAGATCGGGGTCGACACCGAGAGCTGGGAGGTGGCGCTGCGCAACACCCTGCGTCAGGCGCCTGATGTGATCATGATCGGCGAGATCCGCGACCGCGAGACCATGGAGCACGCGGTGGCCTTCGCCGAGACCGGCCATCTGTGCCTGGCCACACTGCACTCCAACAGCGCCAACCAGGCGCTCGACCGGATCATCAACTTCTTCCCGGAAGACCGGCGCCAGCAGCTGCTGATGGATCTCTCCCTGAACCTGCGCGCGATCGTCTCCCAGCGGCTGATCCCGATGGTGGGCGGCACAGGTCGCGTGCCCGCGGTGGAGGTGATGATCAACTCGCCGCTGATCTCCGACATGATCTTCAAGGGCGAGGTCGGCACTATCAAGGATGTGATGAAGAAGAGCCGCGAGAGCGGCATGCAGACCTTCGATCAGCACCTGTTCATCCTGTACGAGGAAGGTCTGATCGCCTACGAGGACGCCTTGCGCAATGCCGATTCGGTCAATGACCTGCGGCTGAACATCAAGCTGAACAGCCGTCACTCCGACAAGGACCTCAACCGGGGGACGGAGCACCTCGGGGTGGTCTGAGCGGCGCCTGCGCGGCGTCTGAAGCCGCCGCTGCCGACGGGTTGCCGCAGGCGGCAGGGGCTGGGTCCGAGCCGGTGGCGGCCGCCTGGCGCATGCGGTCGTGTCGGGCCTGGTGCTCGCGGTCGTGGGTCTCGCGGGTGGCGCGGTCGAAGACATCGAAGCGGAACAGCCGGCATTCCAGCGCGCCGTTGTAGAGCAGCGTCTTGCGGCTCTCGCGGATGCCGAGCTGGCGTGGCAGCTCGCGATCGGATGACAGCACATGGACCTGCCAGCCGCCGAAGCGCTCCTTGAGGCCGCGGCCGAAGGCGGCCATCGCCTGCCGGTGGGTCTCGTCGCTGGCGTCGTTGCGCTCCTCGGGGGCCGGCTGGCCATCCTGGTGGGCCGCGATGCGCTCGCCGTAGGGCGGATTGGTGACGATCACGCCCGGCCCGGGCTGGGCCGGCGAGATGCGGGCGGCATCGCCCATGGCCAGCCGGATGCCGGCGCCGCCCACGCCGGCGCGCTCGATGTTGCGGCGGGCCTGTTCGATGGCGATCGGGTCGATGTCGATGCCGGTGATGCTCAGCCGCGCGGCCAGCGTGGGTCCGGCCTGCTGGGCCTGGCGGATGGCCTCGCCACGGATCTGCGCCCACTGCGCCGGATCGTGGTCGCGCAGGCGCTCGAAGCCGAAGGCGCGCGAGAGCCCGGGCGCGATGCCCAGCGCCATCTGGGCGGCCTCGATCAGCAGCGTGCCCGAGCCGCAGTAGGGATCGAGCAGCGGCCGCTCCGGCGTCCAGCCGGCCAGCATGAGCAGGCCGGCGGCGAGATTCTCCTTGAGCGGTGCGAGGCCCTTGTCCTCGCGCTCGCGCCGCCAGCCGCGCTTGAACAGCGACTCGCCCGAGGTGTCGAGGTAGAGCGTGACCTGCTGCTCCTGCAGGAAGGCGAACACCCGCACATCGGGCCGTCGGGTGTCGATCGAGGGCCGATCGCCGCGGGTCTGACGCAATCGGTCGACCACGGCATCCTTCACGCGCAGGTTCGCGAAGTTCAGGCTGCGCAGCGGCGAACGCACCGCGGTGGTGTCCACCCGCAGCGTCTGGCGGGTGGTCATGAACTGCTCCCAGGGCACGCTGGCCGCCACCCGGCCGAGCTCGTCCTCGTCGCGGCAGCGGCCGGCGCCCACCTGGCGCAGCACGCGGCTGGCGAGGCGAGATCTGAGGTTGACCTGGCACACCATCGCGGCATCGCCCTCGAAGGCCACGCCGCCCGGGCTGATGCGCACCGCGCTGGCGCCCAGCGCGGTGATCTCGTCGGCGAGCAGCGCTTCCAGGCCGCGCGGGCAGGGGGCGAAGAGCAGCATGCCCGGGTCAGCCCGCGAGCGCGCGCTCGAGGAACTCGAGCCGGTCCTGTCCCCAGTAGGGGATGCCCTCGAAGACATACCAGGGCACGCCGAACACGCCGTGGTCGATCGCCTCCTGGGTGTAGCTGTCGAAGACCGCGTGGGTGTCGGGGATGGCGTGGAACATCGGGTCGGCGGGCAGCCCGGCCTCGTGCAGCACCGCGCGCAGCGTGGCGTCGTCGGCGACATTGCGCTCCTCGCACCAGGTGGCGCGCATGAACCGCCCGGCGACATCGAGCGCGGCGTCGGTACCGTGCAGCCGGTCAGCGGCAATGATCAGCCGGCAGGCCGTGTCGGCATTGGCTGGAAAGAAGGCGGGATGCAGCTGGATGGGCACCTCGCGACGATCGCGCCAGCGCGCGAGCTCGACGAGCCGGTAGTTCTGGCGCTGCGGGGCGCGCTTGGCCAGCGGCAGGCCGCCCGAGACCGGGAACACCTTGGCGCCGAGATCGATCGGCTTGATGCGGATGTCGGCGTTGTGCAGGGCGCAGATGCGGCGCAGTTCCTGGTGGCCGAGGCAGCTCCAGGGCGACTGGGGATGCATGTAGTAGTCGACGATGCGGGTCATGCGGATTCTCCGGGTGCGGACTTCAGAAGGGCTTGACGACCACCAGCACCACCGCGACCAGCAGGGCGAGCACGGGGATCTCGTTGAACCAGCGGTACCAGACATGCGAGCGCGTGTCGGTGCCGGCCTCGATCTGGCGCAGCAGCCGGCCGCAGGTCTGGTGGTAGCCGAGCAGCACGGCCACCACCGCGAGCTTGGTGTGCATCCAGCCGCCGGTGACGCCATAGCCCAGCCACAGCCAGGTGCCCAGCCCGAGCGCCAGCCACATCAGTGGCTGCATGAATCGCCAGAGCTTGCGCGACATCAGCAGCAGCCGCGCGCGCTCGGCCTGCGAGGCAGGGTCGACCATGGCGAGGTTCACGAACAGTCGTGGGAGGTAGAACAGGCCGGCGAACCAGCTGGTGACGAAGACGATGTGCAGCGCCTTCAGCCAGAGGTAGCCGCTGCTCACCGGCGCACCTGCCCGCTGCCCAGCACCACATACTTCTGCGAGGTGAGGCCCTCCAGGCCGACCGGGCCGCGGGCGTGCAGCTTGTCGGTGGAGATGCCGATCTCGGCGCCCAGGCCGTACTCGAAGCCGTCGGCGAAGCGGGTGGAGGCGTTGACCATCACCGAGGCGGAATCGACCTCGCGCAGGAAGCGCATGGCGTTGGCGTGGCTGTCGGTGATGATCGCGTCGGTGTGCTGCGAGCCGTACTGGCCGATGTGGGCGATGGCTTCGTCGAGCCCGGTCACCACGCGGATGGACAGGATGGGCGCCAGGTACTCGGTGCGCCAGTCTTCCTCGGTGGCCTCGGCGCAGGCCAGGCCCGCTGGTGCGAGCAGTGCCCGGGTGGCAGGGCAGCCACGCAACTCGACGCCCTTGTCGAGGTAGATGCGCGCCAGCGGCGGCAACACCCGCGGCGCGGCGGCGCGCGATACCAGCAGGGTCTCCATGGTGTTGCATGGCGAGTAGCGCTGGGTCTTGGCGTTGTCGGCGACGGCGATCGCCATGTCGGTGTCGGCGCTGTCGTCGATGTAGACATGACAGATGCCGTCCAGATGCTTGATGGTGGGCACCCGGGCATCGCGTGCGATGCGCTCGATCAGCGACTTGCCGCCGCGCGGCACGATCACATCGACGAACTCCGGCCGGCTGATGAGTTCACCCACCGCCTCGCGATCGGTGGTCTCGATCACCTGCACCGCATCGTCGGGCAGGCCGGCCTCGCGCAGCCCCTGGCGCACCAGCACCGCCAGCGCCTGGTTGCTGTGGATGGCCTCGGAGCCGCCGCGCAGGATGGTGGCGTTGCCCGACTTGATGCACAGACCGGCGGCATCGACGGTGACGTTGGGCCGGCTCTCGTAGATGATGCCGATCACCCCGAGCGGCACCCGCATGCGGCCCACCTGGATGCCCGAGGGCCGGGCGCGCAGGTCGGTGATCTCGCCGATCGGGTCGGGCAGCAGGGCGATCTGCTCGAGGCCCGCCGCCATGGATTCGATGACCTTGTCGGTGAGGGCAAGGCGGTCGGTGAAGGCAGCGTCGTGGCCGGCCTCGCGGGCTGCGGCGAGGTCGCGGGCATTGGCTGCCTGAAGGGGTTCCCGGGCGCCGCGAATGGCGGCCGCGGTGGCCAGCAGCGCGCGGTCGCGGGCCGCGGTGGCCGCGCGCGCCATCTCGCGGCTGGCTGCGCGGGCCCGGCGCCCCACATCGGCCACATAGGCGGCGATGTCGATCGAATGATGTTGCATGGATGAGCCTGTGGGCGGTCGGCGCGAGCCGCAGGGTTGGAGGAGATGGGCGGGACGGCGGGTGGCGGTGGCGTTCAGCGCGGCGCGGCCAGCACGGGGGCCCCGGCCAGCCGGCCCACCAGCGGAACCATGGCCTGCCAGGGATCGGCGGCAACCAGACCCTTGATGATTCTATCGACCCCGGCGGCTTCCTGCACCGCCTCGCGCAGGCTGCTGGTGTCGAGCCTGCGCAGGGCCTCGAGATAGAGGCGGTCGCGCGGCGGAAACAGGCGCAGCTCGCGGGTGAGGCTGGCCGGCGCGCGCCCGGCATCGCGCGCCTGCGACAACCGCAGGAGATTGCGTGCCGCATCGGCCAGCGCCCAGAGCACCAGCGGCGCGGCCTGGCCCTCGGCGCGCAGGCCCTCGAGCGCGCGCAGCGCGCGTGCCGCGTCGCCGGCCAGCATGGCCTGGGCCATGCCGAAGGCGTCATAGCGGGCCACATCGAGCACCGCCGCCAGCGCGTCGTCGGCGGGCAGCTCGCCCGGCGGGAACAGCAGCGCGAGCTTGCGCACCTCCTGGTGGGCAGCGAGCAGGTTGCCCTCCACCCGCTCGGCCAGCCGCTGCAGGGTGGCGGGGTCGGCCCGCTGCTGCTGGGCTGCCAGGCGCGCGCCGATCCAGGCCGGCAGCTGGGCGTGCTCCACGCTGGCCACCGCCACCAGCAGCAGCCGCGGCTCGAGCGCGGAGAACCAGGCCGTATCGGTGACCGCGCGGTCCAGGCGCGGGCTGCTCACCAGCAGTCGGGTGTCCTCGTCGAGCCCGTCGATGATGTCGGCCAGCGCCTGACCAAGATCGCGCGTGGGCTTGCCGGGCAGGCGCAGCTCGATCAGCCGGCGCGAGGCGAACAGCGACAGCGTGCGGGTCTCGGCGGCCAGGGCCTCCAGGCGCAGACTGCGATCGGCCACGAAGACGTCGCGCTGGCTGAAGCCCGCAGTCCGGGCTGCCTCACGGACCAGGTCGGCGGCTTCGATCTGCAGCAGCTCCTCGTCGCCGTGGATCCAGATCGCGGGCGGCAGACCGCGACGCAGCGCGCCGGGCAGGGCTTCGGGGCGGATGCTCATGCAGGCGAGGGCGGCAGCTCAGCCCGGCGCGGCCCGCGGCACCGGGCGCCGCGCCGCGGCCAGCCGACGCAGCAGCTGCTGCACGGTGTCGGTCTGCATTTCGCGGTAGAGCAGCGCCTCTTCCTGCTGCTTGGCCACGAGCTGGGTGTCGGTGGTGGTGATTTCGCGGCGCAGGGTCAGATCGTTGGCCGGGATCATCTCGATCCCGGAGGCGACATCGACCAGCCGGAAGCCGGTGATCAGGCGCAGCTGATACTCGCGCGGGCGGCCAGTGCTGGAGAAGCCGACGATCTCCTTTTCGCGGCGCTCCGCGTACACCTCGAGCCGGGCCTGCGCGTCGGTGGCCTTGTCCACCAGGCGGGTGCCGCCCTGCACCCGCAGCAGGCGGACGAACTCGGCGCCGGTGGCCGACGCCGGCGGGAAGCTGACGAACAGGGTCTCGAAGGGCAGCTCGGCGCTGCCGCGCAGCCGGAAGCCGCAGGCCGCCGGCGCCAGGGCCACGGGCAGCAGCAGCGCCCGCAGGCAGCGGCGGCGTGGCGGCTCAGATGACCACATTGACCAGCCGGCCCGGCACCACGATCACCTTGCGCGCCGGCCGGCCCTCGCCCAGACGCTGCACCGGCTCGCTGGCGAGCGCGGCGGCCTCGATGGCGGCCTGGTCGGCGCTGGCCGGCACGCTCACCGAGCCACGCACCTTGCCGTTCACCTGCAGCACCAGTTCGAGGGTGTCCTGCCGCAGCGCATCGGGGTCGACCTGCGGCCAGGCGGTGTCGAGCAGGTCACCGTGGGCGGCGGCATAGCCCAGCGCCTGCCACAGGCCGTGCGTGACATGCGGCACCACCGGATAGAGCACGCGGATGAGCACCGACAGGCATTCGCGCAGCACCGCGGCCGAGACCGGGCCCTCGGGCAGGCGCGCGCCCTCGAGCGCGTTGAGCATCTTCATGGCCGCCGACACCACGGTGTTGTACTGCAGGCGCTGGTAGTCGTAGTCGGCCTGGCGCAGCACGGTGTGGATCTCGCGGCGCAGCGCCTTGTGGGCGGGCTCGAGCCGGGCCGCATCGAGCGTGCCGGCCTGCGCGAGCACGGCCTGCTGCGCATGCGCGAAGGCCCACAGCCGGCGAATGAAGCGGTGGGCGCCCTCCACACCGGTGTCGGACCACTCGAGCGTCTGCTCGGGCGGGCTGGCGAACATCACGAACAGGCGTGCGGTGTCGGCGCCGTAGCGATCGATCAGGGCCTGGGGGTCGACGCCGTTGTTCTTGCTCTTGGACATCGTGCCCACGCCGCCGTAGTCGACCAGGCTGCCGTCGGACTTCAGCCGTGCGCCGGTGACCCGCCCGGTCTCGTCATGGAGGTTCTCGACATCCTCGGGCCAGAAGTATTCGATGGCGCCGCGCTCGGTGCGGCGGGAGTAGATGTGGTTGAGCACCATGCCCTGGCACAGCAGCCGGGTGAAGGGCTCGTCGAAGGTGACCAGGCCGCGGGCCGGATCGCCGGGCACCTGGCCGGTGATGTCGCGCATCACCTTCGTCCAGAAGCGCGCGTAGAGCAGGTGCAGCACCGCGTGCTCGATGCCGCCGATGTACTGGTCCATCGGCATCCAGTAGTCGGTGCGCGCATCGACCATGGCGGTGGGATTGTCGGGCGAGCAGTACCGCATGTAATACCAGGACGAGTCGATGAAGGTGTCCATGGTGTCGGTCTCGCGGCGCGCCGGCTTGTCGCAGCGCGGGCAGCGGCAGGCGAGGAAGGCCTGGCTGCGCGCGAGCGGGTTGCCGGTGCCGTCGGGCACGAGATCTTCGGGCAGGCGCACCGGCAGGTCCTGGTACGGCACGGGCACCGCGCCGCAGTCATCGCAGTGGATGATCGGAATCGGCGTGCCCCAGTAGCGCTGGCGCGAGATGCCCCAGTCGCGCAGCCGCCACTGGGTCTTCTTCTGGCCGAGGCCGCGTGCGGCGAGGTCGGCGGCGATGGCCTCGACCGCGGCCTGGTGGCCGAGGCCGTCATAGGAGCCGGAGCGGATGCAGCAGCCGGCGACCTTGTCTTCGTACCAGGGCGCCCATTCGGTATCGGAGAAGACCTGGCCGGCGACATCGATCACCTGGCGGATCGGCAGCCCGTAGCGGCGCGCGAAGGCGAAGTCGCGCTCGTCGTGCGCGGGCACGCCCATCACGGCGCCGTCGCCGTAGCCCATGAGCACATAGTTGCCCACCCACACCGGCACCGGCTCGTCGGTGAGGGGGTGGCGCACGGTCAGGCCGGTGGGCACGCCCTTCTTCTCCATGGTGGCCATGTCGGCCTCCATGACCGAGCCCTGGCGGGCCTCGGCCACGAAGGCGGCCACCGCCGGATCACGGGCGGCGGCGATGTCGGCCAGCGGATGCTCGGGGGCGACCGCCACGAAGGTCACGCCCATGATGGTGTCGGCGCGGGTGGTGAAGACATGCAGCCGGCCTTCGCCGGCGAGCGCGCCTTGCGCGTCGGTGATGGCATGCGGGAAGGCGAAGCGCACGCCGGTGGAGCGGCCGATCCAGTTCGACTGCATGGTGCGCACGCGATCGGGCCAGCCGTCGAGGTGGTTCTCGACCTGCTCGAGGAGCTCGTGCGCGTAGTCGGTGATCTTGAGGTAGTAGCCCGGGATCTCGCGCTTCTCGACCGGTGCGCCGGTGCGCCAGCCTCGGCCGTCGATCACCTGCTCGTTGGCGAGCACGGTCTGGTCGACCGGATCCCAGTTGACGACCTGGGTCTTGCGGTAGGCGATGCCGCGCTCGAGCATCTGCAGGAAAAGCCACTGGTTCCAGCGGTAGTAGGCGGGGTCGCAGGCCGCGATCTCGCGGCTCCAGTCGATGGCCAGCCCCATCGCCTGCATCTGCTTCTTCATGTAGGCGATGTTGTCGTAGGTCCAGCGCGCCGGCGCCACGTCGTTCTTCATGGCGGCGTTCTCGGCGGGCAGGCCGAAGGCGTCCCAGCCCATGGGCATCAGCACGTTGTAGCCCTGCATGCGCAGGTGCCGGTACATCACATCGTTGATGGTGTAGTTGCGCACATGGCCCATGTGCAGCTTGCCGCTGGGGTAGGGCAGCATCGAGCAGGCGTAGAACTTGCCCTTGGGGAAACGCGGGTCGTGCTCGATCGCCCGGTAGGCGTCGATGGCATTCCAGTGGGCGTGCGCGGCGCGCTCGACCTCGCCGGGCGTGTATCTTTCTTGTAGGGACATGGGGGCCTGCCGTCGTTCCGGATAACCGGTCATTATAGGCGGCGGGCCATGTCCGCCTCGGCCTGCCGGGAGCGCCGGTAGGCCAGCATGCCCAGCAGCACGAAACCGGCCGCCACCAGGGGCAGCGACCAGGGGCCCAGCCGCAGCCAGGCCTGCGCCGCCGCCGCCGCGCCGGCCGACATGCCCACATAGAGGGCCGAGGCGTTCATCGCCAGCAGCAGGTTGCGCAGTTCGGGCGCGAGCTCGATCAGCCGCTTCTGCTGCGGCGCGTAGAAGGTCATGCCCAGCATCGACCAGACCGCGAAGGCGGCCATGCCCACCCGCGGGTCGGCTGGCAGCGCC
This sequence comes from uncultured bacterium, assembly GCA_903934795.1. Taxonomy (GTDB): domain Bacteria; phylum Pseudomonadota; class Gammaproteobacteria; order Burkholderiales; family Burkholderiaceae_E; genus Quisquiliibacterium. Next base: position 38,750 of record CAIZPE010000034.1, on the reverse strand, counting down.
AGCACCACGCAGAAGGCCAGGCACAGGCTGCCGGTGGACAGCCACAGCGTGCGCGCCGCGCCGATGCGGTCGCCGACCCGGCCGGCGGCCACATTGCCGAGCACGCTGAGGCTGCCGGCCAGCAGGAAGGCCAGGGGCAGCGTGGACTGGGCGACGCCGAAGCGCTCCTGCAGGAAGGGCGCCACCAGGGCGTAGAGCGAGAACACCGCCGCCATCTGGCAGCCGGCCATCGCGATCGCCCAGGCCGCCGCGCGGTGGCGCAGCACCTGGCCGAAGCTGGCCAGCGACACCGGCGGTGCCGGCCGCCGGTCGCCGACCACCACCGCGACCAGCACGGCGATCAGCAGGCTGGCCGCGGCCAGGCCACCGAAGGCCCAGCGCCAGCCGAGCAGGCCGCCCGCCCAGGTGGCCAGGGGCAGGCCCAGCACCGTGGCGAAGGTCATGCCGGCGAAGACGATGGCCAGCGCCTGGCCCTGGCGTGCCGGCGGCACCAGGCCTGCGCCCAGCGACGAGGCCACCGGGCCCACCGCGGCCGAGCCCAGGGCGAGCAGCACCCGGGCCGCGGCGAGGCTGGGCAGGCTGGTGGCCAGGGCGGTCCAGAGGCTGGCCGCGCCCATGGTGCACAGCCCGGCCAGCAGCAGCGTGCGCCGCGGCAGACGCCCGGCCGCAACCTGCAGCAGCGGCGCGAGCACCGCGAAGGTGAGCGCGAACAGGGTGACCACGCCGGCGATCGCCGGCTTGGACACGCCGAAGGCGCTGGAGATCTCCTGGATCAGGCCGACCAGCGCGATCGCCGAGGTGCCCATCGCGAAGTAGGCCAGGCACAGCGACCAGAGGGCGAGGGTGGGATGGCGGGTGGTGTCCAAGGGGGCTTGCCGTGGGCGGCGACCGGGGGTTCGCAGGGGCGGCGACCGGGCGCGCGCGGCGGGGCGGCCTCGTGCCGGTGCGAGCCCGGTCGGTCATGGTAGCGGAAGCGGCGGACCGTTTTTCGATCGCGGCGAGACGGCCGCCTCGGCCTCGTGATGGTCATGCCCGGGGGCCGCGGTTAAGCTCGCGAAACCCTCAACCGGCTTCCAGCCATACCCAGCGAGAGCGCCATGCTTCTTTTCGATTCCGTCGGCCCCAATCCGCGCGTGGTGCGCATGTTCGCCGCCGAGCGCGGCGTCGAGCTGCCCAGCACCAAGGTCGATCTGCGCGGCGGCGAGAACCGCCAGGCGCCCTACCTGGCCAAGAACCCCTCCGGCCAGCTGCCGGCGCTGGAGCTCGACAACGGCATGGTGCTGGCCGAGATCACCGCGATCTGCGAGTACCTCGACGAGATCGGCCCCGCCGGCAAGACCCTGATCGGCAGCAACCCGGCCGAGCGCGCCGAGACCCGCATGTGGGTGCGCCGCATCGACCTGAACATCCTCGAGCCGCTGGCCAACGGCTTTCGCTTCGCCGAGGGCCTGAAGCTGTTCGAGTCGCGCATCCGGGTCATCCCGCAGGCCGCGCCCGACCTCAAGCTGCTTGCCCAGGAGAAGCTGCGCTGGCTCGACGGGCTGATCGCCGGCCGCGAGTTCGTCTGCGGCAGCCGCCTCACCCTGGCCGACATCCTGCTCTTCGTGTTTCTCGACTTCGGCAAGATGGTCGGCCAGCCGATCGACCCGGCCAACGCCAACATCGTCGCGCTCTGTGAGCGCATGAAGGCGCGGCCCAGCGCCGCCGCCTGAGGCCGGTGCCATGACGGGCAGCGGCCCGGTCGACCGGTCGCTGCGCGAGCGTGCCGGTCGCGTGATTCCCGGCGGGCTGTGGGGCCACCTGCGGGCGGCCTCGCTGCCCGAGGGCTATCCGCAGTTCTTCCGGCGCGGCGAGGGCTGTCGCATCGAGGATGTGGACGGCAAGGTCTATGTCGACCTGATGTGCAGCTGGGGGCCGATCGTGCTCGGCCACGGCCACCCGGCGGTCGAGCGCGCGGCGCAGGCCCAGCGAGAGCTCGGCGACTGCCTGGACGGCCCCGGCGAGGTGCTGGTGCGGCTGGCCGAGCGTGTGGTGGGTCTGGTGGCCCATGCCGACTGGGTGATGTTCCAGAAGAACGGCACCGACGCCACCACCGCCTGCGTGATGCTGGCGCGTGCCGCCACCGGCCGGCGCAAGGTGCTGGTGGCGCGCGGCTCGTATCACGGCTCGGCGCCCTGGTGCACACCCTCGATGGCTGGCGTCACCGAGGCCGATCGAAGCCATCTCATCCACTTCGAGTACAACGATCCCGACAGCCTTGCGCAGGCCGTGACGCAGGCCGGCGACGATCTTGCCGCCATTCTGGTCACTGCGCTGCGCCATGACCTCGCCCGCGACCAGGCGCTGGCCCAGCCCGCGTTCGCGCTGGCCGCGCGCGAGCTGAGTGCCCGCCACGGCGCGGCGCTCATCGTCGACGATGTGCGGGCGGGCTTCCGGCTGGACCTGGCCGGCAGCTGGGCGCCGCTGGGCATCGAGCCCGACCTCTCGGCCTTCAGCAAGGCGATCGCCAACGGCCATGCACTCGCCGCGGTCACCGGCCGCGACTGGCTGCGCGAGGCGGCCACGCGCGTGTTCGTCACCGGTTCCTTCTGGTGCTCGGCGGTGTCGATGGCCGCGGCGCTGGCCACGCTCGACGAACTGCAGCGGGTGGACGGCCCGGCGCGCATGGCCCGCGCCGGCATGCGTCTGCGCGAGGGGCTAGCCCGGCAGGCGCAGCGCCACGGCATCGGGCTGCGCCAGTCGGGGCCGCCGCAGATGCCGCTGGTGCTCTTCGAGGGCGATGCCGACCAGTCGTTGGGCGCGCTCTTCTGCCGCGAGGCCCTGGCCCGCGGCGCCTACCTGCACCACAAGCACAACATGTTCCTGTCGGTGGCCCACGATGACGCCGCGATCGACGCGGTGCTGGCCGCCACCGAACCGGCGATGGCCACGGTGGCGCGGGCGCGGCTGGCCTGAGCGCGGCTCAGTCGAGCACCACCCAGTGCGGGCAGTGGTCGCTGGGCAGGGCTCTCGCGGGTGATGCCGCGAAGGGCCGGCCCGCCTCGTCGAGGTGGCCGAGCATGCGCAGCGTCAGCGCCTGCGGCGACAGCCGGCGCTTGAGCGCGTCGCTGAGCAGCACATGGTCGATGCCGTCGTGGGCGAGGTCGCCGGCGCCGCGGCGCGGCGGCTGTCCGCCGCGCAGGTTGCAGTCGGCCGGCCCGCCGGGGCGGATGCGTCCGCCGGACAGCTCGGCCGGTCGGGCCCGCCACAGCACCGAGCCGGGCGGGTCGTCGTCATTGAGCTCCGGGAAGAGCGCGCTGGTGTGCGCCGGGCAGCGGGCCTGCAGCCTGCCCTCCACCGACACCAGGTCGCAGGGGCCGCTCGGGCTGGCGGGCGAGCTGCCATCGAGGCGGACCGGGCGGTCGGGCCGGTCTTTCACCGGCTCCAGGAACAGGCTGCGGTTGAAGTCGCCCAGCACCACGAAGTCGCGTCCGACGCGGGCATCGATCCAGTCTTCCAGTGCCGGCAGCTGGCGGCGCAGCATCGCGCAGTCGCTGACGATGGCGTCACGGCGTGCGGGCGGGTCATCCGGGCGCAGCGGATCGTCGATCACGCGGCTGCGGCAGCCGGCCTTCAGATGCACCACCAGGAACTCCACCGGCCGGCCGTCCACCGGCAGCGTGAAGGAGAACCCCGGGCGCAGCGGCCGCAGCCCCGGCCCGCTGTCGGCCAGCGCCGGCTCCACCCGGAAGCCGCCCGGTGCAAGCCCTGGCGCCCAGGCCACGCCGAGCTGCTGCGCGATGTCGGGGCTGCCGGGCATGCCGCGGCTGGTGCGCACCGACCAGCCCGGCGGCAGCAGCGGCCGCACCGCCGCGTCATCGAAGACCTCCTGCAGCGCCACCATCGACACGCCTTCATCGGCGAGCCGCGCGAACCAGCGGCGCAGCTGATCGAGCTTGTCCTGATGGGCCATCGGATCGGCGAGGTCGGCAGTGTCGCGGCAGGGATGCCCGGGACGGTAGCGGGCGCGCTGCGGCCAGCCCTCGTCCTCGCCCGGGCAGGCCTGGGGCGGAAAGCGCATGCCGTTGTGGACATTGCAGTAGGGCAGACCCTCGAGCTCGCGGCGGGCGGGTGGCGCCAGGGTGGCCGGGTCGGTGGGCCAGCCATGCCGCGCGCAGGTGGCTGCCCAGCGGGCGTGGGTCTCGGGGCTCATGAGCCAGGCGAGGTTCCAGGTGGCCACGCCCAGCGGTCGATTCTGCGCGGGCGCGGTGGTCGGCGCGGTCAGGAGCATGAGGGTGGCCAGCGCAGCCATCAGGGCCGCGGCGGCGCGCGCCCGCCTGCCGGGGGCGGGCACCACGCCCGGAGTCACCCTGGTGCGCAGCCGTGCGGCCATGCCCGTGATCACGGCGCTCAGCGCTTCGCGTCCTGGGCGATGAGCTCGGCCGCGCGCTCGGCGATCGCGATCACCGCCGCGTTGGTGTTGCCCGACACCACCGCCGGCATCACCGAGGCATCGACGACCCGCAGGCCATCGACCCCGCGCACCCGCAGTCGCGGATCGACCACCGAGGCCGGGTCGGTGCCCATGCGGCAGGTGGAGGTGGGGTGGTAGACCGTCTCGCCGGTGTCGCGGCAGAACTGCAGCCACTGTTCGTCGGTCTGCACGGCCGGGCCGGGCGTGCGCTCGGCCTCGACATAGCCGCTGAAGGGCGGGGTGTTGACCAGCCGGCGCAGCTGCTTGAGCCCGTCGACCATCATGCGCCGGTCTTCCTCGGCGTCGAGGTAGTTGTAGCGGATGGCCGGCGCCTCGGTGGGGTCGGGGCTGCGCAGCCGCACCCAGCCGCGCGACTGCGCGCGCAGCTGCGACACCGAGCAGGTGAAGCCGGGAAAGTCGTCGAGCACCCCGCCGCGGCGGGCGATGGAGAAGTTGATGAAGTAGAACTGCGCATCGGGCCGGGTGAGTTCGGGCCGCGTGCGCACGAAGGCGGCGGCATAGCCGGCGCTTACCGTGAGCGGGCCGCGGCGCGTGAGCAGCCACTGCAGGCCCGCACCGAGCTTGCCGTGCCAGGTCGAGAGCCGGTCGTTGAAGGTGATGGGCCGGTTGCAGCGCCAGTAGGTGCGGACATAGAAGTGGTCCTGCAGGCCCTCGCCCACCTGCGGCGAATCGACCAGCACCGGCAGGCCGAGCTCGCGCAGCCGCTCGCCGGGACCGATGCCCGAGAGCTGCAGCAGCTGCGGCGAGTTGAAGGCGCCGCCGCACAGGATGACCTCGCCGGCGCGCGCGACATGGCTGCGCCCGTGCTGGCGGTACTCGACACCCACGGCGCGGCCCTGCTCGATGATCACGCGCGTGACCAGCGCCTCGACCTCGATGCGCAGATTGGCGCGGCGCTGCGCCGGACGCAGGTAGCCCACCGCGGTGCTCACCCGCCGGCCATTGCGCAGGGTGGCCTGGTAGTAGCCCGCGCCCTCCTGGGTGGGGCCGTTGAAGTCGTCGTTGCGCGGGATGCCGTTGGCCTGCGCCGAGGCGATGAAGGCGTCGCACAGCTCGTGCCGGTCGGGCAGGTCGGAGACCGCGATCGGGCCGCCCGCGCCGTGCCAGGCGCTCGCGCCGCGCTGCTGGTCTTCGCTGCGCAGGAAAAAGGGCAGCAGGTCATCGAAGCCCCAGCCCGGCACGGCCCAGTCGTCGAAGTCTTCGCGCTGGCCGCGGATGTACACCAGGCCGTTGATCGAGGAGGAGCCGCCCAGCACCTTGCCGCGCGGGGTGAACACCCGCCGGCCACCGAGCGTGGGCTCGGGTTCGGACTCGTAGGCCCAGTTGACGCGGTTGTCGGCAAAGAGCTTGCCGTAGCCCAGCGGGATGTGGATCCAGGGATGGGTGTCGCGCGGCCCGGCCTCGAGCAGCAGCACGCGGCGGCCGGGGTCGGCGCTCAGCCGGTTGGCCAGCACGCAACCGGCCGAGCCGGCGCCGACGACGAGATGATCGTAGTGTTCCATCGGGGTGATCGGGATCTTGCGTGGAGGAAAGCGGCGCGGGCTCGCGCCGTGCGCAGTGTAAGTCTGGCGCGCCCGGGCTGGCCTGCGGCGGCGGTCCACGGCACGATACCGGGATGAGTGCCATCCTGCCCCCCGTCCCGCGCCGCCGTCCCGCCGCCCTGCTCGCGCTGCGGCTCTTCGTCCTGGTCCTGCTGCCTGGCGCGCTGCTCGCGCCACGGCCGGCCGCCGCGGTGCAGGCGGTGGTGGTGGCGCGCGGGCTTGATCAGCCCTGGGCGCTGGCCTTCCTGCCCGACGGCCGGATGCTGGTGACCGAACGCCCCGGCCGCATCCGCCCGGTGGCCGAGGATGGCACGGTGGGCGCGCCGCTGCGGGGTCTGCCGCCGGTCGATGCGACCGGCCAGTGCGGCCTGCTCGATCTGGTGACCGACCCGGCCCACGCCACCAACCGGCTGCTCTACTGGACCTACGCCGAGGCGGGCGAGGGCGGCAACACCGTGGCCGTGGCCCGTGGCCGGCTCGAGGGCGACGCGCTGGTCGATGTGCAGGTGATCTTCCGGCAGCAGCCCAGGGTGGCCAGCCGGCTGCACTGCGGCTCGCGGCTGGCCTTCGCCCGTGACGGCCGCCTGCATGTCGGCCTGGGCGACCGGTTCGGCCGCCGCGCCGACGCCCAGGATCCGGCCAACCATCTTGGCAAGACCGTGCGCATCGAGTCCGACGGCCGGGTGCCCGCCGACAACCCTCATGTCGGGCGCGCCGGCGCACGGCCCGAGCTCTGGAGCCTGGGTCACCGCAACATCCAGGGCATGGCGGTGCACCCGGTCACCGGCGATCTGTGGCAGAGCGAGCACGGTCCGCAGGGCGGCGACGAGATCAACCTGATCGAGCGCGGCCGCAACTATGGCTGGCCGCTGGTCACCTTCGGGCGCGAGTATGTCCTGGGCACGCGCATCGGCGAGGAAGGGCCGCGCGCCGGCTTCGAGCAGCCGCTGAAGGTCTGGCTGCCGACCTCGATCGGGCCCAGCGGCATGGCCTTCGTCACCGGCAACCGCTACCCGGGCTGGCAGGGCAGCCTGCTGGTGGGCGCCTTGCGCGGCCAGGCACTGCACCGGCTGAGCATCGAGGGCCGGCGGGTGACCGGCGAGGAGCGCCTGCTGGTCGATCCGGGCGCGCGCATCCGCGATGTGCGCCAGGGCCCCGACGGCTGGATCTACCTGCTCACCGACGGGTCTGGCGGCCAGCTCCTGCGCCTCCTGCCCTGAGGGCGCGGGCGGCGGCGGCTCGGCCATCCGGCCCCCGCGGCCCGCAGCCGCGCGCCCTGCGGCACCTCAGAAGCCCGCCAGCACGATCTTGCCGATCGTGCGGTTCGACTCGATCTCGGCATGCGCGGCTCGCAGGTCGGCGGCGCAGATCCGCCCGGCGGTGCGGGTGTGGGTGCAGCGGATCAGACCGTCATCGACCAGACGCGCCGTCTCGCTGAGCAGGCGGCCCTGCTCGGCCATGTCGGCGGTCTGGAAACCCGAGCGCGTGAACATGCCCTCCCAGTGCAGCGAGGCGCAGCGCTCGCGCAGCAGCATGAAGTCGAGCGGCTTCTCGGGCGTGTCGATCACGCAGATGCGGCCCTGCGGCGCGACCGATTTCGCGAGCTCGGCGAAGTGCAGGTGGGTATGGGTGATGCTGAAGATGTTCTCGACCCAGCGGATGCCCTCGCGGCGCAGCTCCTCGCTGAGCGGCCGGCCGTGATCGATGACCCGATGCGCGCCGAGCGCGAGCGCCTGCGCGCGGCTCTCGGGGCGCGAGGCGGTGGCGACCACCTGCGCGCCGGTCAGGCGCCGGGCGAGCTGCACCGCGATCGAGCCCACGCCGCCGGCCGCGCCGGTGATCAGCAGGGTGCCGGCATCGGCTGGCTTGCCGGCGCGCAGCTGCAGGCGGTCGAAGAGCGCCTCCCAGGCGGTGATGGTGGTGAGCGGCATGGCGGCGGCCTGCTCGAAGGACAGGCTGTGCGGCTTCATGCCGACGATGCGCTCATCGACCAGGTGCCGTTCGGCGTTGGTGCCGGGTCGAACCCGAGAACCGGCATACCAGACCTCGTCGCCGGGCTTGAAGCCGGTGACCTGCGGTCCCACCGCCTCGACCACGCCGGCCGCGTCATAGCCCAGCACGCGGGCTTCCCCGGCGGGCGGTGGGGCGTTGCGGCGCAGCTTGGTGTCCACCGGATTGACCGACACCGCCATCACCCGCACCAGCAGGTCGCGGCCGGTGGCCACGGGCTCGGGCAGGTCGAGGTCGATCAGGCAGTCGGGGTCGGTCACCGGCAGGCAGCGGGTGTGTCCTACGGCTTTCATGGGCGGGAAACTCCGGAAGCAGGGTCAGGCGCGGATCTCGCGCTGGTCGCGATAGCGATAGAGCAACAGCATGAAGGGCGCGGTGCGACGGGCGAGGCCGTGCAGCGCGAGCGGCCTGGGTTCGGTGAAGGGCAGGGCGAGATCCTGGTCGGGTGCGCCCTGCACCGCGCGGGCGAGCTCGCGGCCGAGCGCCACCGACAGGCCCACGGCACGGCCGTTGCAGCCCACCCAGGCATAGCCATCGGGGCCGATGCGGTGCACCCGTGGCAGGTAGTCGTCGGTCATGCCGATGTAGCCGTTCCAGACATGGTCGAAGCGCACGTCGCCCAGGGCGGGGAACAGGCCCTGCAGCCGCGCGCCGATCCGCGCCCGCAGGCGCTGCGCGCCGTTGCGCGGGTTGACCAGCGCGCCGCCGGTGATCAGGCGGTGGCGGGCGTCATAGCGCATGAAGTAGAGGTCGCCATGGGTGTCGGAGACCGCGTGCCGGCCGGGGATCACCACCCGGCGCGCCGCCTCGGGCACCGGCGCGGTGGCCATCTGCCAGGAGAGCACCGGCACCACTTCGCGCGCGACGGCCGGCGCCAGCCCGGGCGCGAACTCGCCGGTGTAGCTGCCGGTGGCCAGCACCACCGCGCGGGCACGCACCTCGCCGGCATCGGTGCCGAGCAGCCAGCCATCCTGGGTGCGCCGCAGGCTGCGCACCGGCGTGCGGACATGGATCTGCGCGCCGGCCCGCTGCGCGGCCATGGCCAGGCCGCGGGTGAGGGCGAGCGGGTTCACATGGCCGCCGGTGGGATTCCACCAGCCGCCGTGCCAGGCGCTCGAGCCGGTGCGCTCGCGCACGGCCTGGGCCGAGAGCAGCTCCACCGGCGCACCCACCGCCGACCACTGCCGCACGCGCCGTTCGGCGATCGCCATGCGACCGGGCGTGTGCACCGGCTGCACCCAGCCGGTCTGCTCGGCCTCGGCGTCGATGCCCTCGGCGCGGATCAGGTCGAAAAGATTCGCGGCGCAGTCGCGGATGAGGCCGACGAAGCGCTCGCCGGCCGCGCCATGGCGGGCCACGATCTGTTCCGGCTCCGGCCGGGTGAGCGTGGGGATCACCTGGCCGTTGTTGCGGCCCGAGGCGCCCCAGCCGGGTTCGGCTGCCTCGATCACGGTCACCTGGGCGCCCTGGCGGGCGAGGTGCAGCGCGGTGGACAGGCCGGTGAAGCCGGCGCCGATGACGGCGACATCGGTGCTCAGCGGGCCGGGCAGTGCAGACCAGGTCGGGCCGGGCGGGGTGGCTGCGGCCCACAGGGAGGGCGGCCAGGCGGGTGATGCGCTCATGGGAAACGGAATCCGGGGGCGGTGCGTGCGCCACTGTGTCATCAAAAGCGGTCGGCTTCCAGTCGGCCGGGCGATAGCATCGGCCGTCGGCCGCCCGCGGGGCAGCCAATCGGAATGGAGGCTTGCATGCTCGACCAGGTCATCGGACTGGACCACGCGGTGATCACCGTGCGCGACCTCGACGCCGCCGCCGCGGGCTGGCGCGCGCTGGGCTTCACGCTGTCGCCGCGCGGCACCCACAGCGCCCACATGGGCACCGGCAACCACACCATCATGTTCGGCGACGACTACCTCGAGCTGCTCGGGGTGCTCGCCGACACCGACCACAACCAGCCCACCCGCGCCTTCCTCGCCCGCCGCGAGGGCATCGAGCGGGCCGCCTTCACCGCGCGCGATGCCGCCGCCGGCGTGGCCGAACTGCACGCCCGCGGCATCGCCGCCACCGGGCCCAATGCCTTCGGTCGCCCCGTCACCCTGCCTGACGGATCGCTCACCGAGGCGCGCTTCGAGACCTTCATGTGGCCGGTGCACGAGCGGCCGGGCGACATGCGCCTGTTCGCGTGCCGGCACTTCACCCGTGAGGCGGTCTGGATTCCCGAGCTGTGCCGACATGCCAACGGCGCCATCGGCATCGCCTGCCTGGAGCTGCTTGCGCCCGATCCGCAGGCCGCCGCCGCTCACCTCGGCCGGCTGGTCGACCGCACGCCCGAGCGCCTGCCCGATGGCGCCTGGCGGGTGGTCTCCGGTGCCGGTCGAGCGCCCTTCGAGTACCTGTCGCGCGCCCAGCTGGCCGCCCGCCACCCGGGAGCCGATCTCGGCGGCCTGGCCGACGAGGGCGTGGCCGCGCTGGTGCTGCAGGTGACCGACCTCGCCCAGGCGCGGCGCGCGCTCGGCACCACGCCGGTGGCCGAGTCGGCCGGCGCGCTGGTGGTGCCGGCCGCGCACGCCAACGGCCAGCTGCTGGTCCTCGTGGCCGGCTGATCCCCTTGCCCCGCTTTCCGGAGTCAACGCCATGGCCCTTCGCAACCGCGTCACCGAGATGCTCGGCATCACCCACCCGATCGTGCAGGCCCCGATGGGCTGGATCGCCCGCGCCCAGCTCGCCTCGGCGGTGTCCAATGCCGGCGGCATGGGCATCATCGAGACCTCCTCGGGCAAGCTCGACGAGGTCCGCGACGAAATCCGCCGGATGCGCGAGCTCACCGACCGGCCCTTCGGCGTGAACATCGCGCTCACCTATGTGCGCGACCCCGACATCGTGAAGTTCGTGGTCGACCAGGGGGTGCGCTTCGTCACCACCTCGGCCGGCGATCCCTCGCGCTACTGCGCCGACCTGAAGTCGCACGGACTGACGGTCTTCCATGTGGTGCCCACCCTCAAGGGCGCGCTCAAGGCGGTGGCCGCAGGGGTGGACGGTCTGATCGTGGAGGGCGCCGAGGGGGGCGGCTTCAAGAACCAGCGCGATGTCGCCTCGATGGTGCTGCTGCCGCTGGTCTGCTCGCAGGTGAAGGTGCCGGTGATCGCCGCCGGCGGCTTCAGCGACGGCGTGTCGATGGCCGCGGCGCTCGCGCTCGGCGCCGAGGGCGTGCAGATGGGCACCCGCATGCTGACCGCCGCCGAGTCGCCGGCCCACGGCAACTGGAAGGACGCGATCGTGCGCGCCGAAGAGACCGACACGGTGTTCCTGAACCGTGGCGGCAACGGTCCGGCGCTGCGGGCGCTGCGCACCGCGCGCACCACCCGGCTGGAGTTCGCCAACCCCCCGAACATGCGCGACGAGTTCGCCAATGTGCTCGACCTCTATTTCGGCGGCGACCTGGAGGCCGCGGTGCCCCTGACCGGGCAGGTCTGCGGTCGCATCGACGCGGTTCGGCCGGTGCGCGAGATCATCGAGCAGACCATCGCCGAGTGCGAGGCGGTGATCGCGTCGCTGGCGGCCCGCTACGGTTCCACGGGCTGAACCCCGGGCTCTCCAGTGCCGGTTCGTCTGCTGCAACTCCGGATTGCGGATCGGCCTGGACAAGACGCCGGGCTTGTCCCGGATTCGTCTTGGACAGACGATGGAAATTTCGGCTTTTCCACGGCTTCTCCTCTGGAAACCGCAAGCCGATCGGATGCGTTGTTCTCAGAGGAGAATTCCCGCTGGCCCGGCGAAAACCCCTGAAAATCGTTTCATCTGGTAAATCATTGAAAAAAGGAAACCTCGCGCTGGCGTTTCGCTTTCCCCATAATGCTGTTCCAACAACGATCAGAATCCCTCAAGACGGAGACAGCGATGACCGACGATTCCGAGTTCGACACCGAGTTTCACGCCACCGTTCTCGAAGATCCGCCCGAGGCGGTACCGGCCGGATCGGCCATCCTGAGGGCCGTGCGCATCCTCGAGGCCATCGCCCGTCACGACACGCCGCCGCAGCTCTCCGAGATCTGCCGCGAGGTCGAGCTGCCCAAGCCCACCGTCTACCGCATCCTCACCACGCTCGAGCACGCCGGCCTGGTCGGGCGCGAGCCGGGCAGCAAGCGGTATGCCTGCTCCGAGCGCATGAACGGCCTGGCGGTCGAGACCCTGCTGCGCTCGCCCGCCCGGGGTGCCCGGCGCGCCGTGCTCGAGGAACTGGTCGAGCAGATCGGCGAGACCTGCAACCTGACCATCCCCAACAACAACTCGGTGCTCTATCTCGACCGGGTCGAGGCCTCCTGGCCGCTGCGTGTGCGCTTCACCGCGGGCTCCAAGGTGCCGCTGTATGCCTCGGCCAGCGGCAAGCTGTTCCTGTCCTACCTTCCCAAGCGCAGCCGTGAGCGTTTCCTGCGCGTCACCCCGCTGATCCGGCATACTCAGAAGACGTTCACCGATCCCGCCCGGCTCGGTCGCGAGTTCGAGGCCATCCGCGCCAACGGCTACGCCACCGATGACGAGGAATATCTCGCCGGCATCAACTGCCTGGCGGTGCCGGTGCGCGACGCCGACCAGCGTGTGGTGGCCGCCGTGGCGGTCCAGGCGCCGGTCAGCCGTCTGCGTCTGGAGGAGGCCATCGAGTTCCTGCCTCACCTGCGCCAGGCGGCTGACGCCATCGCCCAGACCATCGACTGGTGATCGGCTGACGACACCCTTCGACAGGAAGTTGCCTCGATGAATGATTCAGCAGCCAATGGGGTTCTGCGCTTCGGCAGCGGAAAGGCGGTCAGCCGGGTGGAAGACGCCGCCCTGCTCACCGGTCGCGGCCAGTTCACCGATGACATGGCGCCGGCCGGCACGCGGGTGCTCGCCTTTCTGCGCTCGCCCTACGCGCACGCCCGCATCCTGTCGATGGACACCTCCGCGGCCCGGGCCATGCCCGGCGTCTCGGCGGTGATCACCGCGACCGAACTGCTCGCCGCCGGCGTCAAGCCGCTGCCGCATGCCGCCGCCTTCAAGCGCGCCGACGGCTCGGCGGCGGTGTCGCCACCGCGCTTTCCGCTGGCGCTCGAGGTCATCCGCTTCGCCGGCGAGGCCGTCGCCGCGGTGGTCGCCGATACCCGCGAGCAGGCCCGCGACGCGCTCGAGGCCATCCAGTTCGAGGTCGAGGAACTGCCTGCGGTCACCGCCCTCACCGACGCGGTCGCCGAGGGCGCCCCCCAGCTCTGGCACGAAGCGGTCGGCAACATTGCTGCCGAGGCCCGCTACGGCAACGCGGCAGCCACCGAGGCGGCCTTTGCCGCGGCGGCCCACGTGGTCACGCTCGATCCGCTGGTCAACCAGCGGCTTGCGCCGGCCTCCATCGAGCCGCGCACCGTGCTCGCCAGCCACGACCCCGCCAGCGGCCGGCTCACCATCCGCATGAGCAGCCAGATGCCCACGGGCGTGCGCAACCTGCTTGCCGACACCGTGCTGGGCATGCCGCAGGACAAGATCCGCGTGGTGGTCGGCGATGTCGGCGGCGGCTTCGGCATGAAGACCGGCCTGTATCCCGAAGACGCGGTCGTGGCCTTCTGCGCGCGTCAGCTGGCCTGCCCGGTGCTCTGGACGGCCGACCGTTCCGAGGAGTTCCTCTCGGCCATCCACGGTCGTGACATCCACACCCGCGCCCAGCTCGCCCTCGATGCCAACGGCCGCGTGCAGGCCTTCCGGGTGCACAACCTCGCCAATGTCGGCGCTTTCGCCACCCCCACCGGCGTGGCCATCCAGCTGCTGATCGGCCCCTGGGTGCTGAGCAGCATCTACGACATCCAGACCATCGATTTCCATTTCAAGGCGGTGCTCACCAACACGGCACCCACCGGCGCCTACCGCGGTGCCGGCCGGCCGGAGTCCATCTACATCATCGAGCGCCTGATGGACGCTGCGGCCCGCCAGCTCGGCATCGATGGCGCCGAGCTGCGTCGGCGCAACATGATCCGGCCCGAGCAGATGCCCTACACCAACCCCATGGGCCAGACCTACGACACCGGTCAGTTCGAGAAGGTGCTCGACCAGGGGCTGGCGCTCGCCGACTGGGCGGGCTTCGAGGCCCGCGCCGCGCAGTCCCGTGCCCGCGGTCGGGTGCGGGGCCGCGGCATCGCCACCTTCCTGGAGTGGACCGGCGGCAACGCCCTCGAGGAGCGGGTCACGGTCAATGTGCGCCCCGACGGCATCATCGAGCTGATCTCCGCCACCCAGGCCATGGGCCAGGGCCTGGCCACCACCTATTCGCAGCTCGCGGTCGACATCTTCGGCGTGCCGCTCGATCGCATTCGCGTCATCCAGGGTGACACCGATCTCGCCAACGGCTTCGGCAGCGCGGGCTCGCGCTCGCTGTTCACCGGCGGCACCGCGGTCACCGTCGCCTCGGAGCGCACCATCGAGCGCGCCCGGTCGCTGGCCGCCGAGGCGCTCGAGGTGGGCGAGCCCGACCTGGAATACCAGCAGGCCGCCTTCCGCGTGGTGGGCACCGACCGCCAGATCGGGCTGTTCGAGCTGGCCGCGCGCCAGCCCGAGCAGAAGATCGTCATCGACAGCTCGGTGGCCGTGTCCGGTCCCACCTGGCCCAACGGCTGCCACATCTGCGAGGTCGAGATCGACCCCGACACGGGCGAGATCGAGGTGGCTGCCTATGCCTCGGTGAACGATGTCGGGCGGGTGGTCAATCCCACCATCGTCCGTGGTCAGCTCGACGGCGGCGCCCTCCAGGGCATCGGGCAGGCACTGTGCGAGCACCTGGTCTACGACCCCGAGAGCGGCCAGATGCTCAGCGGCAGCTTCCTCGACTACACCCTGCCGCGAGCCGATCTGCGGGTTCCCTTCCTCACCGAGATGGACGAGTCCACGCCCTGCAAGAACAACCCGCTGGGCGTGAAGGGCGTGGGCGAACTCGGCACCATCGGCGCCACGCCGGCCGTGGTCAACGCGGTGGTTGATGCCCTCGCGCGAGCCGGCGTCGATACCCGCGCCCACCCGGTGCAGATGCCGCTCACCGCCGAGCGGGTCTGGCGCGCGCTCAACACCCGCTGAGCACCCTCAGTCCCGGCGCGGCTCCTGCGCCGGGCCGGGGCGCCGCGCGCTGACCAGCAGCACCACGCCGGTCAGCGCCGGCAGCACCCCCAGCGCGGTGAACACCACGGCATAGCTGCCGGTCAGGCTGACCAGAGCGGCAAACGCGGCCGAGCCGCCAACGCCCCCCATGAAGGTCAGGAACTGGGTGGCTCCCGTGCTGCGCGCCACCCGCTCCGGGGGTACCAGTCGTACCAGATCGGCAAAGAACACCCCGTTCCAGGCCACCGCCGTGACTGCACAGGCCAGCGTCAGCGCGAGCATGGCGGCCGGTGGAGCGTCGGCTGGCGCCAGACCCACCAGGGTCACGGCCACCCCCATGGCCACGCCCAGGGCCCCGAGCAGCCGTGCGGGGTCGACCCAGCGGTCAGCCACATGTCCCCAGCCGATGCGCCCGGCCACGCTGGCAGCCTGCGAGGCGGCCAGCAGACTGGCCGCCAGCGACAGGCTGTAGCCGTGCTCGAGCTTGAGCAGCGACACCAGGAAGGTCAGGAAGCTCACCTGGGTGAACGCGAACACCAGCGAGGCGATCGCCAGCCGTCGGGTGGGCGCAAAGCCGAGGACCTCGCGCAGCGGTTCGAGCAGCCGCTGCCGCAGACCCGCGGGTGGCGTCGGGTCGGTCCCGCTGGCGGTGGTGTGGGTCGGCGGGGCCGCGGCCGTTGCGGGCGAGGTCACCGCCATTCCGAGGAGCGCGGCACCCGGCTCCAGCACACAGCGCACGCGCCCGATCAGCATCATCACGACTGCCAGCCCGGCCGCGAGCACCAGCAGCGTCTGCATCCAGGATCCGGCTCCGAGCAGCACCGGAACGACCATGCCGGTGAAGGCCACGCCCAGCGGCACGCCGGTCTGCTTGATCGAGAAGAACAGGCCGCGCCGCGCCGCCGGTGCGTGCCGGCTCAGGATCTCGGCCGCGGTGGGATTGGGCAGACCATAGCCCACGCCGAGCACGGCCGCGCCGATCAGCAGGGCGGCGGGGTGGCCGATGGCCATCAGCGCGAGGCCCAGCGCCGAGGCGGTGAGTGCAACCTGGCTGATGCGCACCGGTCCGTGGCGCTGCGACAGCGAGCCTCCACCCAGGCCGGTGACCATGGCCGCGAGGTAGGCAAGGCTGATCAGCCAGCCGACATGCTGGGCGCCCACCCCGATCTGCGGGCCGACCGCGGGGGCCATCACCGAGGGCGTGGTGAGCGCGACCGCGGCCAGGGTCTGCACGGCAAGGGTGACCCACAGCGCGGTCCAGGGAGCAGGCGTCACGGGGAGGGGGTGGCAGGAACTGTCGTCACGGGGAGGGTTGGCAGTACCGGTCGTCACCGGCGGGGGCGCAAGGGCGGGTCGTCACAGGAAGGGGGTTGCAGGGCGTGGCGCGCCAGTGTGGTGGCTGCGGGTCCGATCGGGCAAGCCGCGACCGGGCGGATCCGGACATCCTCGATCGCGCTATGCTCATGCCGTCGTGCGCGGCGGCCCGTTCGCGCCCCATCCAACTCTCGATCGGAACCTCCATGGGACACACCGACCCCCTGATCGCCGCGGCCGATCACGCCCTGCTGCCGGACAGCCGCGAGCACTTCTGGATGCCCTTCTCGCCCAACAAGGAGTTCAAGCGCGAACCGCGCATGTTCGTTCGGGCCCAGGGCATGTACTGCTACACGCCGGAGGGCCGGGAGGTGATCGATGCCTCGTCGGGCCTGTTCTGCGTGGCCGCCGGCCATTGCCGGCCGGAGATCGCCCGTGCGGTCTTCGAGCAGATGAGCACCCTCGATTTCGTTGCGCCCTTCCTGCGCGCCCACCCCAAGTCCTTCGAGCTCGCCGAGCGGGTCACCCAGTACACCCCGCCGGGTCTCAATCGGGTGTTCTTCGTGAACTCGGGCTCCGAGGCGGTGGACACCGCCATGAAGATGGCCCTGATGGTCCACCGCGTGCGCGGTCAGCCCCAGCGCCAGCTCTTCATCAGCCGCGAGCGCGCCTACCACGGGGTCAACATGGGCGGGGTGTCGCTGGCCGGCATGGCCAACAACCGGCGCGCCTTCGGCACCGGACTGGCCGGGGTCTACCACATGCGGCACACCGCGCTGCCCGAGAACCGGTTCGTGAAGGGCCAGCCCGAGCACGGCGCCGACCTCGCCGACGACCTTCAGCGCTTCTGCCAGCTCTACGGCGGCGAGAACATCGCCGCGGTCTTCGTCGAGCCCACGGCCGGCTCCTTCGGCTGCCTGCCGCCGCCGCGCGGCTATCTCGATCGCCTGCGCGCGATCTGCGACGCGCACGGCATCCTGCTGGTCTTCGACGAGGTGATCACCGGCTGGGGCCGCATGGGCGCGAACTTCGGCGCCCAGGCCTTCGGTGTGACGCCCGACATCATGACCATGGCCAAGGCGATCACCAACGGCGCGCAGCCCATGGGCGCGGTGGCCGCTCGCCAGTCGGTCTATGACGCGATCACCGAGGCCGGCCCGGCCACCGGTGTGGAGTTCTTCCATGGCTACACCTATTCGGCGCATCCGGCTGCCTGCGCTGCGGGTCTGGCCATGATGGACATCTTCCGCGACGAGCAGCTGATCGAGCGTGCGGCGGCAATGACACCGTACTTCCTCGATGCGATCTTCTCGCTGCGCGATCTGCCGGTGATCACCGACATCCGCGGCGTGGGCATGATGGCCGCGATCGATGTCGCGCCCGATGCCGCGCCAGGCGCCCGGGGGCACGAGGCGCAGAAGCGCCTGTATGACGCCGGCCTGAACCTGAAGAGCACCGGCGATGCGCTGATCATTGCGCCGCCCTTCGTGGCCGAGCGTCATCATATCGACGAGATCGCCGGCAAGCTGCGCAGGGTGCTCGCCGGCCTCTGAGACCGGTGGCGCTGCAGCGCCTGTCTGCGGGCGCGTGGCCGGGGCGAGCGTCGCAGCAGGCTCGCCCCGCGCGGCCTGCCGCGCTCGGTCGGGGTCGCGGCCTGCCGCGTTCAGTCGGGGTCGCGGCTGATGAAGCGGTAGAGCAGCGGCAGCAGCACCAGGGTGAACAGCGTGCCGCTCACCATGCCGCCCACGATCACCACCGCGAACGGGCGCTGCGTTTCGGAGCCGATGCCGTGCGACAGCGCCGCCGGCAGCAGCCCCAGGCCGGCCATCAGCGCGGTCATGACGATGGGGCGCAAGCGCATCACCGCCCCCTCGGTGATCGCCTCGGCACTGCTCATGCCGCGGCGCAGGTATTCCATGATCTGCTCGACCATGATCACTCCGTTCTGCACCGAGATGCCGGCCACCGCGATGAAGCCCACCGCGGCCGACACCGACAGGTGCAGCCCTGCGATCGCCAGCCCCGCGATGCCGCCCACCAGGGTGAACGGCACCATGGCCAGCACCAGCAGCGAGTGGGTCATCGACCGGAAGGCCCAGAACAGCAGCGAGAAGATCATGAGCACCGACAGCGGCACCACCACCTTCAGCCGCGCCATGGCCCGCTGCTGGTTCTCGAACTGGCCGCCCCAGGTGAGGCGGTAGCCCGCCGGCAGCGGCACCTGCTCGGCGACCGCCTTCTGGGCTTCGGTGACGAAGCTGCCCTGGTCGCGGCCGATCAGGTTGACCTTGACGGCCACGCTGCGCCCGCCGGCCTCGCGCGCGATGCGGTTGGCGCCCTGGCGGACCTCGATCAGGGCGACATCGCCAAGCGCGACCGTGGGCGTGAGCCCGCCGGCGGTGCCGGTCGTCGCCGGCAGCGGGATCTGAAGATGCGCGATGTCGTCGAAGGCGTCGCGGAAGGAGCGTTGCAGGCGCAGCGTGACATCGAAGCGCCGATCGCCCTCATAGAAGACATTGACCGCCTGCCCGGCCAGCGCGGTCTCGATCATCTGGTTGACATCGGCGACATCGAGCCCCAGCCGGGAAAGCCGCTGCCGGTCGATGGTGATGGTGAGCTCGGTCTGACCGCTGATGCGGAAGGCTGCGACATCGGTGGCGCCACGGATCTTCTCGAGCACCGACACGATCTTGTCGGCGCGCCCCTGCAGGATCTCGAGGTCGGGGCCGAAGACCTTGACCACGATCTCGCCCTTGGCCCCCGAGAGCGCCTCCTCGACATTGTCCTGGATGACCTGCGAGAAGTTGGTGGGCACGCCGGGAATGGTCTGGATCTTGCGCGACATGTCGACCACCAGCGCATCCTTGGTGGGGAAGCGCCATTCGCCCCGGGGCTTGAGGTCGGCCAGGATCTCGAGGTTGTTCGGCCCCTTGGGATCGGTGCCGTCGTCGGGTCGGCCCACCTGGGTGACCACCATGCGCACCTCGGGGTACTCGCGCAGGATGCGCCGCACCTCGCGCTCGACCTCCTTGGTCTTGGTGAGCGAGGTGGCCGGCGGCATGGTGATGGTGAGCCAGATGTTGCCTTCATCGAGCTTGGGCAGGAATTCGCTGCCGAGCATCGGCGCCGAGGCCAGTGCCACCGCCAGCACGACGAGCGAGCCGCCCAGCACGGCCACCCGCGCGCGTCCGGCCGCCAGCAGGGCCCGCCGGTAACCGTTCTGCATGGCCTCGATCCAGGGACTGTGGCGCTCGGCGAGGTCATGATGGCGCAGCACCATGGCCAGCAGCGCCGGCACCAGCGTGAGCGTCAGCAGGATCGCGCCGAGCAGCGCGAAGGTGAGGGTGTAGGTGACCGGCGTGAAGATCTTTCCTTCGACCCGCTGGAAGGTGAAGATCGGCAGGAAGGCGGTGATGATGATCGCCTTCGAGAACAGGATGGGGTGGGCGAGCGCCACCGCGGTGCTCTTGAGCTCGTGGATGCGCCAGCCGTACCCGTCGTGCGAGGGATTCAGGTCCTTGCGCGCGAGCGCCAGGCGCACCATGAGCGCCTCGACCAGCACCACCGCGCTGTCGATGATGATTCCGAAGTCGACCGCGCCCAGCGAGATCAGGTTGGCCGACACGCCGCGCAGGTCCATCAGGATGAACGCGAACAGCAGCGACAGCGGGATCACCGTGGCCACGATCAGCGCCGCCTGCCAGCTGCGCAGAAAGACCATCAGGATGGCGATCACCAGCGCCGCCCCCACCGCCAGGTTCTCGATGACGGTGAGCACGGTGTGCTCGATCAGGTCGGTGCGCTGGTAGGTGGGCAGGATGCGCACCCCGGGCGGCAGCTTGGCGTTGACCTCGTCGACGCGCTCGCGCAGCCGGGCCACCACCTTGGAGGCGTTCTGGCCCTTGATCATGACCGCGATGCCCTGCACGACATCGTCGCGCTCGTTGAAGGCGACGATGCCCGAGCGGGTGCGATCGCCGGCGGCCACGGTGCCGACATCACTCACGAAGATCGGCCTGCCGCCGGGCGAGTCGACGATGGTGCGGGCGATGTCGTCGACGCTGCGGTACAGGCCGATGCCGCGGATCACCAGCGACTCGTCGCCGCGCCGCATGAGCCCGCCGCCGGCATTGGCGCTGTTGCGCGCCAGCGCCTCGGACACCTGCTTCAGGGTGACCCCGTAGCGCTTGAGCGCATAGGGGTCGACCCGCACCTGGTATTCCTTGACCGTGCCGCCGAAGCTGATGACATCGGCGATGCCGGGCACGATCCGCAGCGCCGGCTTGACCACCCAGTCCTGGATGGCACGGATCTCGTTCAGCGGCATGCCGGCCGGCGCTTCGAGCACGTAGCGATACACCTCGCCCACGGCGGTGGACAGGGGCGCGAGCTGCGGCTGCACGCCGGGCGGCAGGGTCAGGTTGCCAAGCTTCTCGAGCACCTGCTGGCGGGCGAAATAGTCGTCGGTGCCCTCGGCGAAGGTGAGGGTGACGATGGACAGGCCGGTGATCGAGACCGAGCGCAGCTGCGTCTGGCGGGGCACGCCGCTCATCTCGCGCTCGATGGGCAGGGTCACGCTGCGCTCGACCTCCTCGGGCGCGAGGCCCGGCAGCTGCGTGACCACCTGCACCTGCACATCCTGCACATCGGGGAAGGCCTCGATGGGCAGGTTGTTCATGGCCACCCAGCCGGCGGCCACCAGCACGCCGGTGAGCACCAGCACGAAGACCCGCTGCTGCAGCGCGAAGGTGATCAGGCGATCGAGCATGCCGGCGACCGGGTCACTTCACCAGGGTGGTCAGCTCGGAGTTGAGCAGCAGCGCGCCGGTGGTGACCACCATCTCGCCCGCCTCCACCCCGTCGATGATGAAGGCGTGGGTGCGGTCCTGCACGCCGAGCTTCACCTTGCGGCGGGTGAAGAAGCCCGGGGGATTCTCGATGAACACATAGCTGTAGAGGCCCTGGGTGACCAGCGCGTTGTTGGGCAGGCGCACCGCCTGACCGGCATCGGCCGAAGCCAGGATCACCTGCGAGTACATCTCGGGCCGCAGGCGGTGATCGGGGTTCTCGAGGGTGGCCCGCACCTGCACCCGCCGCGTGGCCGGATCGACCACCGCACCCACGCGCTCGATCGTGGCCGCGAAACGCTCGTCGGGCCAGGCATCGACCTTGACCAGTGCACGCTGCCCGGGCTTCACCAGCCGCAGGTCGCGCTCGGGCAGGTCGATCAGCACCCAGAGGTGGGCCAGATCGCTGACCACGAAGAGCGGCTCGGCCTGGTCGGGCCGGACTTCCTGACCGGGGTTGACCCGCCGTTCGGCGACCACCCCCGACAGCGGCGCGCGCAGCGAGTAGGCGGGGTTGTCGGCGCCAGCCGGCGCCAGGTTGCGCAGGCGCCGCTCGGCGCGCTCGGTCTCGGCGCGGGCAGCCTCGAATTCGGCCTGCGCATTCTCGAGCTCGCGACGGGCGAGCACCCCGGCCTCGGCCAGGCGCTGTGAGCGCTCGAAGGCCAGCCGCCGGCGCTGGTCGTCGCTGCGGGCCTTGCGGACATCGGCCAACGCCGCAGCGAGTTCCGGGGAGTCGACACTGAGCAGTTCCTCGCCGGCACGTACGGCGTCGCCCGCCTGGCGGCGGATGGCGAGCACCCGTCCGCTGATCGGGACCGAGAGCCGGGCGGTGCGGTTCTCGTCGTAGGCGAGCCGGGCATTGAGCGGCTCGGCCAGCGGGACGGTGGCGAGCCGGGCCTCCTCGACCCGGATCGAGGCGAGCTGCGCGGCCCCGGTGTCGAAGTGCACGGTGTCGGGGGAGATCGGGTCGGCGCCACCCGCGGCCACGGTGCCGGGGCGCGGCAGCGTCTTGCCGCCCGGGTCTGCCTTGGCCGTCGACGGGCGCGCCGCCTCGGGCCCGGGCTGGCTTGCCGGCAGGCGGGTGAACTGCGCCAGACCGTAGCCCAGCGCCACCAGCGCGGCCGCGGTGAGCAGCATCACGGGCGTCTTCTTCTTCATGGCTTCCCCGGGGGCGCGGCGTCAGCCTCGCCGTCGATCGCGGCCCGCCAGGCGGCATGCGCCTGGCCGACATCGGCCTGGGCGCGGATGCTCTCGGCCTGCACCGCGCTGCGCTGGCGGCGCGCGTCGAAGAGATCGGTGAGGCTGGCCGCGCCCTGCTGGTAGGCGATCTCGAGCGCATCGGCCACCCGCTGGGCCGCTGGCAGGGTCTGATCGAGCAGCCGCAGGCTGCGCTGGACTGCCGACTGCAGCTGTTCATGGGCCCGCAGTGCCTCGGCGAGGGCTGCTGCACGGGTGCGCTCGAGCGCGGCCTGCGCGGCGTCGACATCGGCCTGCGCGCGTGCGATCTCACCGCTGAAGTCGTTGTTGACGAACAGGGGGACCGTGGCCGAAATCCCGAATACCGTGCCGCCGAAGCCCGGCGCCCGGTCTGCCTGCACGCCGAGCATGACATCGCGGGTGCGCAGACTGGCGGCCAGCGCCCATGCCTGGCGGGCGGCGCTCAGGCGACGCTCTGCCGCGCGCAGGTCGGGCCGGCGGCCGATCGCCGCGTCGAGCCCGCGCTCGAGCGTGACGCGGGCCTCGTCGGCAAGACGCGCCATGGGCTCGCGCCCGTCCAGGGGGTCGATCGCCCGCAAGCGTGCCGCCTGGGCCTCGGCGCCGAGCAGCACCGCCACGCCGAGCCGGGCCTGGGCACGGGCGTTCTGTGCCGCGCGCTCCTCGTTGGCGGCGCGTTCGGCCTCGACCCTCAGGCGGGTGGCATCCACCGGCGCGAGATCGCCTGCCGCGACCCGACGCTCGGTGGCCTCGAGCAGCCGGCGGTAATCGGCGAGATTCCCGGTGGCCAGATCGGCCAGGCGCTGCGCGGCCGCGAGCTCGAGGTAGGCGATGACGAGTTCGACCCGCTGTCGGCGCAGCGCATCGGCGAGGTCCAGGCCAGTGGCCTGCTCGACAGCCTCGGCAGTGGCGGTGCGCAGCTCGCGCTTGCTGCCGCGCTCGATCAGCTGCTCCACGCGCAACAGCCGGTCGGTGCCCGCATAGGGATACCGGCGGGCCTCGGTGTTGGAGACCTGGGCCTGCACGGTGGGATTGGGGCGCACATTCACCCGCGCGAGTTCGGCCCGCGCCGCCTGCTGCGCCAGCCGCGCCGCCCGCACCGCGGGGTTGGCCGACTCGAGCGCATCGAGTGCTGCATGCAGGCTCAGGCCGCCGTCAGCCGCAATGAGCAGCGGCCTGTCGGTGGCCCCGTGGCCGGGGAAGGGCAGCGCCGCGATGACCGAACCGAGCAGCAGGGCGGACAGGGACGGGCGAGGGCGGGGACGGGCCATGCGGCGCGAGGCGAGGTGCGAAAAAGGGCCAGGGTCGGACGGCCCCGGGGCGGATCATGCCGATTGCGCTTGACGAAACGCTGACAGGTCGCCCGGGCGGCCCGGGCGGCATGAGGTCGCTCAGCTCCCGGCCTTGAGCGCTGCGAGGCTGGCCTCGTCCAGCCCGGCCTCGCGCAACACCTGCGCGGTGTGCTCGCCCAGGGCCGGCGAGTGGGCCCCGGCGCGGGTGTCGGCCGCCGACAGGCGAAATGGCGGGTTCAGCACCTTGAAGCTGCCGCCGGCATCACGCACCTCGGCCATCGCCTCGCGATGCGCGATCTGCGAGTCGGCCAGCGCCTCGGCCACCGTCCGGTAGGGCGAGCAGGGCACGCCGTGAGCGTCGAAGAGGGCCCGGCACTGCGCCATGGTCAGCACCCCCGACCAGGCCTCGGCCAGGTCCATGAACTGGCCCCAGTTCACCCGCCGGTCGGTGTAGGCCGCGAAGCGCGGATCCCGGGCCCACTCGGGATGGCCGGCGGCCTCGCACATCGACTGGAAGGTCTTCTCGCTGGCCACCGCCACCATCAGGTAGCCGTCGGCGCAGGCAAGCGGCCCGAACATCGGCCGCCCCATGGGCGGCACCTCGAACTGCGCGCTCTGCAGTTCGGTGAGCGTGAAGCCGAGCATGGTCTCGAGCATGGACACATCGACGAACTGGCCGCGACCGGTCACATGGCGCTGATGCAGCGCGGCGGCGATGCCGCCGAAGGCATAGGCGCCCGAGGCGACATCGGCCACGAAGATGCCGCAGTAGTCGGGCCGGGTTCGGCCTTCCTGGTAGCGCAGGTGGGTGAGGTCATAGCCGGCGGCGGCATGCACCACCGGCGCATAGGCTGGCAGCTGGGAGGAGGGGCCGGTCTGGCCGTAGCCCGAGATGGCGCAGTAGATGAGGCGCGGGTTCAGCGGGGCGAGGCTCTCCCAGTCGAGCCCGAGCCGCTTCATCACGCCGGGCCGGAAGTTCTCGAGCAGGATGTCCGCGCCGGCCACGAGGGTGCGGGCGGCCTGCTGCGCAGCCGGTGATTTCAGGTCGAGCACCACGCTCTTCTTGCCGGCATTGAGCTGGCCGAAGGCGGTGCTCGCGCCGGCGCGCAGCGGCGGGCGGGTGCGCATCATGTCGCCTTCCGGCGCCTCGATCTTGATCACCTCGGCGCCCATGTCGGCGAGCAAGCGGCTGCAGTGCGGGCCGGCGATGGTGGTGGTGAAGTCGATGACCCGAAGTCCGGCGAAGGCCTTGTCCATGGCGGGGTGCTCCTGGTGAGGGCTGGCGCGGCATGATGGCAGGCCGCGCCCTTGCCGGCCACGCCGATCGCGCCTGATCGACACGCCGGGGCTGCCAGGCCCCCGCCGGCCGGATCGGGCTCATGCCACAATCCGCGTCCGTCGCCACGCCGCGTGCGCGGCGTCCTACAGCCGGTTTTTGCCGTTCTACAGTGAGGATCCGATGGTTCAACGCATGAAGTTCTACATCGACGGCGCCTGGGTCGACCCGGTCGCGCCCAAGAGCCGTCCCGTCGTCAACCCGGCCACCGAGCAGGCGATGTACGACATCGCGCTGGGTTCGGCCGCCGATGTGGACAAGGCCGTGGCCGCCGCGCGGCGCGCCTTCGAGACCTTCTCGCAGACCAGCCGCGAGGAGCGCGTGGCCCTGCTCACCCGCATCATCGAGGTCTACAAGTCGCGCATGAAGGACATCGGCGCGGCCATCTCCGACGAGATGGGCGCCCCGCTGGGCTTTGCCGAGAAGGTGCAGGCCGGCGCCGGTCTGGGCCACATCGTCTCCACGCTCGACGTGCTCAAGAACTACCACTTCGAGGAGCAGCTCGGCGCGGCCATGGTCGTGCGCGAGCCGATCGGCGTGGTCGGCATGATCACCCCCTGGAACTGGCCGCTGAACCAGATCACCTGCAAGGTGGCTCCGGCGCTGGCCGCGGGCTGCACCATGATCCTCAAGCCCTCCGAGTTCACGCCCTCGTCGGCGCTGATCTTCGCCGAGGTGCTCCACGAGGCGGGTGTGCCGGCGGGCGTGTTCAACCTGGTGAACGGCCTGGGCCAGGAAGTGGGCGCGGCCATGAGCGGCCATCCCGGCATCGACA
The DNA here is from genome assembly GCA_903934795.1 of uncultured bacterium. Lineage (GTDB taxonomy): Bacteria > Pseudomonadota > Gammaproteobacteria > Burkholderiales > Burkholderiaceae_E > Quisquiliibacterium. The sequence continues at coordinate 12,836 of CAIZPE010000034.1, read as the reverse complement.
TGATCTCCTTCACCGGCTCCACCCGCGCCGGCATCGATGTCGCGCAGCGCGCGGCCACCACGGTCAAGCGGGTGAGCCAGGAACTCGGCGGCAAGTCGCCCAATGTCATCCTCGATGACGCCGACCTGCAGAAGGCGGTCGGTGGTGGCGTGGCCCATGTGTTCAACAACTCGGGCCAGTCGTGCAACGCGCCCACCCGCATGCTGGTGCCGCAGTCGAAGATGGACGAGGTGATCGCGATCGCCCGCGCCGTGGCCGACAAGACCCGCTGCGGTGACCCGCGCGCGGCCGATTCCAACATCGGCCCGGTGGTGTCCTCGATCCAGTACGAGAAGATCCAGGCCCTGATCCGCAAGGGCATCGAGGAAGGCGCCACGCTGGTCTCGGGTGGTCCCGGCCGTCCCGATGGCTACGACAAGGGCTACTTCGTGAAGCCCACCGTCTTCGCCAATGTCACCAACGAGATGACCATCGCGCGCGAGGAGATCTTCGGCCCGGTGATCTCGATCATGGGCTACCAGGACGAGGACGAGGCGGTGCGCATCGCCAACGACACGCCCTATGGTCTGGCGGGCTATGTGTCGGCTGGTTCGGTCGAGCGGGCCCGCAAGGTGGCCCGTCAGATCCGTGCCGGCAATGTCAACCTGAACGGCTCGCCCAACGAGCGTGGTGCGCCCTTCGGCGGCTACAAGCAGTCGGGCAACGGCCGCGAGTGGGGCCGCTTCGGCCTGGAGGAGTACCTCGAGGTCAAGGCGATCGCCGGCTACGGCACCTGAGCCTGCCGGCGGGCGGGGCTGCATGCCCCGCCCGGCGCGCGCGCCGGGCGGCGAGATCGCAGGCCCGAGGCGGCGCCGCCGCCCCGTCCTAGCTGATCGCCGACTCCCGTTCGTCGGGGGGCGCATCCTGCGGGTTCACCCCGATCAGCCGCGACACCCGCACCGGCACCCCTTCACGCTGGAACAGCGCCACCCGCTCCTGCACCTCGCGGTCGGCCACCGTCATGCGCAGGCGCAGGCGGACATACTCGGCCCAGGACGCGATCACGAAACGCTCCACGAAGCGGCCGCTTTCGCCGACATCACGGTAGACCCGCCAGCTTGCCGCGCCGTTGCGCCGCCGCGTGGGCTCCACCGCGTGGATCGCGCGCAGGAAGCCGGCCTCGTTGTCGGGGTCGATCCGGTAGTCGAGCTGCACCAGCACCGGGCCGTCATGCGGCAGCGGCTCGATCGCCATGGCGATATCGGGCAGCTGCACCCCGGTGGTCACCTCGGCCTCGGTGCCCAGGCTCACCGGAAAGCGCCGGTTCAGCAGATGCAGGCCGAACATGGCCACTGCCGAGATCGCCAGCGCCACCTGGGTACCGGCGAGGGTGGCCACCAGTCCCCACCAGGCGCTGCCCAGGGCCAGACTCACCTGCACCGCCACCAGCGTGACCGAGACCGCGCGCGCCCGAACCCAGGCCGGCGCGGTGCTCTGCGTGCCGGCCGACAGCCCGGCCAGCACGCTCACCCACGCGATGCCCACACCCACCGCGCCGGCCAGCGCGATCACGGTGATGTGCGAGACCGCCACCACGCAGGCGGCGACGATCCACAGCAGCACGCCGCGGCTGACCACGGTGTCGAGATCCATGCGCTTGAGACGCTGCGGGATCCAGAGCGCGCCGGCCACCGCGCCCAGGCCGAAGCCGGCCGAGAGCAGGCCGAAGCCGCCCGCGCCCATCTCGAGCTGGTCGCGTGCGATCACGGGCAGCAGCGCCCAGAAGCTGCTCGCCCCCAGGCAGAAGCTGACATTGCGGATCACCAGGGCGCGCATCGCCGGGGTGTGACGGGCAAAGCGCAGGCCGCTCTGCACGCCCGAGAGCAGCTTCTCGGGTACCCCGGGCAGCGAGGGTTCGCGCGGCTTCCAGCCGCGCACCACCAGGATGAAGGGCAGGGCGCAGGCCGCTGCGGCGAGGAAGGCGCTGCCTGAGCCCAGCCAGGCGGCGATCGCGCCGGCCAGCGCCGGGCCCACCGCACGCGCCATGTTGAACGAGACCGCCCCGAGCGCCACTGCCCGCGGCAGTTCCTCGCGCGAGACCAGCTCGTTGACGCTGGCCTGTTGTGCCGGCGTGGCCAGCATGAAGCCCGAGCCGATCAGGAAGGTGAGCGCGAGCAGGATGCCCGGCCCGATCAGGCCGGCCAGGGTGGTCAGGCCGAGGATGGCCATGCTGGCCAGGGCGACGCTCTGGGTGATCAGGATGATGCGCCTGCGCTCGAAGAGATCGGCCAGCGCGCCTGCCACCAGACCGAAGAGCAGGGCGGGCGCCGTGCTCGCGGTCTGGACCAGGGCGACCATGAGCGCCGAGGGGGTGAGGGTGGCCATCAGCCACGCGGCCATGGTTGCCTGCATGGTGAAGCCCAGGGACACGCCCAGGCCGCCGAGGTAGTAGTGCCGGAACGGCGCGTGACGCAGCGGCGATCCCCGGAACCCCAGGCGCAGGCGGGCGGGCAGACGAAAACTCACCCCGTGATTGTAGGCGCTGCCGCTGGCGGGCGACGCTGAGCCGGCTGCGCCCTCGGGGTCAGCTGCGCGCCCGCCGCTGCAGCAGGGCGGTGAGCACCAGGCCCAGGGCGAGCAGGCCGAGCCCGTTGACCGTCTTGACCCGCTCGAAGCCGATGCTCTGGCCCAGGCGTGCCACCACCGCCACCCCGGCCGACTGACCGATGAACAGCGACAGCGCGAAGGCCGAGATGGCGGTGCCGCGCTGGCTCGGCGTCATCTGCGTGGCCAGCGTCTGCAGGGTGTTGTGCATCATGAAGAAGCCGGCGCCGGTGATGGCGCACTTGAGCGATTCGAGCGCCCAGTGCGGCCCGCCGGTACTGAGCGTGCCCGCGCAGAGCACCAGCGCGCCCACCAGCGCCATGCCGCGCTCGCCGAGCCGGGCCACCAGCCAGCGCCCGAGCAGCGCCACCGTCAGGCCGCCCGCGCCGTAGCCGGCGGCGGCCATGCCGGTCTGCCAGAGCGCCAGGCCGTGGGCCTCGTGCAGCCAGGAAGGCAGCAGCGCGAGCGTGCCGAAGTTCAGGGCGCCCTCCACCAGCACCAGGGCCAGGATGATCCGCGCCCAGCGCTCGCGCAGCACCGCGCCGAAGGCACGCAGCGGGTTGCCGCCGGCCTGTGCGCCCGACGCCGGCGCATCGGCCTGACCCCGGCGCAGCACGCGCAGCAGGGCCATCGCCACGGCGAGAAAGACCACCGACTGGGCAAGGAAGGACATCCGCCAGCCCAGCGTGTCGGCGAACACGCCGCCGGCGATCTGCCCGACCACCACGCCCAGGGTCGAGCCGATCATGAAGCGCGCGAGGGTGAGCTGGCGCTGATGGTAGGGCACGTTGTCGCCGATCCAGGCGAGCGATACCGGGATCAGCCCGGCGCAGGCCGCGCCGCTCAGCAGCCGCAGCACGGCCAGGCTGACCGGGCCGGTGGCCAGCGCGCAGGCGCCCGAGAGCACGCAGGCGGCCAGGGTTGCCCAGGTGATCACCCGCAGCTTGCCGAGCCGGTCGGCCATCGGGCCGTAGACCAGCTGCATCAGGCCGTAGGCGACCGCGAACGCGGTGATCGCGCCGGAGAGCTCGGCGATGCCGGTGCCGAAGTCCTTCGCGAGCTGCGGCAGCATCGGATCAACCACCCGCATCGACGCCTGACTGGCGAAGGCGCCGGTGGCCAGCAGGGGCAGCAGGCGGATCGCCCGCGCGGGGTTGGCGTCGGGCGCGGCAGCGCTCGGCGCCAGCGGCGTGCGCGGATCGGACGGGTCGGTCAAACGGAATCTCCGGCGAAGTCGCATTGTCTCGCATCACCGTCTCCGGCAAGGCCGCTGCCGTCCCGTCAAGGGCCGGTTATGCTGCGGGCTGCGCATGCGCAGCCCGCGAGCGCGACGCCGGCGCGCGTCATCCATCCGCCCTCACCCATCGCCCAGCATGAGCCTTTCCCCCGCCAGGTCCGCCATCGAGATCGTGCCCTCGGTGTGCCCGCATGACTGCACCAGCACCTGCGCCCTCGAGGTCGAGCGGCTCGATGCGAACACCATCGGCCGGGTGCGCGGCTCGCAGCGCAACCCCTACACCGCCGGCGTGATCTGCGAGAAGGTGGCCCGCTACGCCCAGCGCATCCATCACCCCGACCGCCTCACCCGCCCGCTCAAGCGCGACGGCCCCAAGGGCAGCGGCCAGTTCCGCCCGATCAGCTGGGAGCAGGCCCTCGATGAGGTGGCGCAGGCCTTCATCGCCCGTGCCCAGGCGCATGGCGCGGCCACGGTCTGGCCCTACTTCTACGCCGGCACCATGGGCCTGGTGCAGCGCGATGGCATCAACCGCCTGCGTCATGTGATGGGCTATTCCCGCTGGCACTCCACCATCTGCGTGGCGCTGGCCGACAACGGCTGGATCGCCGGCACCGGCGCCAAGCGCGGCGTCGACCTGCGCGAGGCCGGCGAGCACTCGGACCTGATCGTGATCTGGGGGGGCAACCCGGTGAACACCCAGGTCAATGTCATGACCCATGCCATGGCCGCCAAGAAGCGCGGGGCCATGCTGGTGGTGATCGATCCCTACCGCACCGGCACGGCCGAGCGTGCCGACCTGCATCTGCCGGTGCGGCCGGGCACCGATGGCGCGCTCGCCTGCGCGGTCATGCATGTGCTGTTTGCCGAGGGCTTCGCCGACTGGGACTACCTGCGTGCCCACACCGACGCGCCCGACGCGCTCGCCGCCCACCTGCGCGAGCGCAGCCCGCAGTGGGCGCAGCAGATCACCGGCCTGCCGGCGGAGGACATCATCGCCTTCGCGCGTCTGTATGGCCGCGCGAAGGCGCCCTTCATCCGCGCCCATCACGGCTTCTCGCGCCAGCGCAACGGCGCGGTCAACATGCACGCGGTGAGCTGCCTGCCGGCGGTGGTCGGCGCCTGGCAGCGGCGCGGTGGCGGAGCGGTCTACGGCCACACCGGCATCTATCCGCTCGACCGAAGCCTCATCGAGGGTCTCGATCGGGTCGACACCTCGGTGCGCGCGCTCGACCAGTCACGCCTCGGCCCCATCCTCACCGGAGATCCCGATGCGCTCGCTGGCGGCCCGCCGGTCACCGCGCTGCTGGTGCAGAACACCAACCCGGCGGTGGTCTGCCCCGAACTCGGCAAGGTGCACGAGGGCCTTTCGCGCGAGGATCTGTTCACCTGCGTGCACGAGCAGTTCATGACCGAGACCGCGGCCTTCGCCGACATCGTCCTGCCGGCCACCATGTTCCTCGAGCATGATGACTTCTACACCGCCTCGGGCCACACCACCTTCCAGGTGGCGCGCAAGGTGGTCGAGGCGCCGGGCGAGTGCCGCGAGAACCACTTCGTGATCTGCGAGCTCGCCCGCCGGCTGGGTGCCGAGCATCCGGGCTTCGGCATGAGTGCCTGGGAGATCATGGACGAGACCCTGCGCCGCTCCGGCCTCTGGGATGCGCAGACCAACTGGGAGCGCGGCGGTCAGGACTGCGCGCTGCCCTTCGAGACCGCGCATTTCCTCGATGGCTTCGCCTGGCCCGACCGGCGTTTCCGCTTCAGGCCCGACTGGTCGCGCATGGGGGGGCGCTGGCGCGAGATGCCCACGCTGCCCGACCACTTCGATGTCATCGACCAGACCGATGCGCAGCGACCGTACCGGCTGGTCGCCGCGCCGGCGCGCACCTTCCTCAACTCCACCTTCACCGAGACCCCGGGTTCCCTGCAGCGCGAGAAGCGTCCCACCGCGCTGATCCACCCCGAGGTCTGCGCCGAACTGGGCCTGGCCGAGGGCGACCCGGTGGTGATCGGCAACCGGCAGGGCGAGATCACCGTGCACGCCCGCCCCCAGGGCGGGCAGCAGCGCTCGGTGGTGGTGCTCGAGGGCATCTGGCCCAACCGCCACTTCTCGGGCGGCATGGGCGTGAACCTGCTCACCTCGGCCGAACCCGGCTATCCCAATGGCGGCGCGGCCTTCCACGACACCGCTGTCTGGCTTCGCAAGGCGAACTGACCATGGCAAGAATCCAGGCCTCTCCCGCACTCGCTCGGCTGCGCATCCTCGATCTCACCCGCGTGCGCGCCGGGCCTACCTGTGTGCGCCAGTTCGCCGACTTCGGCGCCGATGTGATCAAGGTCGAGACCCCCGGCGACGAGGATCTCGGCGGTGCCCGCGATGGTTCCGACTTCCAGAACCTGCACCGCAACAAGCGATCGATCACCCTCGACCTGAAGGCGCCCGCCGGCCGCGACATCTTCCGTCGTCTGGTGGCCACCGCCGATGTGGTGGTCGAGAATTACCGGCCCGATGTGAAGGACCGGCTGGGCATCGACTATGCCTCGCTGCGGGCGATCAACCCGCGGATCATCCTGGCCAGCATCTCGGGCTTCGGCCAGGACGGCCCCTATCGCGACCGGCCGGGCTTCGATCAGATCGCGCAGGGCCTGTGCGGGATCATGTCGGTCACCGGCTTCCCCGGCCAGGGCCCGCTGCGGGCCGGCGCGGCGGTGGCCGATGTCACTGCCGGGCTGCTCGCCGCGCTGGGCATCATGACCGCGCTGCTCGAGCGCGAGGTGAGCGGCGAGGGGCAGTGGGTGCAGTCGAACCTGCTGCAGGCCGGCATCACGCTGCTCGACTTTCAGGCCGCCCGCTACACCATGGACGGCCAGGTGCCGCCGCAGGTGGGCAACGACCATCCCACCAGCATGCCCACCTCGGCCTATCGCACCGCCGACGGCCATATCAACGTGGCCGCCTCGGGCAGCGTGATGTGGCTGCGGCTGTGCGAGGCCATCGGCCGCCCCGAGCTTGCCGACGATCCGCGCTTCCGGCGTGCCGACGACCGCGCCGCCAACCGGGCCGCGCTCGCCGCCGAGATCGAGACGGCGCTGCAGACCCGGCCGAGCGCCGAGTGGGTCAGCCGCCTCAATGACGCGGGCGTGCCCTGCGGCCCCATCTATCGCATGGACGAGGTCTTCGCCGACCCGCAGGTGAAGCATCTCGGCGCGGCCGCACCGGTGAGTCATCCGCGGCTGGGCACGCTCAACATCCTCAATCAGGCGGTGCGCCTGTCGCGCACGCCGGCCGCGCTGGCCACCGCCACGCCCGAGCGTGGCGAGCACACCGACGAGGTGCTGCGCGAGATCGGCGTGTCCGAGGCCGAGATCGCGCTGCTGCGCGGCGGCCGGGTGATTCTCTGAGCATGCGCACCCACCGCCGACGCCTCCTGCGGTCCTTGCCTGCGCTCGCGGCGCTGCCCGCGGCGGCAGGCCGTGCGCAGTCGGCCGCCTGGCCGGCGAAACCGCTGCGGCTGGTGGTGGGCTATCCGCCCGGCGGCTCGGGCGATTTCATCACCCGGGTGGCGGCCGATGAGCTCGGTCGCGAGCTCGGCGTGCAGGTGCTGGTCGAGAACCGGCCCGGCGCCGGCGGCACCATCGCCAACGAGCTGGTGGCCCGCGCGCCGGCCGACGGCCACACCGTGCTGGTGGCCGGGCCCTTTGCGCTCACCGCGGCCCTCTACCGGCGCCTGGGCTACGACGGCAACCGCGACTTCGTGCCGATCAGCCAGCTCGCGGTCGGGCCGATGATCATCTGCGTCAACAACGAGCTGCCGGTGCGCTCGTTGCGCGAGCTGATCGCCCATGCCCGCGCCCACCCCGAGCGGCTCGCGTCGGCCGCTTCCGGCAACGGCTCCACGCCGCATCTGGCCAGCGCCCAGTTCGAGGCCGCAGCGGCGGTGAAGTTCATCACCGTGCAGTTCAAGGGCGGCGCGGCGGCGGCCACCTCCACCATCGCCGGTGACACCCAGGTGATGTTCGCCACCCCGCCCACCGTCATGAACCTCATCAAGGCCGGACGGCTGCGGGCGCTGGCGCTCACCACCGCGGCCGCCTCGCCGGCGATCCCCGGCATTGCGGGCGCGGCCGAGGCCGGCCTCCCGGGCTATGACGCGAGCTTCTCCTTCGGTCTCTACCTGCCGGCCGGCTCGCCCCCGGCGGTGGTGCGTCGTCTGCACGAGGCGGTCGCGCGCGCCATGGCTCGCCCGGGTGTGCGCGAACGGGTCGCCAGCCAGGGCATGGATGTGGCCACCAGCGCCTCGCCCGAGGCCTTCGCCGCGCAGTTGCGCGAGGGCGCACGCGATCTGGAGCGCGCGGTGCGCGACTCCGGCGCCAAGCTGGAGTGAGGCGATGAGCGCGAGCGACGCCGACAGCCGACGCCTGGTCCCATCGCCGCGGGCCGGGAGCTGCCTGCTCTGGCCGGCGGGGTTGCGAGCCGTGGCAGGGTGCTCCGCGCCCGAGCCGGCGCCGGCCTGAGACGCTCATGGCCAATCCTGTCCGCAAGATCTGCCTTGCCCACGCCGCCCGGCTGTGGGCCGATCAGCCCGGCCTCACGCTGCTCGAGGTCGCCAACGAGGTGCGGGTTGCGGTGCGCGTGGCGCGTCCTCCGGTGCCCGGGCCGGTGCCGGGTGTGGATGCCATCCGCCAATGGCTGCTCGACGCGGTCGCCGCCGGCGAGATCCCCGCGCCCGAGGGACTCGATCGGCGCGAGAAGTCACAGCGACAGCGGCGCAAGACCTGAACCGGCAGGGCCGGCGGCGCAAGCCCTGAGCGGGCAGCGCCGGCGGGCTCAAGCGGCGGCGAGCGCAGCGCCGAGCCGGTCGATCGGCTCGGCCCAGTCACCCGGACGGGAGGCGGGCAACGCGTGCACCGCCGGCCACCAGGGGCTGAGCCGGTCGCCGATGCGCCATCGCCAGTCGACCTGGGTGGGCACGAGCACCCAGGTGGGCTTGCCCAGCGCGGCCGCCAGGTGCGCAACCACGCTGTCGATGGTGACCACCGCATCGAGGGATGCGATCAGCGCGGCGGTGTCGTCGAGGGTGCGCAGGGCCGAGGTCGGATCGGTCGCGCCGAGCTGGCGGATCAGCGTGTCGCGCTCGGGCCGGCGATCGACCGAGAGGTTCACCCAGGAGATCCGGTCGCGCAGCGCGGTCAGCGGCTGGGCTGCTGCGGGCATCACCGAGCGCACCCAGTCATCATGGCGTTCGGGATTGCCCAGCAGCGCCACACCGACGCGTCGGCCGGACAGCGTTGCCAGGCGCTCGCGCCAGGCCGCGGTGGCGGCCGGATCGGCCCGCAGCACCGGCGCCTGCGCGATGTCGGCCGGGCCGAGCGCCAGCGCTGACACCAGGCCGAACATCGGGATCGCCAGCGCGCAGCCGTGGTCCCGCGGATCGGGCAGCGACTCGCTGCTCACCAGCGCCTCGCAGCCGGGCGCGCTGCGGGCGAGGCCGGCGAGGGTCGGCTTGACCCAGGGCACGAAGCGCACGCCGTGTCGCGCCAGCGCGCCCACCAGGCGCAGCGCGATGAGCGCATCGCCGTAGCCCTGATCCTGGTAGACGAACACGCTGCGCTCGCCGGTGGCCGAGCCATCCCACTGCGGCACCTGCCGCACCACATGGTCGGGCTCGATGTCCTGGTGGGCGTCGCGCATCCAGCGCCAGTTCTCGGGCCAGGCGCCCGTGCCGGCTGCCGCCCGCATGCTGCCGGCGGTGTGCATCGGAGCGCCGCGATTGCCCGAGCGCTCGGCCATGCGCGTCGCGAGATCGGCGGCCTCGGCGGCGTGGCCGGCCCGGGCGTGAACCAGCAGGTATCGGCGCAGGGATTCGGCATCGGGCGCGGTCTCGTCGCCGGCAGGGTGCCGGGCCACCAGGCGTTCCAGCACCGGAAAGTGCTCGCGGCTGCCATGCAGCAGCGCGATCAGCACCGGGGCGTTTGCCGGCGCCAGCGTGCCGGCATCCAGCTCGGCGATCATCCGCTTGCGGGCGCGCGCCAGGATCTGGGCGGTCCGCGGCGACAGGGGCGGCAGTTCGCTGAATCGCTCAAGCCCGCCGCCATGCAGCATCACCAGGTTGGTCAGGGCGGTCAGGTCGTCGCTGCGGACCTGCAGGGCCCGCTCGAAGTGCCTGGCCGCCTGCGCCCGGCGACCGAGCCGCATCAGGGTGACACCCACGGTGCCCAGGGTCTCGGAGTCGCTCGGGTTGATTTTCAGGGCCTGCTCGCCGCGGGCCAGGGCTTCGGCCGGGCGACCGGTCTCGGCCAGGGCCACGGTGATGAACTTCAGCGCGATCCCGTGCCGCGGATCGGCACTCACCGCCCGCTCCAGCCACGGGATCGCCTGCGCATGCTGGCCCATCAGCACCCGGGCAATGCCGGCATGGGCCGGCACATCGGCCGAGGCCAGCGGCGAGCCGGCCAGCGCCTCGAGGCGGTCGACCACGGCGGCCGCCTCGCCGGCGCCGAGCCGGGTCTTGATCGACTGCATCTCGGCCATCAGCTCGGCAGGCGTGGCTGGCAGCGGCGGGCCCGCGCGCGTGGCCGATGCCGAGGCGGCGGCGCCGGCAAGACGGGCCAGCGCGCGGGCGATCAGGCCGGCAGGCCGCTCGGCGCTCATGCCCGGGCGCGGCAGCGCAGCAGGTTGACCGCCTTCATCGACAGCACCAGCGTGCCTTCCTGGTTGCGGGTCTCGATCAGCGAGATCGCCACGCCCCGCTCCGGATTCGAGGCCGAGCGCCGCGCCGAGAGGATGGTGACGCGCACCCAGAGTTCGTCACCGGGGCGCACCGGGGCCAGCCAGCGCAGCTCGTCGATGCCGGGCGATCCCAGGCTGGAGGCCGGCGACAGGAACTTCGTGGCCAGCAGCCGCATCATCAGGCTGGCCGTGTGCCAGCCACTGGCGATCAGCCCGCCGTAGGGCGATTCGGCCGCGGCGCGGGCATCGGTGTGGAAGGGTTGCGGGTCGAAGCGGCGCGCAAAGGAGAGCAGCTCGTCGGGTTCGACCTGGATGCTGCCGAGCTCGAAGACGGCGCCTTCCGGGTAGTCCTCGAAGTGGCGCACGGGCGGGCTGGGGTTGCGGTTCATGGCGGGTCTGGCGCGGGCTTGGCGTGAAGTGGGCGGATGCGAGGCTGGCAGTGTGGGTGCGACCGAGGCGCGGGGCAAGCCGGCCTCGCATGATAGGGTCAGGCGATGTCCCTGTCGTCATCATCGCCCACCACCGCCGCGGCCGACGCTGCCGGGCGGGCCGCTGCAGTGCCGCCGCCCTCGGCGCCCGCGCCGGTCGGGCTGCGCGAGGCCCTGCGCTTCTGGCTCATGCTGGGCTTCATCAGCTTTGGCGGCCCGGCGGGGCAGATCGCGATCATGCACCGCGAGCTCGTCGAGCGGCGGCGATGGATCAGCGAGAAGCGCTTCCTGCACGCGCTCAACTACTGCATGGTCCTGCCCGGTCCCGAAGCCCAGCAGCTCGCCACCTACCTCGGCTGGCTGATGCACCGTACCCGCGGTGCGCTGGTGGCTGGCGGCCTGTTCGTGCTGCCTTCGCTGCTCGTCCTGATCGGCCTGTCCTGGCTGTACATGGCGCTGGGCCAGCATCCGCTGGTGGCCGGTCTTTTCTTCGGCATCAAGCCTGCGGTCATCGCCGTGGTCGCGCAGGCTGCGTGGCGGCTCGGCAAGCGCACCCTGCGCCATCCCGTGCTGTGGCTGATCGCGGTGGCCGCGTTCGCGGCGGTGGCCCTGCTGCATCTGCCGTTTCCGCTGGTGGTGGTCGGTGCGGCGCTGGCCGGCCTGCTCGGCGCGCGGATCGTGCCCGCGGCCTTCGCGTCGGGCGGGGGGCACGGCGCGGCGGCCGGCAGCGGCCTGCCGGCGCTGATCGATGACCACACGCCCACGCCGGCCCATGCCCGATTCAGCCGCGCCCGGCTGGCCACCGTGCTCGGCGCGGGCGCCCTGCTCTGGCTGCTGCCCATGGCCGCGCTGCTGGCGCTGCAGGGCGCACAGGGCACGCTCCCGCAGATGGGCTGGTTCTTCACCAAGGCCGCGCTGCTCACGTTTGGCGGTGCCTATGCGGTGCTGCCCTATGTGCATCAGGGTGCGGTGCTGCACCACGGCTGGCTGAGCGCCACGCAGATGATCGACGGGCTCGCGCTGGGCGAGACCACGCCCGGGCCGCTGATCATGGTGGTGGCCTTCGTGGGCTTCGTGGGCGGCTGGAACAGTCCCGATCTTGCCGCGCTGCTGGGTCCCGGTCAGGCGCTGACCGCCGGCGTGATCGCGGCCGTGCTGGTGACCTGGTTCACCTTCCTGCCCTCGTTCCTGTTCATCCTGGCCGGCGGCCCGCTGGTGGAGTCCACCCGCGGCCACGTCGCCCTGGGCGGCCCGCTCACCGCGATCAGCGCGGCGGTGGTCGGGGTGATCCTGAGCCTGGCGCTGGTCTTCGGTCGGCAGGTGCTCCTGCCGCAGGGCCTGGCGGCCGGGCCCGATGCGGCCGCGCTGGGCCTGGCGCTGGCGGCGGCGGTGGCGCTGTTCAGCGGCCGGCTCGGGGTGATCCCGGTGATCGGCCTGAGCGCGCTGGCCGGGCTGGTGCTGACGCTCAGTCGAGGGTGATGTTCTCGCGCCGGATCACCTCGCCCCAGGCTGCGGTCTCGGCCCGGATGCGCGCGGCGAAGGCCTGCGGGTCGGTGAGCTCCACCTGGCCCTGGGTCTGCAGCTGGCGCAGGATGTTCGGATCGTCGCGGGCCGTGCGCAGCGCCGCGTAGAGCGCCTGCACCACCGCCGGCGGGGTCTGCGCCGGCACCAGCAGCCCCAGCCAGAACGACACATCGAAGCCGGGATAGCCGGCCTCGATCATGGTGGGCACCTCGGGCAGATCGCGCCAGCGGTTGGCGGTGGTCACGGCCAGCGCCTTGAGCTTGCCGGCCTTCAGGTTGGGCAGGGTCACCGGGGTGTCGAGCATGGTGTCGATCTCCTTGCCGAGCACCCCGAG
>CAIZPE010000033.1 GCA_903934795.1 uncultured bacterium | reverse complement strand
CCGCCATCGCCGCGGGGGTCTTCTACTTCGCGGTGGGCCTGGGCGGCGCCACGGTGGCCGCGCTGTTCGCAGCCTTCCCGGCCGAGCTGGTCACCGGCATCGCCGGCATCGCACTGCTGGGCACCATCGGTGCAAGCCTCGCCCAGGCCATGGCCGACGAGCGCGACCGCGACGCCGCGCTGATCACCTTCGGCGTGACCGCCTCGGGCCTGAGCGTGGCGGGCATCGGTTCGGCCTTCTGGGGGCTGGCTGCCGGTCTTCTCGCGCTCGGCGTGGCCCGGGCAAACTACAATCGAGCATCATGACCTGCCTCGAAATCCATCAGTACCGCTCGCTGGCCCGCGGGCCGCGCCTGATCGTGCTGGGCGCCGTGCACGGCAACGAGACCTGCGGCACCACCGCCATCCGACGGGTGCTTGCCGAAATCGCCGCAGGCACCCTGCCGGTGGCGCGCGGTTCGCTCACCCTGGTGCCGGTGGCCAATCCGGTGGCCTTTGCCCGCAGGCACCGCGAGGGCGATCGCAACCTCAATCGCGACTTCCGCGAGGTGGTCTCGCCCGAGACCGCCGAGGACCGCATCGCCAACCAGCTTGCGCCGCTGCTGGCCGCCCACGATGTCCTGCTCGACCTGCACTCCTTCGCCTCGCAGGGCGAGGCCTTCGTGTTCATCGGGCCGTCCAACAACACCGATGAGCTCGAGCCCTTCGCCCAGGCCGCGCGCGAGGAGGCGCTGGCCGCGGTGCTCGGCCCACGGCGTGTGGTGCATGGCTGGATGTCGGCCTTCGCCGCCGGCGTGACCGCGCGCAAGGCTCGCGGCACCACCGGCACCGCCATCAATGACAGCGTGGCCTATGGCGTGGGCACCACCGAGTACATGCGCTCGCGCGGCGGCTGCGCGGTCACGCTCGAGTGCGGCAACCACGCCGACCCGCAGGCGCCCGAGGTGGCCTATCAGGCCATCCACCGCACGCTCGCGCACCTGGGCCTCGTCGACCAGCCGGCGCCAGCCAGCAGCGGGCCCAAGGAGGTGATCGAGCTGCACCAGGTGCATGACCGCCGCCAGCCCGAAGACACCCTCTCCCGGGCCTGGCGCTCCTTCGACCGCGTGGGTGCCGGCGAACCGATCGGTCGCCGCGCCGACGGCGAAGTGATCGCCGCGCCAGCCGACGGCTACGTGGTGTTCCCCAATCCCAACGCGCTGCCCGGCCGGGAATGGTTCTACTTCGCGCGGCACAGCGCGCGCGCGGTGCCATGAAGATTCTCTCGGCCCTCGCGGGACTGGCGCTGCTGCTGGCCGGCAGCCTCATCGCGGCGCCGGCGCAAGCGGCCTTCCCCGATCGGCCGGTGCGCATCATCATCGGATTTCCCGCGGGCGGCCCGCTCGACGGCCACGCCCGGCTGCTCGCAGAACGGCTGCAGCAGTCCCTTGGCCAGCCGATCGTCATCGACTACAAGCCCGGAGCTGGCGGTGCGATCGGCGCCGAGTTCGTCGCTCGCGCGACCCCCGATGGCCACACCCTGCTGCTGGCCAACACCGGCGTGATGGTGATCAACCCGGCGCTCTATCCCCGCCTGCCCTACACGATGCTGCGCGACCTGATCCCGGTGGCGCGCACCGCCCAGCAGCCACTCGCCCTGGTGGTTCACCCCTCGGTGCCCGCCCGCGACCTCACCGAGTTCATCGCCCTGGCGCGCGGGCAGCCCGGGCGCCTGAACTACGCCTCGGCCGGCAATGGCGGCATCTCGCATCTGGTGCCCGAGATGTTCAAGCAGGCCACCGGCATCTTCATGGTCCACCTGCCGTACCGGGGCAGCGCGCCGGCCTTCGCCGATGTGCTCGCCGGGCATGCGCAGTTCATGGCGGAATCCGTGCCGCAGGTGACAGCCTATGTGCGCCAGGGCAAGGTGCGGGCCCTGGGGGTCACCAGCCGCGAGCGCAGCCCCGCGCTGCCCGAGGTGCCCACGCTGATCGAGTCCGGCCTGAAGGACTTCGAGGTGGTGGGCTTCTACGGCCTGCTCGCTCCCGCCGGCACGCCGCCGGAGACGCTTGCCCGAGTGGCCCAGGCCCTGCAGCAGACGCTCGACAGCCCGGAGGTGCGATCGCGAATGATGCAGCAGGGCGCCGAGCCGGCCTTCCTCGGGCCCGAGGCCTTCGGCCGCTTCCTGCGTGCCGAGCTGCCGCGCTGGGAACGCGCCGTGAAGGCTTCCGGCGCGCGTCTGGACTGATCGCCATGCAGGAACCCCAGGAACGGGCTTTCGAGGGCCGCAGCGGCTTTCAGGAGGCGGTGCTGTCGGTGCTGGCCCTGGCACGCCGCGAGATCTGGCTGCTCGACCCCGATTTCTCGAGCTGGCCGATCCACGATGCCACCGGTGCCCGCGCCCTGCAAAGCGCGCTGGCACGCGGAGCAAGGCTGAAACTGCTGGTGGGCAACCCCGACTTCCTTCACCGGCAGGCCGATCGCTTCCTGCGCCTGCAGCGCCTGCACAGCGCCCGGATCCAGGTCAGGGTCTTTCCTGAATCGCTGCTGCTCGAGGAGTCGGTCCTGCTGGCCGACGATCAGCACCTGGTGCGCAAGCCGCACCGCGACAGCCGGATGGGCCGCCTGGTGATTGCCATGCCCAGCGCCACCGACGGCCAGCGCAAGCGGCTCGGGGCCATCTGGGATGAGTCCGGTGACGCCTTGCCGGCCACCACGCTCGGGCTCTAGCCGCGATTGCGCCGGCAAAGTGTGGCCTGATCCGCACAGTCATGGTGCGGATCAGGGTGATTTTCATCACGCTTGCGCGACCCGCTGATACAATCGGCGGCTGACTTGGATCGGTCTGCATCACCGTCGCGTCGCTGCCAGTCTCACTGGCGCCCTTCGGCGTGTCACGGCAGATCGCTCCCGAGTTCCTTCTGCAGCTGTTTCCTCCAATAACCATTTCCCTTCCCAGCACAAGGATCCTGTCATGAACAAGTCGCTTCTCGTTGCCTCGCTGATCGCCGTCGCCGTCGCCGCTTGCGGCAAGAAGGAAGAGCCGGCCCCCGCCCCCGCGCCGGCCCCGGCTGCTGCCCCGGCCCCCGCCCCGGCTCCGGCCCCGGCCGAAGCGCCCAAGACCGACGCTGCGCCGGCCGACGCCGCCAAGGATGCGGCCAAGGACGCCGCCAAAGACGAAGCCAAGAAGTAATTCGGCTTCCCCTGAAAAAAGCCGGCCGCGAGCCGGCTTTTTTCTTGCCTGCACGCGGCAACGCGCAACGCAGGCTCAGACCTCGGTCCAGTCGATGCCGCTGTCCTGGTCGGCGACGCGAATGTCTTCGGGGCGGGCGCCCGCCCAGGCAGGCGCCAGGGCGCTTCGAGCGAGTTCCGGCCGGTTGTTGCTGCGGCTGAGGTGGGCAGCCACCACCGTGCGCAGGCGGCTCTGGTCGAGGGCGCCGAGCAACTGCGCAGCGGCGCCGTTCTCGAGGTGCCCGTACGGACCGGCGATGCGCCGCTTCAGCGACCAGGGATAGTCGCTGGCGGCCAGCAGCCCGGCGTCGTGATTGCACTCGAGCACCAGCGCATCCAGCCGGCTCATGGCGCGCACCACATGGGCAGTCACGCAGCCGAGATCGGTGAGCACCCCCAGCCGGGCCTGCCCGTCGTCGATGACGAACTGAACCGGCTCCCGGGCATCGTGCGGCACCGGCACCGGCTCGATGCGCAGACCGGCCACCTCCAGCACCTGATGCGCATCGAGGCACTGCAACCGCAGGCCGGCGGGCGGCTGCGGCAGACCTGCGAGCGCTGTCCCGGTGGTCATGTGCAGCGGCGCGTCAGCGGCCACCGCCACGCGGGCCGCCCCGCCGATGTGGTCGCTGTGCTCATGGGTGACGAAGACCGCGTCGATCTGCTCGATGGCCAGACCCAGGCCCGCCAGACGCCGGCGTGCCTCGCGCACGCCGAAGCCGCAGTCGATGAGAATCCGGGTGGGCGACGCGCCACCGGCCTCGACCAGCAGCGCGTTGCCCTCGCTGCCGCTGCCCAGGCTGGCGAAACGCACCGCGGGCGCGCCCGAACCCGACCGGCGCTACTGCAGCTGTTCGCGCAGCAACGCGAGGATCTTGCTGGCGGTTTGCCGATCGTTCTCGGCGCGGGGCGGCTGACCATCACGCAGCTGCACGCCGACCATCGACGCCTCGCCCTGGGCCTGCACGCGGATGCGGTACTGCTGCGCCGACGTGGGCCGGCTGTCGCCGAACTTGAAGGTGCGCGCAAACCAGCCCTGTCCGCTGGAGTTCTTCGCCTCGACCTCGGGGTCGATGTAGCGCACGAAGTAGACCCCCTGTGAGCGATCGCGGTCCTCGACGGTGAAAGCGCCGCGGTCCAGGGCGAGCCCCACCTGCCGCCAGGCGCGATCGAAGGGTGCGGCCACCTGCAGTCGCTGCTCATCGCCGCTGCCCACGAGCACGGCACGCGCGGCAGGCGCCGGCGCGGCGCTGGCCTCGGCGGCACCCGCAGGGGACGGCGCTGCGGCGGGCGCTGCAGCCACCTGCTGGCGCGCACGCTGCTGGTCGGCGCCGAGCTTGACCATCAGGCGGCTGAGGAACTCGGCCTCGAGTTCGGGGTCGCTGGGGCGCGGCGTCCAGACCGTGGAGGAGCGCTGGGTATCCTTGTAGATCTCGACCAGACCGCGGTGGGTGATGAAGATCTCGGTGGCGCCCGACCCGGAGCTCTCCAGGCGGGTGCGGAACTTGTCGCGCTCGCCGGTGGAGTAGAGGCTGTCGAACACCTTGCCCAGGGTGTTGCGGATGAAGTCCTGCGAGAGCTTGGCACGGTTCTCGGCCCAGTCTGTCTCGAGGATGCCCACCTCCGGCATCTCGCTCTGGATGATGAAGCCGCTTTCCTGCCAGAACTCGCGCACCAGCGGATAGACCCGCTCGGGCGGCAGGTTCACGCTCAGCCAGCGCCGGTTGCCGGCGCGCTCCACCCGCACGCCGTCGGCGGCGGGCAGCACGCGCGGGCCCTCGGCGGTGCGCTCCGGACGGGCGCTCTGGAAGCCGGACAGGGTCTGGGGCTGGCCGCGCGACGGGATCGCGAATCGGTCATCGGAGCGCGGGCTGACCAGGTCAGGCGGCACCTCGAGGTTGGGCAGCTTGGCAGCCGAGCGGTAGTCGATCCGGGTGGCATTGTCGAGCGCCGAACAGCCGGCGAGCGCCAGTGCCGCCACCCACAGCGCCAGGCGGACAAGCGGCTTCACTGCATCACCCCGCTGACCTGGAGCGCCTGGCGCACCACCGGCTGCAGCCCCGCCGACAGCGGCGTAAGCGGCAGACGGATGCCCGCCGGCATGCGGCCCATCTCGGCCAGGGCCCATTTCACGGGAATGGGGTTGGCTTCGACAAAAAGCTTCATGTGCAGCGCCATGAGCTGTCGGTTGATGGCGCGCGCGGCAGCGAAGTCTCCGGCGAGCGCAGCCGCACACAGCCGGGCCATGGGGCCGGGCGCGACATTGGCGGTGACGGAGATGACGCCGTGCCCCCCCACCGCCATGAGTGCGAGGGCCGAGTCGTCGTTGCCGCTGTAGACCGCAAACGGCTCGGGCAGGCGGGCAAGCAGGTCAGCAGCCCGGGGCATGTCGCCGGTGGCGTCCTTCAGGCCGACGATGCCCGGCACCTGCGCCAGGCGCAGGATGGTGTCGTTGGAGAGATCGGCCACGGTGCGACCGGGCACGTTGTAGAGGATCTGCGGCAGGTCGACCGCCTCGGCCACCGCACGGAAGTGCCGGTACATGCCCTCCTGGGTGGGGCGGTTGTAATAGGGCACCACCTGCAGGGTGGCCGCAGCGCCCACGCTCGCCGAGTAGCGGGTGAGCTCGACCGCCTCGCGCGTGGACTTGCCGCCGGCGCCGGCAATCACGGGCACCCGGCCCGCACATTGCTCGACCGCCACGCGGATGAGCTCGTGATGCTCGTCGACATCGACCGTGGGCGACTCGCCGGTGGTGCCCACCGCCACGATGGCGGCGGTGCCTTCGGCGATGTGCCAGTCGATCAGCTTGCGGTAGCTGGCAAGGTCGAGGCTGCCGTCCTCGTGCATCGGGGTCACGATGGCGACGATGCTTCCAGTGATCATGGTGTCGGTCCGCGAGGAGTGGCCGGTCAGGCCAAACCCCGATTCTAGCCGAGGCCGGCGCCGGAACCGCCGCGGCCCCCTCACCCGATCGGGAAGCGCTCGGGGTCGAAGGGCGGACGCACTGCCGCCACCCGCTGCACCAGGGCGCCGGTGCCACGCGCAAGCCAGCCGCTCTCGTAGGCGAGCACGACGAGCCCGCTGCGCTCGCACAGCGCGAAGAGCTCGCCGGGCCGCAGCAGGAAATCGGGATTGCGCGGACGCCCGTAGCGCTCGTTGCCCTGCGCGAAGGTCTCGTAGACCAGAAGACCGCCCGGTGCGAGACAGGCCGGCAGCAGATCGAGCCGTGGCCGGAACAGGTAGTTGGCCACCAGGATGGCATCCCAGGCCGACAGGGGAGCGAGCGCGGCCGGCCAGGGCGCGCCCTCGAGATCGGCCTGCACCCGATCCGCGCCAGCGGGCAGGCCCGCGAGCGCCTGGGCATCACGGTCGACGCCGGTGACCCGCGCGCCCCGGGCAAGCGCCGCCGACACATGGCGACCTTCGCCGCAGGCGAGGTCGAGCACACGCGCGCCGGGGGGCAGCGCCGCCATCCATCGGGCCAGCCAGGGACTTGGCGTGCCCTGGGACGGGTGGTGGTGGGATACTGCGATGACTGACGACATGGACGCCTCCGAGCCACACCGGCATGGCCTTGCCACAGTCTAGCGAAACCGATCCCCGCCCTGCCCTCGCCTGGCGGGCGCGGCTCGCGCTCGCCTTCTGGCCGCTGGGCGTGCTCGCCGCCTGCGCCGGCATGATCGCCGTGACCCATGCCCTGGGCGCACTGCCCGGTCTGCTGCTGCCCTGGGCGGCGCTCGCCGCGCTGGCGCTGGCGGCAGCCGCTGCAGGGCTCGCCCTGGTCTTCGACGCCCGGCACCAGCGGCGGCTCGCCCG
This sequence comes from uncultured bacterium, assembly GCA_903934795.1. Taxonomy (GTDB): domain Bacteria; phylum Pseudomonadota; class Gammaproteobacteria; order Burkholderiales; family Burkholderiaceae_E; genus Quisquiliibacterium. The sequence goes on along the minus strand of CAIZPE010000033.1, from coordinate 17,018 downwards.
CGCCCTGCAGGAATCGCGCGTCACGATCGATCGTCACCAGATGGCCGAGAGCCTCGCCCACTCGGGCACCTGGACGCTCGAACGGCTGACCGCCGCGGAGACCAGCGCCGCGCTCACCTGGAGTCCGGGCTGCTTCCGGGTCTGCGAGTGGCCCGAGGGCAGCCCGGAGCCGACCCTCGCGGCCTTCGTGGCCCTCATCCACCGCGACGACCGTGAGCGCTGGCAGGAGATCCACCGCCGCGCCATGCGCTACGGCGGAGAGGCGCGCATCGAGTACCGATTCCTGGGCCACGACCGCAGCCGCGCCGGCAATCCGGTCTGGATCCGCTCGATCGCCCGGGCCGAGCGCGGGCCGGGCGGCGAGATCAGCCGCCTGGGCGGCGTGGTGCAGGACATCACCGCCATCCGGGCCATCCAGCGGCGCCTGGCCTCCAGCGAGGCGAAGTTCCGCGAGCTCACCCTGCTCAGCTCGGACTGGGTCTGGGAGTCCGACAGCCAGTTCCGCTGGTCGTATCTCGCCGAGGGCGCGGGCATGGCCCTGGGGCCCTGGCGCCAGGCGCTGATCGGCCGCGCGCTCTGGGAGCCGCCCCCCGGACCGCGGGCCTTCGAGCAGCCCGACTGGCAGCGCCTGCGGGAACGCCTCGAGTCGCACGCCGCGATCGAGGACTTCGAGTACCCCATGATCGATCCGGGCGGTCAGGTGCGCTTCGTGGCAATCAGCGGCCGCCCGATCGTCTCGGTGGCGGGGCAGTTCATCGGCTACCGCGGCATCGGTCGCGACATCACCCACGAGAAGCAGCAGCGGCTGCTGCTGCGCCTGGAGAGCGAGGTTTCGGCACTGGTGCGCGAGCAGGACGACCCCGAGCGGGCGGTCACCGACACGCTGGCGCGGCTGTGCACCCTGATGGGCTGGATCGGCGGCGTGCACCTGCGCCGGCAGGCGGGCGACGATGCCACACCCGCGGTGCCCGGCGAATGCTGGGGCAGCCGCGCGTTCGAACAGATGGTGCAGGAGTTCCCCGACACCCTGGTCCTGAGCGGCGCCGAGACCGAGCCCGGCCCCTGGGACAGCACCCAGGCCCGCTGGGTGGGCGATCTTTCCCAGGAGCCGCTGCTCGCGCGGCTCTTTCAGGCCGAGCGGCTCGGGGCGCGCGCCATGCTGCTGGTGCCGGTGCTGCAGGAGGGCGGGCGCGTGGGGTCGCTGCTTGCCTGCCTGTCGGCCGCGCCACTGCAGGCGGGCCGCTTCCTCGAGCAGACCGCGGCGATCGTGTCGAGCAACCTGTCGCTGTACCTGCAGCGCAAGGCGGCCGAGCGGCGGCTCACCCACCAGTCGCTGCATGATGCGCTCACCGGCCTGCCCAACCGGGTGTCCATCGGCGAGCTGCTGCAGGCCCGCATCGCCCAGGGCGAGCCCACGGCCCTGCTCTACATCGACCTCGACCGCTACAAGATCATCAACGACACCCTCGGCCACACCGTGGGCGACCAGGTGCTGATCGAGGTCGCGCAGCGCCTGCGCGACGCGATCCGCGGGCAGGATGTGGCCGGCCGCATGGGCGGCGACGAATTCGTCATCCTGCTGTCGCGGCTGTCGGATCGCGCCGAGATCGAGCGCATCGCGCGGCGGGTGCTGTCAGCGGTCGAGAAACCCTTCGTGCTGTCCAACCGCGCCTACTTCCTGTCGGCGAGCATCGGCGTGGCCATCCACCCCGACGACGGCGCCGACGCCGCCCTGCTGATCAAGTGCGCCGACAGCGCCATGTACCGCGTGAAGTCGGAGGGCCGAAACGACATCCGCTTCTTCACCGGGGCAATGTCCGACGAGCGCAGCGAGCAGCTGCAGCTCGCCGCCGAGCTGCCCCTGGCCATGCAGCGTGGCGAGGTCGACCTGCACTACCAGCCCATCCTCGATGTGAGTGACCGGCGGGTGGCCGGCTTCGAGGCCCTGCTGCGCTGGCAGCATCCCACGCTCGGCCTGCTGCGGCCCGAGCGCTTCCTGCCGGCCGCCGAGCAGAGCAACCTGATCCGCGAGATCGGGCTGTGGGCGCTGCGCCGTGCCATCGACGACCGACTGGAAATCGGGCTGCAGGCCCATCCCGATGCGGTGGTCTCGGTGAATGTCTCGGCCCGCCAGTTCACCGAGGAGGGCTTTCTCGGCTCGCTCAACAAGATGATGAACGAGCGCGGTCTGCCGCCACGGCTGCTGCAGCTCGAGCTCACCGAGAGCGCGTTCATCGAGCGGCCCGAACGCACGGTGGCCGTGATGTCCGAGCTGCGTCGGCTCGGGGTGCGGGTGATCATCGACAACTTCGGCACCGGCTACGCCTCGCTCGCCTACCTGAAGGACCTGCCCGTCGATGGCCTGAAGATCGACCAGGGATTCCTGCGTGGCCTGCCCCAGGACCGCGGCAACTCGGCGATCGTGCAGGCGATCAGCACGCTGGGAGCCCGGCTCGGCCTGCAGATTCTCGCCGAAGGCGTGGAAACCGCCGACGAACTCAATGCCCTGCGCGCGTTCCAGTGCGATCGCATGCAGGGCACGCTGATCGCCGAGCCCATGCCTTTCGGCCGGCTGAGCGGCTTTATGGCCACGCTGCCCGAAGTGCGCCGCATGCATCTGGTACGCGAGGGCGGTGCACCGCCAGCCTGAGCGCAAGCCGGCCGTCTGCCGGAACGCAGCCGCGCTGCCGGCCCGAGCGCAACCCGAGCGCCGACCACCGCTGCGCCGGGCGGCCGGGCCGTATCGGAATCAGCGCGGCGTTGCGGCCGCGGCCAGCGACTCGAACTGCGCGACGGTACGCTCGATCTCGGCCAGCACCGACCACATCAGGGCGTCGGCCGGCCGCTGCTCGGCGATCATGGCCTCGCGGTAGGCACCGATCAGCGCCCGGTAGTACCAGAGCATGCCCTCGCGGCCACCATTGAAGCGCGCCCAGAGCTGCTCGCCGATGCGGCGGTAGTCGGCCAGGATGGCGCGGGCGTTATGCAGCTTGTCGCACATCGACACCAGGCGCACCGGCGCGGGCGCCGCCCGCAGATGCGCCACATAGGCGTCCTTGCGGGACTGCCACAGCGCGCGGTTGCCGTTCTCGCGGTCTTTCTCGGTCTGCGACTCGGCATCGGAGCAGCCGACCACGATCGCCAGCACAGCCGCACCGAAGCGCTCGGCGATCTCGCGCTTCATGCCCTCGGGGTCGTCGCCCGAACGGTCCTCGATGGCATCGTGCAGCAGCGCGCCGATCGCCTCGTCTTCGGTGCCGCCATGCTCCATGACCAGGGCGGCCACGGAGATGAGGTGCGACACATACGGCAGATCGGTGCCCTTGCGCAGGTGCCCCAGGTGCACGGTGTGGGCCCAGGCCATGGCCTGGCCGAATCGCTCGGTGTAGACCCGCGGCGCGCTCATGTCGCGCTGCCCTGGTAGGCCAGACCCATGGCCTGACGCACATCGCGCATGGTCTCGGACGCCACCTTGCGGGCCCGCTCGCAGCCGTCGGCCATGATGTCGCGCACCAGCGCCGGGTTGTCGAGGTAGGGCTGGGCGCGTTCATGGAAGGCCTGCTGCTCGCGCAGCACGGCATCGATCACCGGCTGCTTGCATTCCAGGCAGCCGATGCCGGCGCTGCGGCAGCCCGCGGCAGCCCACTCGCGGGTGTCGGCCGGCGAGTAGACCTGGTGCAGCTGCCACACCGGGCAACGCTCGGGCTCGCCGGCATCGGTGCGCCGCACCCGCGCCGGGTCGGTGGGCATGGTGCGGATCTTGCGCGTGACCGAGGCCGGGTCCTCGCGCATGGCGATCGCGTTGCCGTAGCTCTTGCTCATCTTCTGGCCGTCCACGCCGGGCATGCGGGAAGCCTCGGTGAGCAGGGCCTGGGGCTCGGAAAGGATCATGCGGCGGCTGCCCTCGAGCCAGCCGGAGAGCCGCTCGCGATCATCCTGGCCGAGGCTGGCTGCCGCCTGCAGCAGCGCCCGTCCCTCGTCGAGCGCGGCGGCATCGCCCTGCTCCTGGTAGCGGGTACGCAGCGCCTGATAGGTCTTGCCGGCCTTGCCGCCGAGCTTGCGGATGGCGGCCTCGACCTTCTCCTGCAGGCCGGGCTCGCGGCCGAAGAGGTGGTTGAAGCGGCGCGCCACCTCGCGGGTGAGCTCCACATGCGGCACCTGGTCCTCGCCCACCGGCACCCAGGCCGCGCGATAGACCAGGATGTCGGCCGACTGCAGCAGCGGATAGCCGAGGAAGCCATAGGTGGCCAGATCGCGATCGGCGAGCTTTTCCTGCTGGTCCTTGTAGGTGGGCACCCGTTCCAGCCAGCCCAGCGGCGTGCACATCGACAGCAGCAGGTGCAGCTCGGCATGCTCGGGCACGCGGCTCTGGATGAACAGCGTGGAGCGGGCCGGATCGACGCCGGCGGCGAGCCAGTCGATGACCATGTCCCAGACGCTGGCCTCGATCACCTCGGGCGAGTCGTAGTGGGTGGTGAGCGCGTGCCAGTCGGCCACGAAGAAGTAGCAGGGATGCTCGGCCTGCAGGCGGACCCAGTTCTTCAGGGCGCCGTGGTAGTGGCCCAGGTGCAGCGCGCCGGTGGGGCGCATGCCGGAGACGACCAGTTCGGGAAACATGGCTGGATGGGCGCGACGGTGTGGCCGGCGCGTCAGGGGGAAGACCCATCGATGATAGCAAGGCGGGTTGCGGGCGAGCCCGCCCGCGCGCTCAGTCGGCGGCGGCCAGTTCGATGCGGCCATCCACCGCGCCGCAGCCGATGCGGGTGACCATCGGTTGCTCGCCGGTCATGTCGACCACCGTGGTGGGCACCAGGCCCTGGCCGCCGGCATCGATCACCGCCTCGATGCGCTTGCCCAGCCGATCAAGGATCTCGTCGGCCTCGTGCAGCGGATCGTCGTCGCCCGGCAGGATGAGGCTGGTGCCCAGCACCGGTCCGCCCAGGGCCTCGAGCAGGCCGGCGATCACCGGGCTGTCGGGCACCCGCAGGCCGATGGTGCGACGAGACGGGTGCCACAGCCGCCGCGGCAGCTCGCGCGTGGCCGGTAGCACGAAGGTATAGGGGCCTGGCGTCCATTCCCGCAGGAAGCGGTAGCGGCGGTTGTCCACCTGGGCATAGAGGCCCACCTCGGAGAGGTCGCGGCAGATCAGGGTGAGCAGGTGCCGGTCATCGAGCCCGCGCAGGGCGCGCAGCCGGTCGACCGCCGGTTTGTGCGCGAGCCCGCAGGCAAGCACGTAGCAGGCATCGGTGGGCACGGCGATGACCGCGCCCTCGCCCAGCAGCAGCGCAGCCTGACGCAGCAGACGCGGCTGCGGCGACTCGGCGTGGACGACGAAGCGCTGGGTCATGGCGGCGCCGTATCAGCGCGCCACCGGCCAGTCGTACCAGACCGGCACCACGGCATCGGGCAGCGGCGGCAGCGAGCCGAGCTCGACCCGGCTCTCGACGGGATCGTGGAAGTCGGAACCGCGCGAGGCACGCAGCCCGAATTCGCGCGCGAGGGTGGCGAAGCGGCCATACTGGTCGCGGGTGTGGCTGCCGCAGACCACCTCCATGGCGGTGCCGCCCGACTCGCGGAACTCCTCGATCAGCGCCCACAGCGCGGTCTCGGACAGACGGTAGCGGCCGGGATGGGCCAGCACCGCGGTGCCGCCGGCAGCGGTGATCCAGCCCACCGCCTGCGGCAGCTTCGCCCATCGGTGCGGCACGAAACCCGGCTTGCCCTCGGTGAGGTAGCGCTGGAACACCTCGCCGACATCGCTGCACCGGCCCGACTCGACCAGATGGCGCGCGAAGTGCGTGCGCGAAATCAGCTCGGGGTTGCCGACATAGCGCAGCGCCCCCTCGAAGGCGCCGGGAATGCCCGCCGCGGCCAGGCTCTCGGCCATCTCGCGGGCGCGCTCCTCGCGGCCGTCACGGGTGCGGGCGATGCCCTCGAGCAGCGCACGGTCGGTGGGATCGACCCCGAGCCCCACCACATGGATGGTCTCGCCGGCCCAGGTCACCGAGATCTCCACGCCTGGCACATACGCCATGCCCAGCGCACGCGCCGCCCGGGCCGCGCGCTCCTGGCCGCCGAGCTCGTCGTGATCGGTGAGCGAGAACAGCTCCACGCCCTGGGCGTGCGCCCGTGCAGCCAGGGCCTCGGGCTCGAGCGTGCCGTCCGACACCGAGGAGTGGCAGTGAAGGTCGGCGTTGATCCGCCAGGGATCGCGACGGTTCATGCCCGGACTCCGGTGACCGCGCCCGTCGGCGCGAGGGGACGGGCGAGGAAGGTCTCGATCAGGGGAGCAAGCGCCTCGGGCCGGTCATGGTGGACCATGTGCCCGGCACCCTCCAGGGTGTGCGTGCTGAGCGAGCGCACTGCGCGCAGCCGGCGCTGGAAGGGCTCGGCATGCAGGAAGGCTCGCCGGGGCTCGACCAGGCCGGCCAGGATCAGCAGCACCGGCGCCGCAATGCGCTGCCAGCAGGCGGTGATCTCGTCCACCCGGTAGATCACCGGGTTCACGTGCTTGTGGGCGGGGTCGCCCAGGATCTCGTAGCGGCCCTGGGGCGTGGGGCAGGACCAGTGCCGGGCAAGAAAGCCGGCCTTGTCGGCGGACAGGCCGGGGTTGGTCTGCATCAGGCGCGCCGCCACGGCGGCCAGGCTTTCGTAGTCGCGCATGCGCGCCCCGGCACGCAGCTCGTCGAGCCACTGCGCGTAGCGATCGGGTGCCTGCTCGGCCGGCACGCCCTGCAGGCCGATGCCCTCGAGATTGATCAGCCGGCGCACCCGCTGCGGACGCACGCCGGCGTAGATCATGGCGACGTTGCCGCCCATGCTGTGGGCGATCAGATCCACCGGCGCATCGCCGACCACCTGGTCGAGCAGGGCCTCGAGGTCGGCGAAGTAGTCGGCGAACCAGTAGCAGTCGGCCGCCGGGCGCTCGCTCAGGCCGAAGCCGCGCCAGTCGGGGGCGAATACCCGCCAGTTGCCGACCAGGGCATCGACCAGGAACTGGAAGGAAGCCGAAACATCCATCCAGCCGTGCAGCATCCAGAGATCGCCCGCACAGGGCCGAGATGGGTCGGGCTCCCACACCCGAAGATGATGGCGCAGCCCCCGGGCGCTGATCCAGCGCGACTCGCTGGGACGACGCGCGAGGTACGGTGGCACGGGTAGCGGGCTGGACGGATCGGAGGCCGCGGCGCTGTGTGACGGGGTATCTGACATCCCCCGATTATAGGAACTGCCGCCACCGCAGCCCGGCGCAGGGTCATCGGCATGGCTGGCGGCCACCGCGGCACGCCCACGGGCATCCCGTACACTGAACACCCTTCCACTCGATCCGGCGCCCGCCGCCGCCCGCGCCTCATGGCCATCTTCCAGCTCGACGATCTCGTCCCCGACATCCACCCCGACGCCTGGGTGGCCGAGAACGCCAGCGTGATCGGCCGCGTCCGCCTTGCCGCGCGCAGCAGCGTCTGGTTCGGCGCGGTGCTGCGCGGCGACAACGACCTGATCTCCATCGGCGAAGGCAGCAATGTGCAGGACGGCGCGGTGCTGCACACCGACCCCGGCCGTCCGCTCACCGTCGGTCCCTCGGTCACCATCGGCCACCTGGCCATGCTGCATGGCTGCACCATCGGCGAACGCTCGCTGGTCGGCCTGCATGCGGTGGTGCTCAACGGCGCGCAGATCGGGCGCGAGTGCGTGATCGGCGCGGGTGCGCTGGTGCCCGAGGGCAAGGTATTCCCCGATCGCTGCCTGCTGGTGGGTGCCCCGGCCAAGGTGATGCGCGAGCTCTCCGATGCCGATGTCGAGGCCTTCCAGCGCGGCGCGAAGTCCTATGTCGAGCGCGCGCGCCTGTTCCGCGAGCGCCTGAAGCGGATCGGCTGAGGCGCGCCGCCATGGATGCCGGGCCCGACAGCCTGAACCGCTTCCTGCTGCGCGGGGCGCCGGTGCGCGGCGAGATCGTCTCGCTCGACAGCGCCTGGCGCGCGGTGGTCGAACGCCACGATCTGCCGGCCTGCGTGCGTGACTGCCTGGGCGAGCTCTCGGCGGCGGCGCTGCTGCTGGCCGCCAGCCTGAAGTTCGACGGCATGCTGGTGCTGCAGATCCATGGCGACGGGCCGGTGGCGCTGCTGGTGGTCGAGTGCGATGCCACCGGCGGATTCCGGGCCACGGTCAAGATCCGCGAGGGCGCGGTGGTGCCCGAGAACGCGCGGCTGGCCGATCTGGTCAATGCCCAGGGTCGTGGCCGCTTCGTGGTCACGCTCGATCCCCGCACCCGCAGCCCCTCGCGCCAGCCCTACCAGGGCATCGTCCCCTTCGAGGGCGATTCGGTGGCGCAGGTGCTCGAACACTACATGGGCCGCTCCGAGCAGGTGCCCACCCGGCTCTGGCTGGCGGCCGACGGCTCGCGCGCCACCGGCCTGCTGCTGCAACGGCTGCCCGAGGAAGGCGGCCGGAGCGCGCCGGGCGATGCCGATGGCTGGAACCGGCTGTGCCGTCTGGCTGACACCCTGCGCTCGCCGGAGCTGCTGGAACTGCCGGCGGGGCAGGTGCTGCACCGGCTGTTCTGGCAGGAGCCGCTGCACGGCTTCGATCAGCGCGCCTGCCGTTTCGCCTGCACCTGCAGCCGTGAGAAGGTGGCCTCGATGCTGCGCATGCTGGGCGAAGCCGAAGTGGCCTCGATCATCACCGAGCATGGCTCGGTGGCCGTGCGCTGCGAATTCTGCAACCTGGGCTACGGCTTTGACGCAGTAGACTGCGCGGCCCTGTTCACGGGCGCCGAGCCGCATTCGGCGCCCGGTCAGGCACAGTAGGAGGGCCCGGCAGGCGAACCCGGGTCTCAGCGGACGGCGGCTGCGGTCTTCACGCGATCGGGCTCGGCGCGCCGCCCGGGCGCGGCCGGGGCCGAGGGTGCCCCCGATGCGCCGCCCACCTCGTTGAACTGCACGAAGACCTCGTCAGGGCGCACCATGCCGAGCTCATAGCGGGCACGCTCCTCGACCGCCTGCATGCCCTGGCGCAGATCACGGACCTCGCTCTCGAGCGCGGTGTTGCGTTCGACCAGCCGCTGATTGCCCTGCAGCTGCGTCTGGTGCTGACGATCGAGTTCCCAGACCCGCAGCCAGCCGCCCTTGCCCAGCCACAGCGGATACTGGATGAGCAGCAGCAGCGCGCCGAGCACGAGCGCGAGCGCACGCCGGGGGTGCGGTGAGGCGAGCGCAGCAGGAATGGACGCCATGTCGCGGATTGTAGCCGCCCTTCAGCGCGCGCAGCCAGCCGCGCGAGGCGCGGACGGGTTGACGGACGAGGGCGCGCCGTGCCTCAGCGCAGGTTGTAGAACGCGGTGCGGCCGGGATAGCTGGCGACATCACCGAGGTCTTCCTCGATGCGCAGCAGCTGGTTGTACTTGGCGATGCGATCGGTGCGCGAGAGCGAGCCGGTCTTGATCTGCAGCGCATTGGTCGCCACCGCGATGTCGGCGATGGTGACATCCTCGGTCTCGCCGGAACGATGCGAGACCACGGCGGTGTAGTTGTAGCGCTTGGCGAGCTCGATGGCCGCAAAGGTCTCGGTGAGCGTGCCGATCTGGTTGATCTTGATCAGGATCGAGTTGGCGATGCCCTCGTCGATGCCCTGCTGCAGGATGCGGGTGTTGGTGACGAAGAGATCGTCACCCACCAGCTGCACCTTCTCGCCCAGGGTGTCGGTGAGATGCTTCCAGCCATCCCAGTCGTTCTCGGCCATGCCGTCCTCGATCGAGATGATCGGGTACTTGTCGCACCAGGACGCGAGCAGGTTGGTGAAATCGGCGGGCGCCAGCACCAGGCCCTCGCCCTCGAGGTGGTAGCGGCCCTCGCGGAAGAACTCCGAGGCCGCGCAGTCGAGGCCGAGCGCAATCTGACGCCCCGGCTCGTAGCCGGCAGCCTCGATCGCCTGCAGGATCATCTGGATGGCCGCCTCGTGGTTCTCGACGCTGGGCGCAAAGCCACCCTCGTCGCCCACCGCGGTGGACATGCCGCGGTCGTGCAGCAGTTTCTTGAGCGCGTGGAACACCTCGGCGCCCTGGCGCACCGACTCGCGAAAGCTCGGCGCCCCCACCGGGATGATCATGAACTCCTGCAGGTCGAGGGAGTTGTTGGCGTGGGCGCCGCCGTTGATGACATTCATCATGGGCACCGGCAGCGCCATGGCGCCCGAGCCGCCGAAGTAGCGGTAGAGCTGCAGGCCAGACTCCTCGGCCGCGGCCTTGGCCACCGCCATCGACACCGCCAGCGTGGCGTTGGCGCCCAGGCGCGACTTGTTCTCGGTGCCGTCGAGCTCGATCAGGGTGCGGTCGATGTAGGCCTGCTCGGTGGCGTCCAGACCCATCAGGGCCTCGGAGATCTCGGTGTTGATGTTCTCGACCGCCTGCAGCACACCCTTGCCGAGGTAGCGGGAACGATCACCGTCGCGCAGCTCGATCGCCTCGCGCGAACCGGTGGACGCACCCGAGGGCACGGCGGCGCGGCCCATCACGCCCGATTCGAGCAGCACATCGCACTCGACGGTGGGATTGCCGCGGGAATCGAGCACCTCGCGCCCGATGATGTCGACGATGGAACTCATGGCTGGGGTCCTTCAGGAGACGGATGGGAATGCGGGACGGCGACGCGCGCCGGCGGAGGGCTCAGACGCCCTCGACGATGACCATGTTGAAGAACTCGGTGGCACCGGCCCGACGGGCGCGCGCCTCGAGGTAGAGCGCGGAGTCGTAGAAGGCCCGGGCCTGCTCGAAGGTGGGGAATCGGGCGACCACCATACGATTCGGGGTCCAGGTGCCCTCGAGCACCTCGTGGCGCCCGCCCCGCACCACGAACTCGCCGCCGGCGGCGGCGATGGCCCCGGGCGAGAGCGCCTGGTACTGCTTGTACTGCTCGGGGTCGGTGACCTTGACGTCGGCGATCAGATAGGCGGCCATTGGCGATGCTCCGGAAAGCCCGCCCGCTTGACCGCGGCATCGAGCTCGACAAGGGTGGACAGCAGTTCGGCCAGCCAGGGCAGCGGCCAGGCATTGGGCCCGTCGGAGAGCGCCCGGGCGGGATCGGGATGGGTTTCCATGAACAGTCCGGCCACGCCGGCGGCCACCGCGGCCCGCGCCAGCACCGGCACGAACTCGCGCTGACCGCCCGAGGACGCGCCCTGGCCACCCGGCAGCTGCACCGAGTGGGTGGCATCGAACACCACCGGGCAGCCGGTCTGGCGCAGGATGGCGAGCGAACGCATGTCCGACACCAGGTTGTTGTAGCCGAAGGAAGCGCCGCGCTCGCAGACCATGATGGTGTCGGCATTACCCTGCGGGCCGACGGCCTCGCGGGCCGCCTCGCGCGCCTTGGTCACCACATGGACCATGTCGCCCGGGGCGAGGAACTGCCCCTTCTTGATGTTCACCGGCCGGCCGCTGGCGGCCACCGCACGGATGAAGTCGGTCTGCCGGCACAGGAAGGCCGGGGTCTGCAGGACATCGACCGCAGCAGCCACCTCGGGGATCTGCGCCTCGTCGTGGACATCGGTGAGCACTGGCACGCCGATGGCCGCGCGCACATCGGACAGGATCTTCAGGCCCTGCGCCATGCCCGGCCCGCGGAACGAGGCGCCGGAGCTGCGGTTGGCCTTGTCGAAGGACGACTTGTAGATGAAGCCGATGCCCAGCGCGGCGGTGATCTCGCGCAGACGGCCGGCGGTTTCCATGGCGAGCTCGCGCGATTCGATCACGCACGGGCCCGCGATCAGGAAGAGCGGGCGGTCGAGCCCGACCTCGAGGCCGGCGAGCCTCAAGACGCCTCCGCCGCCGGACGGCTGGCCGCCCGCTGCAGCGCCGCGCGCACGAAGGCGCTGAACAGCGGATGGCCGGCACGGGGCGTGGAGGTGAACTCGGGGTGGAACTGCACGCCCACGAACCAGGGATGGCCAAGCGGCCCCTGCAAGGGGAGCTCGATCATCTCGGTGAGCCCCTCGGTGGGCGTGCGGGCCGACACCCGCAGGCCGGCGCGCAGCAGCTGCGGGACATAGATGTTGTTGACCTCGTAGCGGTGCCGGTGGCGCTCGTTGACCGCGTCGCCGTAGATGGTGTGCGCGATGGTCCCGGCATCGACCGGGCAGCGCTGCGCACCCAGGCGCATGGTGCCGCCCATGTCGGAAGCGTTGTCGCGACGCTCGATGCGGCCCTCGCGGTCGAGCCACTCGGTGATCAGCGCCACCACCGGATGCGGGCTGTCGGGATCGAACTCGGTGCTGTTGGCGCCCTCGAGACCGCAGACATGCCGGGCGAACTCGATGACCGCCAGCTGCATGCCCAGGCAGATGCCCAGGTAGGGCAGGCGATTCTCGCGCGCGAAGCGGATCGCGCGGATCTTGCCCTCGACCCCGCGCCGCCCGAAGCCGCCCGGCACCAGGATGGCATCGAAAGCGGCCAGGGCCTGAGGCCCGTCGCGCTCGATCTGCTCGCTGTCGATGTAGTCGATCCGCACCCGGCTGTGGGTGTGGATGCCGGCATGGATCAGGGCCTCGGTGAGCGACTTGTACGACTCGGTGAGGTCGACGTACTTGCCGACCATCGCGATGCGCACCTCGCCCTGCGGATGCTCGAGGTCGTGCACCAGCCGGTCCCAGAGGGCGAGATCGGCCGGGGGGCGGTCCAGGCGCAGGATCTCGCAGAGCAGGTCATCGACCTGCTGGTCGTGCAGCATGCGCGGGATCTTGTAGATGCTGTCGGCGTCCCAGACCGAGATCACGCTGTCCAGTTGCACATTGGAGAACAGCGAGATCTTGGCGCGCTCGTCGTCGGGGATGCGGCGGTCGGCGCGGCACAGCAGCAGATCGGCCTGGATGCCGATCTCGCGCAGCTTCTGCACCGAGTGCTGGGTGGGCTTGGTCTTGAGCTCGCCGGCCGAGGCGATGAACGGCACCAGGGTGAGATGCGCAAAGCAGTAGTTGCCGCGGCCGAGCTTCAGGCTCATCTGGCGCACCGCCTCGAGGAAGGGCAGCGACTCGATGTCGCCCACCGTGCCGCCGATCTCGACGATCGCGACCTCGGCGGCGTCGGGTGTGCCCACGCCGGCACCGCGCTCGATGAAGGCCTGGATCTCGTTGGTGATGTGCGGAATGACCTGCACCGTGCGGCCGAGGTACTCGCCACGGCGTTCCTTGCGGATGACCGAGTCGTAGATCTGGCCGGTGGTGAAGTTGTTCCAGCGGCGCATGGTGGCGTTGACGAAACGCTCGTAGTGGCCGAGGTCGAGGTCGGTCTCGGCGCCATCGGCGGTGACGAAGACCTCGCCATGCTGGAACGGGCTCATGGTGCCCGGATCGACGTTGATGTAGGGGTCGAGCTTGAGCAGCGTGACCCGGACGCCGCGGGACTCGAGCAGCGCGGCCATCGACGCGGCGGCGATCCCCTTGCCGAGCGAAGAGACGACACCGCCGGTGACGAAGACGAATTTGGTCATGAGGGGCAGCCGGTAAACGGGAAGTATAGCGTCCCGGGGAGGGGGGCACGGCAGCCGCGGTTTCGCGGCAGCGCAGCATCGACGGCTATAATTCCCAGGTCAGCCCCACCCGAGAACCCGCCGGCGCAAGCCGCCCGGCCCGCAAGGATTCCCCGATGAGCAAGCTCCATTCCGGCGCCGCCGCCGCCCTGGCCGATGTCGTGCGCGATGGCCAGACCATCGCGGTCGGCGGCTTCGGCCTGTGCGGCATCCCCGAGGCCCTGATCGCCGCGCTGCGTGACAGCGGGGTGCGCAACCTCACCTGCATCTCCAACAACGCCGGCGTCGATGGCTTCGGGCTGGGCATGCTGCTGGCCACCCGGCAGGTGCGCAAGATGATCGCGTCGTATGTGGGCGAGAACAAGGAATTCGAGCGCCAGTACCTCGCCGGCGAACTCGAGCTCGAATTCACCCCGCAGGGCACCCTGGCCGAGAAGCTGCGCGCCGGCGGCGCCGGCATCCCGGCCTTCTTCACCCGCACCGGGGTGGGCACGGTGGTGGCGCAGGGCAAGGAACTGCGCGAGTTCGACGGCCACACCTACGTGATGGAGCGCGCGCTGGTGCCCGATGTCTCGCTGGTCAAGGCCTGGAAGGCCGATCACGCCGGCAACCTCGTGTTCCGGCGCACCGCGCGCAACTTCAATCCCAATGTGGCCATGGCCGGGCGGATGACCATCGCCGAGGCCGAGGTGATCGTGCCCACCGGCGAGCTCGACCCCGATCACATCCACCTGCCGGGCATCTATGTGCACCGGCTGGTCCACAACCCCGCGCCCGAAAAGCGCATCGAGCAGCGCACCGTGCGCGCTGGCTGACCCGCAGGAGACCCTCATGCCCTGGACCCGAGACCAGATGGCCGCCCGTGCGGCCCAGGAACTGCGCGACGGCTACTACGTCAACCTCGGCATCGGCCTGCCCACGCTGGTGGCCAACCATGTGCCCGCCGGCATGGAGGTCTGGCTGCAGTCCGAGAACGGCCTGCTCGGCATCGGACCGTTCCCCACCGAGGCCGAGGTCGACCCCGACCTGATCAATGCCGGCAAGCAGACCGTCACCACCCTGCCCGGCTCGTCGATCTTCTCGAGCGCCGACTCCTTCGCCATGATCCGCGCCGGCAAGATCAACCTCGCCGTGCTCGGTGCCATGCAGGTGAGCCAGAAGGGCGACCTCGCCAACTGGATGATCCCCGGCAAGATGGTCAAGGGCATGGGCGGCGCCATGGACCTGGTGGCGGGCGTGGGCCGGGTCATCGTCCTGATGGAGCACACCGCGCGTCGCAAGGATGGCGGTGAAGACCTCAAGATCCTGACCGAGTGCAATCTGCCGCTGACCGGTCTGGGCGTGGTCAACCTGATCATCACCGACCTCGGCGTGATCGAGGTCACCCCCGCGGGGCTCAGGCTGATCGAGCTTGCGCCCGAGGTGAGCGTGGCCGAGGTGGTGTCACGCACCGGCTGTCCGCTCGACACCTCCGCTGCCCGGGCGGCGGCCTGAGCGGCGGCGGCGCACCGCCCGCGCCATGAAGACCCACCCGCAGCGGCTGCTGCTGCACAACGAGCTGCACGCGCGGCCGCGGCCGCCGCTCCACGGCCCGCATCGGGTCTCGATGTTCGCGCTGCTGCGCAACGCCGGCGGGCCCGACCCGCTGGAGCGGCTGCGCGACCTGTGCCGCGACTACCGGCTGCCCGAGCCCACGGCCAGCCAGGGGCATTTCTTCGGCGACTTCGGCGCCTTCCGGCTGAAGTGGGAACGGCACGGCGAGTTCGATGACTACACGGTCTATCGCGCCGGCGCCGACGCCGCCAACCCGTTCGCGCAGCCCGCGCTCGACGCCCTGCCCGAGGGCTGGGTGGCCTCGCTGCCCGGCGAGTGCATCGCCGCCGCGCATGTCACCGTGCTCGGACCTGCCACCGATGATTCCCAGCGGCTGCCGCCGCCACTCGCCTTCGACGGCGACAGCCTGATCGCCGCGATGGTGGCCGATGCCAGCGCGCTGGTCTTCACCGACCTTCAGCTCGACGCGCAGGGCTACACCCGGTTCCTCATGCTCGACGTCAACACCAGCCCGGCGCACACCGGCCGCGAGGTGCAGCGCCTGCTCGACATCGAGATGTATCGCATGATGGCCATGCTCGCGTTCCCGATCGCCCGCGCGGTGGCCGGCGAGCTCGACACCATCGAACGCCAGCTCACCGAGCTCGGCGAACGCCTCGAGACTGCCAGCCCCTCCGACGAACCGCAGCTGCTCGGCGAGGTCACCCACCTGGCCGCCATGATCGAGCGGCTGTCGGGCGAGTCGAGCTTCCGCTTCTCGGCCGGGCGCGCCTACCACGCGCTGGTGCGCCAGCGCGGCAGCGAGCTGCGCGAGCGGCACCTGAGCGGCGTGCAGACCCTCACCGGCTTCCTCGACCGGCGCTTCGGGCCGGCGATGGCCCTGTGCGAGAGCGTGGGCAACCGGATCGAGGTCGCGGCGCAGCGCGTGTCGCGCGCGAGCAGTCTGCTGCGCACCCGGGTCGAGATCGAGCGCGAAGCGCAGAACCAGGCCATGCTCGCCGCCATGAACCGGCGGGCGCGCCTGCAGCTGCGTCTGCAGGAGACGGTGGAAGGCCTGTCGGTGGCCGCCATCACCTACTACGCGGTGGGCCTGTTCGGCTATGTGGCCAAGGGGGCCGCCAGCGCCGGTCTGGCGATCGACCCCGAGACCGCCAGCGGCATCGCGGTGCTGCCGATCGGGGTGGCGGTGGCGCTGGCGCTGCGGCGCATGCGTCAGGCGATCATGCGCCGCCAGAACAGCGACGACGAACTCGAGCCCTGAACGGGCCACCGGGCGACCGCCCGAGGCGCCGGTGAGCAGCGCCCCGGCGCGGGCGCCGCCTCAGAGCGAGAAGCCGTCGTCGGCGGCGATGATCGCGCCATTCACGAAGCCCGAGCGCTCCGAAGCGAGCAGCAGCACCAGGCCATCGAGGTCTTCGGGCTGCCCCAGGCGCTTGCGCGGCAGCATCTGCACCAGCTTGCGGCCGCCCTCGGTCTCCCAGTGGGACTCGTTGAGCTCGGTGACGATGTAGCCCGGGCAGATCGCATTCACATTGATGCCGAAACGGCCCCACTCGAGCGCCATGGCCTTGGTCATCTGCACCACCGCGGCCTTGCTCATGCAGTAGACGCCGATCTGCGAGAGCACCTTCAGGCCGGCCATCGAGGCGATGTTGATGATGCGGGCCTGCGGCGGGTCGCGATCGGGCGGCGTGGCGCGGGCGCGCTCGACCATGCCGCGAGCCACCGCCTGGGCCACGAAGAAGGCGCCGCGGGTGTTGGTGTCGAAGATGAAGTCGTAGTCTTCCTCGGACACATCGAGCAGCTTGCGGGTGTTGCTCACTCCGGAGTTGTTGACCAGCACATCGATCGGACCGACCTCGGCCTGCGCCTGCGCGACCGCGGCCTGCACGCTGGCGAGACTGGTGACATCCATGGCCACCACATGCGCGGCGCCGCCCTCGGATT